>NZ_JBMVFA010000060.1:0-23808 GCF_049543595.1 Kitasatospora sp. NPDC094028 | reverse complement strand
CCCCGGGGGGGGGGCGCCCCCCCCCCCCCCCCACCCCCACCCCCCCCCACACCCCCCCCCCCCCCCCCCCCCCCCCCGGGGCGGGCGGGCGCCCCCCCCCCCCCCCCCCCCCGCAACCCTCTCCACTCACCACCCACAGCAGAGTGCCGGGCGATCCCGCTTCCGGGATCGCCCGGCACCTCTGTTCACTCGAACGGGTGCAGCGTGGCCTGGCGAAGGACGGAGAGGAGGAGAGCTTCGGCGTTGCCCGGGGTGGCCGTCCAGAACTGCATCTCGGTGTGGGCGGCCCGGCGGCGGGGGCTGATCGCGCGGACCGGGCGGGAGAACTGGGCGTTCAGGCACCACCACATCTCGACGCGGGCCCAGCTGAGGCGGCCCATCAGGGCGCGGCGCGCAGGTAGATCGGGTGGGCGTAGAGGCCGAGGAAGGCGATCGCGCCCACCGCGCCGGTGTGGATGAGCTGGTGAGCGATGCGGTCGGCGGAGGCCGGGGAGAAGTACTCGGCGAGGCAGCCGGCCTGGTCGTCGTCCAACGGGAGCCGGGCGAGGCCGGCACGGATCGCGTCGAGGGCGTCGGAGAGCTCGGCGAAGGTGGCGACCGTGGTGATGCCCTTGATCTCGGCGGTGACAGGGAAGGGGAGTTCGACGCTCACTGCGCGCCCCCGTCGATCAGCGCCCACATGATCTTGCCGACGCCACCCGCACGCGGGCAGCAGCCCCAGCTGGAGGCAAGCTGCGAGACGAGCCACAGCCCGCGCCCGGTCTCGGCGAACTCGGAGGAGAGACGCGGCACGGACGGCCGGCCGGCGTCCGCGTCGTGCACCTCGATACGAAGGGCGGAGGGGCAGAGCTCGAACCGGATGAAGATGAGCCGACCCGGCGGGGTCTTGGCGTGGATGACGGCGTTGGTGACGAGCTCGCCGAGCACCAACTCGCCAGGGAAGAGAAGCTGTTCGCCGCTGGGCCGCTCGGCGAGGAAGGTACGGAGCAGCCGCCGCGCGAAGCCGGCGGACTTGTGGTGCCTGGGCAGCCACCACGAGAACGGGTCAGCGGGGGTGGACTGCTTCTCACATTCCGGGCATGGCGGGGCCTCCTCCGGGGGTGGTGGGAAAGTTCGCGATCCGAAGGGCGGCAAGAGGCATGGGAATGCCCGAGCGAAGGTCCGCCAGGATCACGCTGCGTGGTGACGTGTGCCACACGTTGTAAGCATGCCCCGCGCCTATGAGTACGTGCAACACAATCCAGCAAAGTGCATATGCATCTTGTGATGCGACGTGACGAAGCGCCTTCCGCTACGCCAGACTGACGCCCGACGACAGAACGCGACGAGGGGAGGTCGGAGCGTGGCCGCAACACCGACGGTGCGCCGCCGAATGCTGGGTGCGGAACTTCGGAGGATCAGAGAGGGACTCAACCTCAGGGTCGATGACGTGGCAGCACGTCTCGGATGGCATCAGTCCAAGGTCAGCAGGCTGGAGAACGGCCGCCACGGCGTGAAGGCCAACGAGGTCGGGATACTGCTCGACGTCTACGAAGTCGCCGACTCAGCCACGCGGGAAGCGCTTGAGACGCTTGCACGTGAAGGCAAGCGCAGGGTGTGGTGGCAGCCGTACTCCGATGTGATCTCGCAACGCTACGCCTCGTTCATCAGCTTTGAGGCGGAGGCTGTGTCAATCCGGAACTTCGAGTCATCGCTGATCCCTGGACTGCTCCAGACCGCCGACTACGCACGGGCCGTGACTCGGAAGCTCCAACCGGAGGGCACGGCCGAGGAGGTCAACGCTCTGGTCGACGTGCGTATGGCCCGGCAGAACGCCGCTCTTCGGCGAGAGGAACCGCTCAAACTCTGGGCGATCGTGGACGAAGCCGCGCTCCGCCGCGTGGTCGGCAGCAAGGAGATCATGGCGAAACAGCTGCAACAGCTCATCGCGGCTTCCAAGGAACCGAACGTGACCTTGCAGGTCGTGCCGTTCGAGGCCGGCGCACACCCCGGCGTACTGGGCTCGTTCGTGATTATGGAGTTTCCCGTCCGGAATGATCTCGACGTGGTGTACACCGAGGCTCTGACGAGTAGCCTCTACCTCGAACGAGATGACGATGTAACAACCCACGACCAGGCCTTTGACCGACTTCGAGCAGCAGCCCTCGACGTAGGGCCGTCGCGTCGGCTCGTCACACAGATTGCAAAGGAACTCGAATGATTGACCCAGGTCGGGACAGCCTGAAGCATGCGACTTGGCGCAAGAGCAAGTTCAGTGGCAACCAGGGCAACTGCATCGAGGTCGCCGACGGCTTCGCTGGCATCGTCCCGGTCCGCGATTCCAAGGATCCCAACGGCCCAGCCCTGGTCTTCCCCACTGCCGCATGGTCCTCGTTTGTCGCCTCCATCAAGGCCGGCGAACTCCCCATCTCCTGACCATCCTTGCGCGAGAAGTCGGCCCGGCCGACTTCTCGCGCAAGGCGCATCAATGATGCTCGTGGCCCGCGTCCGGGGCGCCGCCCATCATCTTCAGCATCATGGCGCCGCCGGTGCGGAAGAAGCGAGCCACCAGGGCGGCGGCCAGGAGCAGGAAGGCGATGTTGAGCCAGGTGGTGTAGTTCCACTCGACGCCTGACATCGGGATCTCGGCGTCACGCTGACTCGGCACCAGCCCCAGCCCTCCGAAGGCGAACTCGACCGCGTAGCCAGCGACGACCATGGCCGCGTAGAACGTCCCGAGCAGGAAGAGTGCCATCCGGGGGCCGTAGTACTTCCGGTAGATGTTCAGGATCGGCAGGATCAGCAGGTCCGCGAAGATGAACGCGACCACGCCGCCGAAGCTGATCCCGCCCTTCCACAGCACCACGGCCAGCGGCACGTTGCCGATCGAGCAGACGAACGAGGCCATCGCCACCAGCGGGCCCACCAATGGCCCCCACAGCTTCCCGGCCAGTGGGTGGTCGGCGAAGAAGAAGGCCTGCCAGAAGGAATCCGGCACCCAGGCGGCGATCGCGCCGGCGATCAGCAGGCCGATCGCCAGGTCCTTGAGGATCGCCGCCCACTCCATCACGAAGACGTGGGACACGGACGTGAGGCCCCGCGCCGAAAGCAGCCGCCGCGCGAACGAGCCCTCCCCCGCGACCGACATGTCCATCGCCGCGTGCCCCTCCATCGAGCCGGCCAGACCACGCTCCGCCTGTTCGCGCGCCTCCCGCACGAGCCGCTCGCGCAGCAGCAGCCGGAACAGCACCGCGAGCAGCAGGATCATCACCGGCCCGCCGACGAACTCGGCCGCCGTGAACTGCCAGCCCAGCAACAGCGCCAGGATCACGCCGAGTTCGACGACCAGATTCGTCGACGCGATCTCGAACGCCATCGCCGCCGTGAAGTTCGCGCCCTTCCGGAACAGCGAACGCGCCAGCGCCACGGCCGCGTACGAGCACGAGGACGAGGCGGCGCCGAGCCCCGCCGCGACGGCGAGCGTGCGCGGGCGGTCGTCGCCGAGCAGCCGCACGACGGTGGCCTTGTGCACCACCGCCTGGACGACGGCGGAGAGCAGGAACCCCAGAACCAGTGCCCAGGTGATCTCCCAGGTCATCGACCCGGCGATGGACAGTGCGTGCAGGATCGCGTGCATGGCGGTCCGCCTCCCTCAGGCCGTGCCCCCGGTGAGTGCGCGCCGCACACGCTATACCGGCATGGGGTATCCGGGAAGCGCAGAGCCGCCGACGCGCCGACCGCCCCGGCTCGACGGCCGGGGCCGGGGCCGGGGCCGGGGCCGACCGCAACCGCGCCGCCGACCTGGGCGTCCTTGCACCCGTTCGATCATGATGGGTGGCGACAGAACAACCAGGGGGACCTGCCGATGGCCGACCGACTCCGCGCAGCGATCCGGATCGGGGCGGGGCTCCTGGCCGTCGCTCCCCTGCTCGCCGGCTGCGACAGCGGATCTGCGCCGGCCGCGCCGACGACGGAGATCGCGCTCCCCGATCTGAAGGAGGCCCACGATGCCGCCTCCCCGTACCCGACCGACACGGTGACCCTGACGGTCGGGCAGAGCCTCGGCGTCCGCGGCCGGCTCACGAACACGACGGCCTGGGCCTGGGACTCGACGTCGACCGGCGACGGCGCCGTGGTGCGGCGCGGCCCGGACTTCGTCACCGCCCCGTGCCCCGAGGACAGCATCGGCTGTTCCACCGAGGGCGACCAGGTCTTCGTCGCCGTCGCCCCCGGCACCACCACGCTCAGCTGGAAGTTCCGCGACCGGGGCCGCTGCCCGATGTCGCCGATGCATCCGGACCCCCGGTGCGCCGACGCCGCCACCAAGAGCATCCGGATCACCGTGCGGGGCTGAGGCCCGGACACGCGAGCCCTCGCCCAAGTCCTCACCCGAGTCCTCACCCGAGCCCTCACCCAAGTCCCCCCGAAGCCCTTTCCGGTACCCTAGGGGGGTATGGTATGTTCATCAGGAAGCAGCACCGACGACCGAGGAGCACACCATGAGCGAGACCACCGTCACCGTCGAGTCGGCCACCACCGAGGGCTCCTCCTGCTGCGGCTCGTGCGGCACCGGCAGCGCCGCGGCCCCCGCCGCCGCCACCGCCGAGCGCGCCGTCTTCCAGGTGAAGGGCATGACCTGCGGCCACTGCGTCACCGCGGTGACCGCCGAGCTGACGAAGATCGAGGCCGTCACCGAGGTCGCCGTCGACCTCGCCTCCGGCACCGTGACCGTCGACAGCGCCTCGCCCCTGAGCGACGCCGAGGTCGCCGAGGCCATCGACGAGGCGGGCTACGAGCTGGTCGGCCGCCTCGCGGGCTGACCCACCGGCAGGCCCGGGCGGGATGTCGCACTTTCCCCGTCCGTTCCGCCCGGGCCGACACCCCCTGCCCCGCCGGTACAGTGAGGGTCCGCCTCACCGCACAGGAACCGGAGACGGCCATGGCCAGCTACAGCTCCCACAAGGACGACTTCCTCAAGCGGCTGCGCCGCATCGAGGGCCAGATCCGTGGCCTGCAGCGCATGGTCGAGCAGGACACCTACTGCATCGACGTCCTGACCCAGGTCTCCGCCGCCAGCCGCGCCCTGCAGTCCTTCGCCCTCCAACTCCTCGACGAGCACATCGAATGCTGCGTCCGGGACGCCATCACCGAGGGCGGCCAGGAGGCCGGCACCAAGATCCGCGAGGCCAACCAGGCCATCGCCCGCCTCGTCCGCTCCTAGCGACCAGGCCTTACCGGGTGGGGGTATCGGGTCGCTACCCCCACAGCGACTCCCCCAGCACCCCGCCCTCCGCCGCCGCCCCCGGCAGGACGTACGCCACCGCCGAGCCGTTGTGCTCCAGGAACGGGTTGAGCGCGTCCTTCGCCGCCAGCCGGTTCTGGATCCGGGTGAACTGCCCCGGATCCCGCATGAACGCGCAGAACAGCAACCCCCGGTCCCCCGGCCCGTCGTCGTAGCTGTAGCCGCGCCGCAGGATCCGCGCGCCGCCGTCGAGCCGCGGGCTGCTGAGCCGCACGTGGGCGCCGGCCGGGATGACGTACGAGCCGTCCGGGTTCTTGGCGTAGATGTCGGGATCGTCGTGCTCGGCCGTGCCGGTGAGCGGGGCGCCGTCGCCGATCCGGCGGCCCATCGCCTGGTCGCGACGGTCCTCGGCGAGGGCCGCGAACGCGGCGGTGTCCATCCGGATCCGCCGGTAGACGAGCACCGTCCCGTGCTCGTGCGGGCCGCCCGCCGGGCCCCAGACCCACTGCTTCGCCATCTCCGCGTCGGGGTTGGCGGTGCCGTCCCTGTAGCCGAAGAGGTTGCGCGGGGTGGTGCCGGGAGCCGCGCGGGGCAGGAACCCGGTCTGCGTCCAGCGCAGCGTGCCGCCCTTGCCCGCCACCGCCGCCGCGACCTGCTCGGCGACGACGCTGACCGGCCAGCGGTCGTCCGCGCACAGCTGCAGCACCAGGTCGCCGCCGCCGCGGGCCGGGTCGAGCCGGTCGCCAGGGAAGGCCGGCAGATCGGCGAGAGCGGCCGGGGCGTTGAGCCCGAGCCGCCCGGTGAGCGCCGGCCCGACCGCGACGAGGCTGCTCAGCCGGGCCTCCTCGGCGCCGCGCAGCCGGACGTCGGCGGAACCGCCGGCGGTCGCCTCGGCGAGCACCCGGGTGAGGTCGCCGAGCAGGGCGCGCAGCGCGGCCCGGCCGTCCGAGACGGTCGCGGGCGCGAGGTCGAAGGCGAGCAGCTGGGTGGCCGGCTGCTGGGGCGCCGTGACCCCGGACTGCCGGGGCCCGTGGAAGGGCACCGCGGGCCCGGTCGACGACGACGACGACGGCGGTGGCACGGCCGCGGCGGCGGGCTCGGAGCCGTTCCCGCGCGCCAACGCCCCGGCGCCCGCGCCGATTCCGGCGGCGAGCACCGCCCCGCCGGCGAGCAGCGCCCGCCGGCTCCGGCCGGCACCGGCGACACCGCTTCTCGCGTCACCCGGCTCTTCCGGCGCCTTTCCGCTTTCGACATGCATGGAGCACATTGGAGACGATAGAACACCATTCATGCAACTTTTGACGCTCGGTCAACTCGCGGCCGGGAAGCGGCCCGTACGTGCACGATTCGCGCCGCGCCCGGGTCGCCGCCGCCTCGCCGTCCTGCTCGCCTGCGCCACCCTCGCCCTGTCCGGCTGTTCGTCCTCCGGCTCGAACTCCGCCGACGCCAAGGCCGCCCACCCCGAGGGGACGGTCGTCCGCGTCCCGCAGAACTTCCCGACCATCCAGCAGGCCGTGGACGTCGCCCGCGAAGGCGACCTGGTGCTGGTCGATCCGGGCGTGTACCGCGAGGCCGTCCGGATCACCAAGCCCCGGCTGGTGCTGCGCGGCACCGACCGCAACACCGTGATCCTGGACGGCGGACTGCGGCTCGTCAACGGCGTCACCGTGACCGGCCCCGGCTCGGTGGTGGAGAACCTGACGGCCCGCAACTACCTGGCCAACGGCGTGCTGTTCACCGGCGTCACCGACGAACGCCTCCAGCAGCACGGCGCCGGCGGCTCCGCATACGACCCGCTGGACACCGCCCGCTTCCCCGTCGTCCAGGGCTTCCGCGCGAGCCGGGTCACCGCCTACGACAACGGCCTGTACGGCATCTACGCGTTCGACGCCAGGGGCGGTGTCATCGAGGACTCCTACGCCTCCGGGCAGGCGGACTCCGGCATCTACGTCGGCCAGTGCAAGCCCTGCGACACGCTGGTGCGCGGCAACACCGTCGAGCACAACGCGGTCGGCATCGAGATCACCAACGCCTCGGACGGCCTGTCGTTCCTCGGCAACCGGGTGGTCGCCAACCGGGTCGGCATCACCGTCAACTCCAACGACCTGGAAGCCCTCGCCCCGCAGCACGGCGCCGTCATCGCGGGCAACGTGGTCGCCGACAACAACGCCGCCCAGACCCCGCAGCAGGCGGACGGCGGGTTCGGCATCGGGATCGGCATCGGCGGCGGTACGGCCAACGAGGTGCGGCGCAACCTCGTCCAGGGCAACCACGCGGCGGGCGTCATCGTCACCGACCCGCCGGGGCACCCCGCGAGCGGCAACCGGGTCGAGGGCAACCGCGCCACCGGCAACGGCACCGACCTCGTGCTGCTCTCCGCCGACCCGGGCAACTGCTTCAGCGGCAACCAGCCCGCCGTCCAGAGCCCGGACGGCCTGGAGGGCCTCGCCGACTGCGCCGCCCAGGGGCAAGGACAGGGCCACGGCCCGCTGCCGCCCGGCCGGGCCACCGCCGTCCAGGCGCCGCCCGGCGTCCCGTTCAGCCAGATCCCGGCGCCGTCGGCACAGCCGTCGCTGCCGGACCCGAACGCGCCGGCCCGGCCGGCCGTCGACCTGCCGGGCAAGGTCGACCCGAACGCCTATCCGCTCCCGACCGACCCGGCCGCCGTCCCGCCGGCCGGGTGAGCGCGCGGACGGGCCCTCGGCGGGGTGCCGCCCGCCGCGAGCCCGTCCGCCCACCCGGCCACCGGCGCCGCTTGAGCGCGGGCCGGAAGACAGCCGGGAATCAGCCGGGAATCGGCCTGGAATCACCTCAAGTTCGCACCCGATCCCCGATGTTCACGCATGCCCGGGCCCGGTGCCGGGCACCACCCCTCGGGCCCGATCGTCCGAGTACGGCATGATCGGGCGGACCGAACGCCGACCGAGGAGTCCCATGAACCGCCTCGCACGCACCGCCGCCCCGGCCGTCCTGGCCCTGCTCGCGACCGCCGGCTGCGCGGCCACGCCCTCGCAGGCCCACTCCCGGCCCACCACCACGAGCACGGTCACCACCCCCGCCCCCACCGGCCCCGCCCCCGGCGGCGCGGCCTGGCACGGCCAGTTCCGCGACTACGGCAGCGCGCAGTGGAAGCACGCCTGGGGCGCGGTCGACCAGGGTGCCTGGGGCTCCGCCGACTTCACCGCGGTCGACACCCCGGCCGCACCCGGCGGCGGCCCGGCCCTGCAGGTCACGTACGGCGCCGGCTCCTCGGCCAACTCCTGCACCGACTGCCCCAACCCGGGCGGCGGCCAGTTCTACACCGACCTCAACACGCTCGGCCTCGGCGCCCTCGCCCAGGGCCGCACCCTGGACCTCAAGTACGCCGTCCGGTTCCCCGCCGGCCGCGACTGGGGCAAGGCGGGCAAGCTGCCCGGCCTGTACGGCGGCAGGATCGGCGAGGAGTCCGGCGGCAACCACGGCGGCGGCTGGTCCACCCGCTACATGTGGCGCGCGGCCAAGGGCAGCCCGGACAACGGCGAGGTGTACCTCTACACCCCCACCAACTCAGGCCCGACCGGCTACGGCGTGGACGAGGGCCTGGGCGACTGGCACTTCCAGGCCGACGACCGCTGGCACACCGTCGAGCAGCTGGTGGACCGCGCCACCGGCGACATCACCGTCTGGTACGACGGCCGCCAGGTGCACCACGCCACCGGCACGGCCTCCGGCATCGGCTCGCTCCCGTTCGGCGGCGTGCTGTTCTCCACCTTCTACGGCGGCCACGACACCTCCTGGGGCCCGGCCACCGCGCAGCACGCCTGGTTCGCGGACTTCTCCCTCTCCACCGGCGTCCAGCACTGACCACGGCCACCACCCGAGTGACGGAGCGGCACGGCGACGACCGGCCGGCCCGCCGAGCCGCTGATCGGCCCGGTCGTCCTGCTCGCCCTACTCGTCCCGCTCGTCCTACTCGTCCCGCTCGTCCTGGTCGTCCCGCTCGGCCCACTCGGCCCCTCGGTGCGGCGGCGGGCGGAGCGGGGGCCGAATTCCGGCGCGAAACACCACCGAAAACACGCGGCACGACCGGAATTCCGCCGCATTTCCTCCATGATCCGATCCTTCGGGGGGGTGCCCGATCGAACCCCACCGGGGTAACGGCACAGCCTTGGTCAAACCCCTCCTGGAGCTGAGGAGGCCATGCCATACTGCACCGGTGACGCCAACGAGCCTGGACACCCCTCCGTCCCGCAACAGGATCCAACTGGGCAGGAAATTCAACCTGTTGTGGTCCGCGTCGGGAATCTCGGCGGTCGGTGACGGCATGCGGGACGCGGCCCTGCCGCTGCTCGCCGCGACACTCTCCGACTCACCCAGTGCCGTCGCGCTCGTGAAGGGCGCGGCCGCGCTCCCCTGGCTCGTCATGTCGCTGCACGCCGGTGTGATCGCCGACCGGGCCGACCGCCGGCGGCTCATGTGGACGATCGATTTCGGCCGCGGCGCGCTCGTCCTCGGCTTCGCCGGCTGGGCGCTGCTCTCCTCGCCGCCGGTGGCCGCGCTCGCGGTGCTCGCCTTCGCCCTCGGCTGCGGCGAGACGATCTTCTCGAACGCCGCCACCTCCGCCCTGCCCGACGTCGTCCGGTCCGACCAGCTGGACGCCGCCAACGGCCGGATGCAGGGCAGCGTGATCCTGGGCGCCAACCTGGGCGGCCCGCTCGCGGGCACCGTGCTGTTCGCCATGGCCGCCTGGGCCCCGTTCACCGTGGACGGCGCGTCCTTCCTGGTCGCCGCCGTGCTGGTGACCTTCACCGGCCAGTCCGGCAAGGTCGCGCCGCGCGCCGACCGGCGCCCGATGGCGACCGAGATCCGCGAGGGCGTGCGCTGGCTCCTCGCCAGCCCCGAGGTGCGACTGCTCACCGCCGTCTCCGCGCTGGGCGCGATGGCCTTCTTCATGGCGAACACCATGATGGTGCTGCTGGTGACCCGGACCCTGGACGCCCCGGCCGTCGCCTTCGGCGTCGTCCTGGCGGCCGCCGCGGTCGGCGGCACCGCCGCCAGCATGCTGGCCGGCCGGATCAGCCGGCGGATCGACCGCGGCGCGCGGATCGCGATCGCCTTCGCCCTGATGGGCTCCTGCTGGCTGCTGCTGGGCCTGTCCTCCTCCTGGCTGCTGGTCGCGGCGATCAGCACCGGCACCGGCTTCGGCGTGGTGCTGTGGAACGTCCAGACCACCTCGCTGCGCCAGCAGGCGGTGCCGAAGGAACTGCTCGGCCGGGTCAACAGCTGCTACATGCTGATCAGCCGGCTCGGCATCATCGTCGGCACGGCGCTGAGCGGCTGGATCGCCGGCGTCACCAGCATCCGGGTGCCGATCGTGCTGGGCGGCGCCGTGCTGCTGCTCTGCCTGCTGCTGGTGCCCCGGCTCGCCCGGATCGAGGCGGGCCCGGCCGCCGTGCCCGGCCAGGGCGGGCCGGCTCCGGCGGAACGCACCGGGTCGACCGACTGACCCGCACGCTCGGTCACCGGGCGGAAACCCGCGTCACCGGATGTTCATCTTCGGGACGCGGATTCGACCTGTCGGTGACTGGCATATAGCCGGTGGCTGGCTTATAGTCACCGGATCGAACGGGGCGGGGACAGCGGGGTGGCACGGGGTGGACTTCCGGATACTGGGTTCGGTCGCCGTGACCACCGCGGACGGCCGGGACCTGCCGGCCGGGCCCGTGAAGCGCCGCAGCCTGCTCGCCATGCTGGCACTCGGCGCGGGCACGCCCGTCACCGTCGACCAGCTCACCGAGGCGCTCTGGGAGACCGACCCGCCCCGGCACTCCCGGACGGTCATCCAGGGCCACATCTCCCAGCTGCGCGCGCTGTTCGCCGAACACGACGCCACCGCGCACGGCGTGGAACTCCTCACCGAGGGCAACGCCTACCTGCTCCGCGCCCCGCGGCACGCCGTCGACGCCGACCGGTTCGAACACCTGCTGCGCACCGGCCGGGAACGGCCCGACGCCGCCGAGCGGGTCGCCGTGCTCGGCGAGGCGCTCGCCCTGTGGCGCGGCCCGGCCCTCACCGGCACCGCGCCCAGCCCGCCGCTGGAGTGCGCCGCGCACAACCTGGAGGAGCTGCGGCTGACGGCCGTCGAGGAGCTGGCGCACGCCCACGGCCTGCTCGGCGAGCACGGCGCCGCGGCCCGGGTGCTGCGCACCGAGGTCGCCAAGGACCCGCTCCGGGAGCCGCTGATCGCCGCCCTGATGCGCGCGCTCGGCCGGGCCGGGCGGCGCTCCGAGGCCCTGGACTGGTTCCACCGCACCCGGCGCACACTGGCCGAACAGCTCGGCGTCGACCCCGGCACCGACCTGGTCGACGCCTACGACACCCTGCTGCGCGCCCCCGCGCCGGTGCCTCCGGCGGCCCCCGCCGAACCGGCCCGGGTATCCGCCCAGGCACCCGCCCAGGCATCGGCACCGGCACCGCTGCCGGTCCCGGCCCCCGCGGTCACCCCGCCGACGCCCGTCCCCACCGAGTCGCACGGCCTCGCCGTGCCGCCGCCCGCCCTCGCCCCCCGGCTCTTCCCCCGCCGCCCCCGCGGATTCTCCGGCCGCGAGGACGAGCTGACCGCGCTCGACCGGGCCACCGCCGCCCCCGGCGCGATCGCCGTGGTCACCGGCAGCGCCGGCGTCGGCAAGACCGCCCTGGCCGGGTACTGGGCGCACCGCCGCCAGGCCGACTTCCCGGACGGCCGGCTGTTCGTCGACCTCTGCGGCTACAGCCCGATCCCGGCCCGCGACACCGCCGCCGTGCTGCGCGAGCTGCTGCTCGCCCTCGGCGTTCCCGCCGAACAGATGCCCGGCTCGTACCAGGCCATGGGCGCCCGCTACCGCGAACTGACCGCCGAGCGGCGGATGCTGCTCGTCCTGGACAACGCCCACCGGTCCGAGCAGGTCCGCCCGCTGCTGCCGGACGGCGACGGCTGCGTCACCGTCATCACCAGCCGCGACCGGCTGGCCGGCCTGGTCGCCTCGGACGCCGCCCGGCTGGTGCCGCTCGCCGAACTGTCCTCCCGGCACGCCATCACCCTGCTTGCCGACACCCTGGGCCCGGACGTGGTCGCGGCCGAACCCGAGGCCGCCGCCCGGCTGGCCGAGCTGTGCGACGGGCTGCCGCTCGCACTGCGCCTCGCGGCCGCCCGGACGGCCTCCCACCCGGCCCGCGGCCTGGCCGCCCTCGTCGACGAACTCGCCGACGAGCAGCGCCGGTTGAGCCTGCTGAACGTGGAGGACACGTCCGTCGCCGCGACCCTCGGCCTGACCGTGCAGCAACTGCCCGAGCCGGCCCGCCGGATGTTCCAGCGACTGGGCACCCACACCGGCGCCACCCTGGACGGCCGCACCGCGGCCGCGATCGCCGGCTGCCGGCTGGAGCCCGCCACCGAGGCGCTCGACCGGCTGGCCGCCGCCCACCTGATCATCGAGACCGGCCAGGACGCCTACACCCTGCACGACCTCGTCCGGCTGTACGCCCGCAGTCTGCCCTCCGACGACGACACCGAGGCGCTGCCACGGCTGCTCGACCACCTGATGAGCACCCTGCTCGCCGCCAGCGCCGCCGCCGAGCCGGGCAGCGAGCCGTGCTGCCTGCTGCCGGTGGGCTCCCGGCACTCGGTGGACGTGCGCCCGTTCCCCGACCTCGCGAGCGCGCTGGCCTGGTACGCCACCGAGCGGGACACCCTGCGCGGCGCCGTCGAGGCCGCGGTCGCGGTCGGGCTGCACGACCGCGCCTGGCGGCTCGTACTGCTGCAGTGGCCGCTGATCGTCTGGCAGGTGCGGGACGACTGGACGCCGCTGCTCGCCCAGGGCCTGGCCGCCGCCGAGGCCTGCGGGGACGTCCGGGCGCAGTCCCGGGCCCGGGCGCTGCTGGGCTGGGTGCTCACCGAGGAGGGCCGACACGCCGAGGCGCTGGCCCAGCTGGAGCTGGCCCCCGAACTCGCCGCCCGGGCCGGGGACGTGACCGGCGAGTCGGTCGCCCTGGTCAACCTGGCCCTCGCGCTGGCCCGTCACGACCGGCTCGCCCGCGTCCACGGCCTGCTCACCCGCGCCCGCACCCTGGCCGAGCGGGGCGGCCGCCGGGACCTGATCGCCCTCACCCACCAGCACCTGGCCAACCACTGCCTGACCGTCGGCGCCCACGCCGAGGCCGCCCAGCACGCCGCCCGCGGCCTGGCCCTGGTCGAGCCGCCCTTCCCGGCCTCCCGGCAGGTCGTCCTGCACACCCTCTACGGCCGGGCGCTCGCCGCCACCGGGCAGCCGGAGGAGGCCGAGCGGCACCTCACCGAGGCCGTCCGGATCGCCTGCGGCCACGGCTACCGGGACGGCGAGACCGCCGCCCGCACCGCGCTGGCCGCACTGCCCCGCCGGGGGGCGCTGCCGCAGTCGCCGGGGGTCTCCGCCGCCTCGCCGTCCGCCTGACGGCCGGAGCCCCCCGTGGTGCGACAAGTGGACTGAACCGACTGTCCGTCAACTTCGTTACTCGAGACTGGCGTTGACCCGGACGTGGGACCCCCCCGGAATGCCGACCCGCCTCCGGGCGTACCCGACCGGCCGGGCCGCTACCTGCCGGCCCATGGACATGCCACCCCCTCCACTGACGCGCCGTCCCGTGCGGCGAGCGAGACGATGGCCCCGCGCGGGCCTCGTCGCGCTCACCGTCGCGCTCGCCCTCCAGGGCGCGCCGTTCGGCGTCGCGGCGGCCGCCGCACCCGCGCCGCAGCACGGCACCCCGGGCCGGGCGACCGGGATCCATCTCAAGCAGCACGTGGCCGCCGTTCGCGACCTGCCACGGCCGGCCGAACAGGCGAGCCAACGGCAACAACCTGTCCACCCCGAACATCACCCTGACCCCCGCCGCATCGTCGGCCCGACCACCCGCCCGTTCACCACCCCGTTCCGCTACGACGCCGCCATCGCGGGCTACATCGTCAACCTCCCGACCCGCGGCCTGGCCGCCGGCGGCTACAACCTCGAATTCACCACCAGCAGCGCCGACACCACCACCCACCTGGCACCGTTCACCATCCGCTGACCCGACCCCGACCCGGCCTCCCCACCGAGGAGGCCGGGCCTCAGCGTTCCCGCCCCCGGGCCTTCAACGGGGTGGCGGGCAGCTCCGGGGCGGCGAGGCGCGGGCCGTCGTAGCCGCGGACCTCGCCGAAGCGGCCGCCGCGCTCCCAGTCCCGCCGGGCCTCGGCGATCTCCTCGCCGGTGCGGGCGACGAAGTTCCACCACATACCACGCATCTGCCGGTTCTTCCCAGATCAGTGGCCCGGTGGACCATCCACGGTCAGCAAATCGTCAGCATCAGACCGGATGGAGACCGCACACGATGGCACCGAGGACCCTGGCCCGCGGCATGGGCACCTTCTTCAAGGACTGCGAGCACCCGCAGACGCGGTGGTCGAAGTGCCCGCACGAGTACAAGATCCGCTACCGCAACGCGGCCGGAAGGCAGACCGAGGAGTCCGGCTTCGCCACCCAGGACAAGGCGATCGACCGGCTCACCGAGATCTACCGAGCGAAGCGCGAGCGCCCCCAGAGCCAGACCAAAGCGGACCGCATCCGCAAGTACGGCGTGATGCAGTTCGGCGACTACGTCGAGGAGTGGAAGGCCGGCCAGCGTGCCCTCGGCCCGGCGTCGATGCGGCACCTCGACTCGCTCCTCGAACACCACCTCTACCCCGCCTTTCGCAGCCGCCGGATGGGCACCTTCGACCACAAGGTCGTCGACGCCTTCATCCAGACCATGGAGCGCAACGGCGTTGGCCTGGCCACCCAGTCCAACGCCTTCGACAAGCTCAAGGCGATCCTCCTCGACGCCAACCGCCTCGGCCTCTACGACGAGAACCCACTCGACGGCGTCACGCCTCCCCAGTACGACCCGAAGCGCGCAGTCATCCCCTCCCTCGCGCAGCTCCACGGAATACGCACCGCTGGAGACGACTCCTTGCTCCTCGTCGCCGACCTCATGAGCGGCTGCGGCCTGCCTAACGGCGAGGCCTTCGCCGTCAACGTCAACAACATCGTCGCCGACGACGTCTACCGCATCTCCGAACAGGTCAACCAGACCACCAAGGCCTACGCCCCGCTCAAGCACCGCAAGGAGGGCGACTACCGCGACGTCCCGCTGCCGGCCCGCGTCCGGCACACCATCGAGTGGTACGCCGACACGTACGGCACCGTCGACGGCTACCTCCTCCGCCACCCGAAGGACCTCCGCAAGCCCTTCCCCTTCCACGTCATCGACAATCGGTGGCGACGGATCAGGAAGGCCGGCAAAGTCGACATCCCCGAAGGCATGACGCTCTACGGCCTCCGCCACTTCTTCGCCTCGAATTGCCTCAGCCACAACATCCCCATCACCGACGTCGCCGAGTGGATGGGCCACCGCAGCATCGACATCACCTTCAAGATCTACCGCCACCTCATGCCCGGCTCCATCGCCCACGCCGCCCAGGTCCTCGACCTCGGCCTCGCCGCCTGACCACAACGAGGAGGGCCCGCCCCAATGGGGAAGGCCCTCCTCGCCACTACGGTCGGCGTCATGCTGCGGACATGCGCTGCTGCTTCACCCACGCTTGGACTTCAGACAGCTTGAACTGCAACTTCGCGTTCGGCCCGCGACCGAACCTGTAAGGAAGCAGCCCCACCCGTGGAGCCTCCCGGTACACCCACGCGATGGACATGTTCAAGTACTCCGCGGTCTGTCGAACACTCATGAACTGCTCAGGCATGCGCTCTCCCATTCGATCTCTTGGCTCTTCTCAGCAGGACCGAGTTTCAGGGGAGTTGGCAACTTGGCAGCGCCGCGAGGTCATGATAAGGGCGGCATGTCTCCACGGAGGCCCGGAGATCATCCTCCACCGCAAAATCCCAGCTCACGCAAAGGGACTCCCGGACCCATCTCGTCCACCCTCCATGACGCCTGCTGCAGGCTCATGACACCCAGGCCGTGAGAGCCGCGTGAGAGGCCCGTGAGCCGTAGGAGCTCCCTCCTGCGGCTCACCTGACCGTAGATCGACATCATCGGCCGGCTTCCTTGGCCAAAAGTGAGCCGCAGCGTGACATTGCTCCGCTCGCCGCCCCCGACGTCAGCGCGCCCCAGCCTCGGCGTCAGCCTGAACGGACCCAATCCTAGAGTCGGCAGCCACGCACACCTCCCACAGCTTCACGGAATACAGGTGACACCCAGGGGAGTAAGATGAGGCAAGCTGGACTGCCAGCCGGATGTTCCATGCGGCCAAATCACCGCGACATTCTGACTGTAAGCAAAATTCAGGACATCGGCCAGAGGTCGATCGGGAAGCAGAATGGCGAGTCCTGGATTCCTCAGGAAACGCGTATAGTCAAGCAGTTGCGCGATGGCGCTACGCACATGCTCGCGGTCCGATGATGACTTTGCTTCGATCAGGATATTGGCACCACCGATCCAAATGTCGGTGTACATAGGATGACACCCCGGCGTGTGTCGAATCTCAAAACGCCACACCGGCAAGCCTTGCTGCAGCATAAACAGGGAAAATTTCTTTTCCAGTCGCGCCTCGGGCCGCAGGGATACCGACTCTATGACATTGCTACTATCGAGGGTGAGGAGCTGATGCCGCTCGACGGTGACGAGCCGCACTCCGCCGGTAAGCCCGATGGAGCACGCCTGCTGAGGCCTGTGGGTCGCAGACTCAACAGGCCGGAGATGGAAAATTGGCCAGCCGCCATCCTCGGTGACATCGTCCAGCATGAAAGCATCGACGTACCGGTAGGGGGTATAATCTCCGCGACGCGACGGGCCGCGTTCGACTACATGCAGCGGGCGGCCCTTCTTCCAAGCAGTCACAATGTGCTTATTTGCTGGATGGTCAAGACTGCCCACAATCCGACCGGTACCTTGGTCAAGGCGACCTGCGCCGCTGTACTGGTACAGGCCATCCGAGGTCCAACCGCCGGGCGCATAGCCCGGCACACTGAAGAGAACAATGTGGGAAGACCATGCCGAGGGCGCAATACCGGCCTGCAGAGGGAGCCGGTAGTCTCGACTAAGAAGCTGGCGAGTAGTAAAGTCTCCGCGCCTGTACCGCCAGATCTCTGGGTTTCTCATCTCTGATGGCGCGTACAACTACCCTCCCGGACAAGGAAACCTTCTACTACTTGCAGGCTACCTCGCCGCACTGACAAGGTGTTGAGGGAGCTGTTCTAACCATCTCAACGAGCTGTCCCACCGCACCAAGTCCGCTCGGGACCTGACGCAACTTCACGGCGTAGGGGTCGCATTTTGGTCCTCAAGGTGGGGGACTACCTCTCATCGAAGAACGGCGCGCGGTCCCCGCAGACGGCCTCGACGCCCGGCCGCTCGGCCAGCCAGGCCGCCAGGCTCGATGCCTCCCGGTCGGGCCACCGGTCGGCCGGGCCCGGTAGATGGTGATGGATGGGAAGAAGTCGCGCTTGACCGAGATGGTCCGGGACTACCCCTGTTGCGCAGCAGCCAGGCCAGGGCTTCTTCGAGGAGGTAGCCCTTGAGGTGCGCCTTCGTGAGCATGGTTTCCTTGGGTGAGCTGCCTCGGGGGTCTGTAAAAAGAACGGTGTAACTCCCGATCAAGGAAGTAGCACCCTGATGACAGACGTGATCGTCTCCGCCGAGGCCGTGGAGGCCGTGCGGCCGGTGGAGTTGCAGCCGGACGCCCTTGACGACCAGTTGATCGGGCAGCTGGTCGACCAGGCTCGTGCGAGCGGGCTGCAGCTCACCGGCGCTGGGGGCCTGCTCCAGCAGCTGACGAAGAAGATCCTGGAGTCCGCACTCGAAGGCGAGATGACGGACCACCTCGGCTATGAGAAGCACGATCCGGTCGGAGCCGGCAGCGGGAACTCGCGCAACGGCACGCGGTCGAAGACCGTGTTGACCGAGGTCGGCCCGGTCGAGATCGACGTTCCCCGCGACCGGGAGGGCTCGTTCGAGCCGCAGCTGGTCCGCAAGCGCCAGCGGCGCCTGTCCGGGGTGGACGAGATGGTGCTCTCGCTGTCCGCCCGCGGCCTGACACACGGCGAGATCTCCGCGCACCTGGCCGAGGTCTACGGCGCCGACGTGTCGAAGCAGACCATCTCGACCATCACCGACCAGGTGATCGAGGGCATGGCCGAGTGGCAGAACCGTCCGCTGGACCCGGTCTATCCGGTGATCTTCATCGACTGCGTCCACGTGAAGCTCCGCGACGGCCAGGTCGCCAACCGGCCGATCTACGTGGCGCTCGCGGTCACGGTCGAAGGCACCCGGGAGATCCTCGGGTTGTGGGCCGGCGACGGCGGCGAGGGCGCCAAGTACTGGCTGCAGTCCTGACCGAGATCAAGAACCGCGGCGTCGCGGACGTGTGCATGGTCGTCTGCGACGGTCTCAAGGGCCTGCCGGACGCCATCGGCACGGTCTGGCCGCAGGCCGTCACCCAGACCTGCATCGTGCACCTGATCCGGGCCTCGTTCCGCTACGCGGCCCGCCAGGACTGGGACAAGATCTCCAAGGCCCTCAAGCCCGTCTACACGGCTCCGACCGAGGACGCCGCCCTCGAACGGTTCGTGGAGTTCACCGAAGCCTGGGGGAAGAAGTATCCGGCGATCGCGCGGCTCTGGGAGAACGCCTGGGCCGAGTTCGTGCCGTTCCTGAGCTTCGACATCGAGGTCCGCCGGGTCATCTGTACCACGAACGCGATCGAGTCCGTCAACGCCCGGATCCGCAAGGCCGTCCGCTCGCGCGGGCACTTCCCGAACGAGCAGGCGGCCCTGAAGTGCGTCTACATGGCGATCATGTCCCTCGACCCAACCGGTGACGGCCGAAAGCGCTGGATGACGCGCTGGAAGGCAGCGTTGAACGCCTTCGAGATCGCCTTCGACGGCCGTCTCTCCGCCGGCCGTCGTTAACTCAACCCAACCGAGTTACACCGTTCGCTGGACAGACCCTGCCTCGGGGCCGCGGCATGTTGCCGCGGCCCCGAGGGCTGTGGGCGGGTGGTCGGGTCAGCCGGGCAGGAACGGGCTGCGCTTGTTGTGCCAGGAGATCGTCAGGGCATCGCGGGCGCGGGTGGTGGCCACGAACAGCAAGGCGCGGGACTTGCGAAGTTCTCGCTGGTAGCGGGTGGGGTCGCTGCCGCGGTACTGCTCAATGGAGGCGCGGGGAAGGAGTCCGTCGCTCGCAGCAGCGATGGCCAGCCGCTGATACTCCAGGCCCTTGAAGCGGTGCATGGTTCCGACGTGGACTTCGCCGTCGCCCCGGGCGCCGTCCTTGGTGAGTTCGGCGCAGGTGATGCCGGCCTGGGTGGTGAGGTAGTACATGACCTCGTTCACCTTGTTGCGGTCGGCGACGCAAACGGCCATGAGTCCGCGTGCGTCGCGGGTAGTGTTGCCGGCCTCGTCGGTGGTGAGTTCGGTGCGCCATGTGCGGAGGGTGTCGGCGAGGGCGGCGAGTTCCTCCTGCCAGGTGGGGTGGCCGACAAGTACTGGGTCGGGCCCGCGCAGGACGGAGCGGTAGCCGGCGAGAGTGTCGGTGCCGTCGTCCAGGTCGTCGAATTCGACGTTGTTGCCGATGACGACTGTGATCGCCTGGGCGAGGATCTCCTTGGTGGTGCGGTAGCTGAGGGTGAGTCGAGCAGCGCGGCCCTTGATGTTGATTCCGACGGCACCGAGGGCGACCTGGTTGTCGTAGATGCGCTGGTGGGTGTCGCCGG
This sequence comes from Kitasatospora sp. NPDC094028, assembly GCF_049543595.1. Classification (NCBI taxonomy): domain Bacteria; kingdom Bacillati; phylum Actinomycetota; class Actinomycetes; order Kitasatosporales; family Streptomycetaceae; genus Kitasatospora; species Kitasatospora sp. NPDC094028. The sequence goes on along the minus strand of NZ_JBMVFA010000060.1, from coordinate 3,853 downwards.
CGATGAACAGGTCGTCGGGCCCGGGGGCGACCATCGCGCGGAGCATCTTCCAGTGTGCGGGGCTCAGGTCCTGTGCCTCGTCGACCACGATGTGCTGGTAGCGGTGGCGCAGGTAGCGCATGGCGGAGTCGGTGGCGTCGCGGTGGATCAGTTCCTGGCCCCCGATCTGCTCCTTGTACTCGGCACGGGCCTGAATCCTGGCGGCCCGTTCGATCTCGAACCGGGCGGCGCGTTCGGCAGCTTGGCTCCAGGTCTCCATGTTCAGCTTGTCGAGGCGGGCGGTGTACTGCTCGAGCAGCTTCCACACCGTCGTCCGCTCGATTCGGGTCAATGGCCGACCGCGGCCTGCCCGGCGGGCCTGCAGGTAGGCGGTGCGGGTGGGCACCGCCTGGCCGAGGACGACCTGCTCCCACTCCTCGAAGAGGAACTCGGGCTCCCAGGTGCGCTCGTCGAGCTCCAGGAGCAGATCGCGCAGTTCCTTGAGGGCCACCGAGTTGTCCACTCGGCTCTTGGCGCGCCCGGAGACGGCGTTCTCGCCCAGGACGCGCGCGGTGAGCTGGTCGATGTGGGTGATCTCGACCCGTGCCAGCAGCTCGGGTTCCACCAAGGAGACGAGGCGGGCGCGCAGGTCGGTGGTGAGGTTCTTGGTGAAGGTGGTGAGCAGGATTGGCTTGTTCTGACCGGCCGGGAGGTGCTTGGCCAGGTGCTGGACACGGTGGAGGGCCACGATGGTCTTGCCGGTGCCGGGGCCACCCGAAACTCTGGCGGGACCGCTGTAGGTGCGGTTCACCAGGCGGGCCTGGGTGGGGTGGAGGAAGATCTTCCAGGCGCGGAAGTCGCCTTCCTCGATGACGGCGCGAAGCGCGTCGTCGACGGTGGTGACGACGGTGCGGGCCAGCGCCGCGGTGAAATCCTCCAGGTTGGGCTGTTCCTCGAGTGCAACCGCGCCGGTAATCTCTCGGCGGATGTCGTCGAGCGGGAGGCCGGCCGCCAGGCCGTAGAGGACGTCCTTGGTCAGCAGCGGGGCGCCGTCGACCAGTTGGTCGAGCTCTTCGCTGGTGGTGACAACGAGCGCGAGGTCGATCAGCGCCTCGGCCACACCGAGCTCGCGCAGCAGCTCGGCGTCGTAGGCCGCCAGGAGTGGGGCTGCGGGCTCCGGTTCCTGGACCGGCGGTTGGGGGGCACGCGGGGCGACCGTCGCGTCCTGCTCGGGCTCGGTCTCCGGCTCGGCGGGGGTGAGTTGGATCCCGGCGCGTCGCAGAGCGCTTTCGCCGACCACGGACAGGTCGACGAACTCGATCTCACCGGTGACCCGGTTGACCGCCACGGACAGCTGCTCGTAGACGTCGCGGCGGTGGCGCACCGCGATCGCCAGCCAGCTTTCCTCGCCGTTCGCGCCGGTACCGGTTCGGGTCAGCAGGACCCGGTACGAGGGGTCGATGCGGGCGGAGTAGATCCGGCCGTCGCCCTTGAGGGGCTTGAGCCGCAGCGAGGCGTGCCAGGGGTCGTGGCGGAAGAGGTGAGTGAAGTCGTAGAACTTCGCCTTCACCTGGCGATCGAGCTTGTACAGCTCCTGTTCGGCCTTCTGGTACAGGCTGAGCCGGGCGGTCATCGAAGGGAGCCTTCCACGTCGGGCGTTGCGCCGGCAGCGGGCGCGTCGGGGAGCATGGCGATCAGGGAGTCGAGGTGGTTCAGCCAGTCGGCAGCGGTCCGGACCGTCCAGCCTTCCGCCCGGTATGCGGCGTCTCGGCGCTCGGCCTCGGCCTCAGCGTCGGGCAGACCGTCCGGCGGGCTGGGGACGACGGCGACCTTGACACCGTCGCCCTGCCAGACGAAGTCGGCCGGCCAGAGGCTGGCTCCGAGCTCGAAGCCGAACACACTGGGCGCTTTCTTGCCGCGGTCGGCGATCCGGGTCGCGAGGGTGAGCAGGTCGGTTTCCTCCTGGGCGTCGATATGGGGGAGGAAGTTCGTGTCCCACGCACGGTCGCGCAGCAGCGCGGTGACCTGCTCTTCGAAGGAGGAGCTGGTTTCGGCGACCGTGTCGGGAGCCTGCGCGGTGGGTGGTTCGGCATCCGGTGTGGGGTGCTCGGCGGCGGTGAGCGACATGAGTTCGCCGACACCTCCGCATACGGCGAGCGTGTCCAGCGGATAGTCGGCTACCCGGCTGCTGGCCAGCTGGACGCCGTCGCCTCCCGCGTAGGGGAGGAACTGCAGGAGATTCGACCAGTAGAGCCAGGCCCGCCACCGGAGCTTGTGTTCCTCACTGGTCAGCGCTGACGGATCGTCGTCCAGGCACGCCAGCACGGTCCAGGCCGGTGGATCCTGGTCGGCATCGCGCACCGCGAGCGCCAGGGCGAGCCCATGGCTGTCGGTGGTGCGCAGGACATGCACCAACCCCACCTGACCGTCGTCATCCTGAGCCTGCCCGGGTGCCTCGCCGAGCGCCGTACGCAGCGCGGCCACGAGCTGGCCTCGCCGCGTGCTGGAGCCGACCAGTGCAATGGCCGGGTGCGCGGTCAGGCCGCTGACCAGGGCATTGGCCCGGCGGGCCCAGAGCTGGGGCGAGGGGTCGCGCAGGTAAGCCAGCAGAGTATCCATCGGGTTGGCGAACACCGCGCCCGCCAGGTCCGGGCGGGCACCGCCCATCCCCTCGTAGGCATCCTTCGCGGCTTCCTGCGCTGCCCACTTATAAAACTGCCGGACGTTGGTGACACATGGATCTCCGACTACGACGGAGTCCTGTCATGCCCCCTTCGCCGCAACAGCAGCAGGATCGCCAGGCCCAGCGGCGCCTGGCGGTCCTGCGACACGCCGAGGAGGTCACCGGGAACGTCTCGCTGACCTGCCGGTACTACGGGATCAGCCGCAACTGCTTCTACCGGTGGCAGCGGCGCTACCAGGAGGAAGGCATCGAGGGCCTGCGCGACCGCTCCAGCGCGCCGCACCACAGCCCCAACGCCACCGACGCCGACGTCGTGAACAAGATCGTCTATCTGCGTCAGAACTACCACTTCGGCCCGATGAAGATCCAGATGTACCTCAAGCGGTACCACGACATCGACATCGCCTGCTCCGCCGTCTACCGCATCCTCAAGAGGCTGGGCCTGAACCGGCTGCCCTCGTCCCAGCGCTACAAGCGCCACGACCAACGCCACACCCGCTACGAGAAGCAACTGCCCGGCAACCGCGTCCAGATCGACGTCAAGTTCATCGAACCGACCGGCGTTCAGGCTCAAACCGCGCCCCCGGGCCCAGCCCCGGTCACCGGGAAGGCCCCCAAGCCCCGCCGCCGGGCGAAGTACTACCAGTTCACCGCGATCGACGACTGCACCCGGCTGCGCGTCCTGCGGATCTACCCGCGGTGCGACCAGAAAACCGCCATCCAGTTCCTGGACTACGTCCTGGAGCGGCTGCCGTTCCGCGTCGAGGTCATCCAGACGGACAACGGCGCGGAGTTCCAGTCCGCCTTCCACTGGCACGTGCTCGACAAGGGCATCGCCCACACGTACATCAAGCCGGCATCCCCACACCTCAACGGCAAGGTGGAACGCTCACACCGCATCGACGCCGAGGAGTTCTACCGCATGCTCGCCGGTGTCGTCGTCGACGACACCGGCGTCCTGAACGACAAACTCCGAGAATGGGAGGACTACTACAACTTCCACCGCCCACACGGCGCTCTCGGCGGCCAGACGCCCTACGAACGCCTCAAGCAGAAGACCGAGACCCACGTGTAACCGAGCTCCGGCAGATGCACAACTAGTGCCGCATCAGGCAACGTTCGCCCCGTTGCGGCATGCTGTCCGGTTGCCGTTGGCGGCAACCGGACAGTCAGAATGATCACGTGGCTGAA
>NZ_JBMVFA010000059.1:0-27185 GCF_049543595.1 Kitasatospora sp. NPDC094028 | reverse complement strand
GTTCAGCCACGTGATCATTCTGACTGTCCGGTTGCCGCCAACGGCAACCGGACAGCATGCCGCAACGGGGCGAACGTTGCCTGATGCGGCACTAGCGACCGTCATACCGGCCACCACCGCGTCGGCCACCACCGTGTCGGCCACGGTGCGGCCGGCTGTCAGCTGCTCCGGCTACAGCTGTGACGGCTGGGAGCCCGACCAGTCCGGGTGTGCCAACGACGCCGTCACCCCGTCCGGGGAATCGGTGGCGATCATGAGCGGTAACGCCACGGTGGGGTGGATCGAGCTGCGGTATTCCCCGACCTGTCGCACCGCTTGGGCCCGGGTCAGGTCCTACTACTGGGGCGGGCAGGGCGAGTTCGCGGCGATCACGCGGCATTCCGACAATCAGTCCTACGGATGCGCCTCGTACAACTGGTCGACGACGCTGGGTGCCTACAGCTGCTATACCCAGATGGTCTACGACGGCGGCGAGTACTCCCAAGCGTTCGGGAAGGCACCCAACTGGTACAACGGCGCGCTCACGTCCGCCCGTACCCCCTGGTACTGACCGGCGGCGTGTCGTCGTCACCACGCGGATTCGAGCTCCAGGTGTGCATCTGCCGGTGATCTTGGTGATCTCCGGCTGAGCAGGATGATCAGTGGACAGGTTCGTGACTGTGGTGCAGGTCGACCCAGTGGCGAGGTGCGCGTTGTCCGTCCGTCTCCGTTCCGGTGAACGGGTTCCCGCTCTGACTGTGCAGGTCGCACGGGAGCAATCCGAAGGGGACGACGGCGATCTGGGTGCGGGACCGGTTGGACGGGCTCTGGCACGACGGGGACTTCGCCGGCTGGTACCCGTGCGACGGCCGCCAGTCTCTCGCCCGCCCAGCTGGCCACCGTCTGCGTGCTGCAGTTCCTGCTCGGCCTGTCGAACCGTCTGACCGTCAGACGGCGGAAGCGGTCCGCTGCCGCATCGACTTCGTGTACTCCCTGGCCATGGAACTGGACGATCCCGGCTTCCACCACAGCGTGCTGGCCGACTTCCGCGACCGGCTCACCCATGACGAATCGTCCTCCGATTTGAGGACTATTGATCGCGGCGCACTGTAGACGGCGTGTCTGGGCGTCCGGCACCAGCCGGGTGTGGCTTGATCACCGGGCGGTCTCGTACAGGGATCGGAACATCAAACCCATGTCCACGGTGCCCTGCTTTCGGCATCCTTGTCGAGGAGTCCCGAGCGTGAGAATGAACCTGCAACCTGCGGCATCCGAACGACGTGGCGCCGCAGCCACCGCTGAGCGGCTGCGGCGCCCGGGCCGGCGTGCTGCTCTCCTGCTCGCCACGACGGCGCTGCCGGCGGCGCTGGTGGTGCCCCTGGCCACGCCCGCCGAGGCGGCACCCATGACCGTCACCTTCAACGCCGGCGCCAACCAGCCCTTCACCGTCCCGTCCGGCGTCACCCAACTGACCATCACCGCCACCGGCGCCGCAGGCCAAAGCGGGACCACGGGAGGCACCGGCGGGAACGGCGCCACCGTCACCGGCACAGTCACCGTGTCGTCAGGCACCACCCTCTTCGTCAACGTCGGCACCGGCGGAGGTGCCGGCGGCGGACCGGCGGCCACGGGCGGCGCCGGCGGCGGATCCAGCGACGTGCGCACCTGCAACTCGACCAACGCTGGCTGTGTCCTGACCGGTGTCGCCGCCACCGATCCCCGCCTGATCGTCGCGGGCGGCGGAGGGGGCGGAGGGAACGCGGTTGGCGTCCCAGCCACTGGGGCCAACGGAGGAAACGCCGGAGACATCGGACAGAGCGGCAGCAGCAGAACCAACGGTGGCGCAGGCGGAGGCGGAGGAACCCAGGTATCGCCCGGCGCAGGCGGGGCCGCATGCACCGCCACCATCGGGGCTACCGCCGGAACCCCCGGCGCAGCCGGTGCCGGCGGCACCGGCGGAGGCGCATTCGGCGGCGGCGGTGGCGGAGCCGGCTGGTTCGGCGGCGGCGGAGGTGGAGGCTGTGACGAAATCGTCAGCCCTGACACGTTCGGGCCTGGTGGCGGCGGTGGCGGGTCGAACTTTGTCCCGGCAGGCGGTACCTCCGGATCCGCCACCGGACCGGCTACGGTGACCATCACCTTCAACCAGACCGGCGGGAACAACGGCGGCGGCAGCGTATCGATCCTGCCCGTCAACCTCAGCGGCATCCTCCCGATGTTCAACAACATCAGCACCAACAACAACATCCAGAGCCCTGGCGCCAACAACACCACCACACAGGACTTCGGCCTGAACGCGCCCTGACCATCAAATCGTCTGACATGACCAAGGACGGCTCACGCATCCTTGCGAGCGCAGCAGCTGGACCTGATGCCCACCCATGACACGCCACGCAGGTGCGTGCTGCCGCAGAGCGAACGGCTGCCAATGGCGGTCCCGGCGGATATCGTCGAGACCGCCACCCCCAGCGGCGAAGGGGTGCTGCTAGACGTGGAGAGCGTGCGCCCCGACGTGGCCGGGCTGATCGGCCTCGTCACCCGGCCCGCTCTGACGCAGTGTCATCAACTTCACTCTGAGAGTGACAGCAGTGGCATCCTCTCAGCTCACCCTCCGGAGCCTCCCGGCTTTCGGCGACCTCCCGGAACGGCCGTTCCGGGAGGTCGGGTCGCCGTCTGTGGTCACACGTCGTCCGGCCCTCGATTAGTGGCGGCGGGCGTTTCCGCGAGGGCGGTGAACGTCGCGGTCTCCGCGCAGGCGAGCCCGGTCAGGGCGGTTGTCAGGTCGTCCTCGTCGGCGAACTTCGCAGCTTGCTCGAGGAAGACGGCGACCGAGTTCCAGGGCCCGTCGCCGTCGGTGCCGTACGTCGCGTCGAGGTACGTGGTCGCGGCGCGCAGGAACGCGGCCCAGCCGTCGTGGTCGGCGGGGTTCAGCCCGGTCAGCGGGGTAAGCCACAGTCCGGCGTGCGCTTGCAGTAGCGGCTCGGTGTCGCGGTAGTCCAGCACGAGGCCGCAGGTGGGGGAGAACGGCCTCGCGTTCGCGATGACGCGTACCCGAAGACCTTCGAACCAGCTCGAGGGGGCGGGGTCGTGCCGCGGGCAGACCATGGCACGCAGCACCGGCCGCTCGCCTTCGGCGCCCGGACCGGGAAGGTAGCCCTCGGTGACGGTCTCCGCGGGCCCCTCGCAGACGTGGACGTGTCGCAGGCTCGTGAGGGGGTTGCCGATCATGTGGGGTTTGGCGGTCGGCCGGTCGAGGGCCTGGCTGATCTCGTACGGCGTCTGCCGGGCAAGGGCCAGCATCGGGTCGATCAGCGCGTTCCACGGCTCGTCGTGCTCGCCGTCGTCCATCGCGCTCAGCCGGCCGGCCGCGATCTGTTCGCGCGTCAGCCGTCGTTCGCCGCGCAAGTCGTCGCTCTGGTTGACGAACACGTTCTCGACCAGCTGCTGCAAGCGCTCCTGCTCTTCGCGGTAGGACTTCAGCGCCGCGCCGTCGCCGCGCGCGGCGTACCGCTGCTCGACCGGGACCTGGAGCAGGTCCCGCAGACGCCCGACTGCCGGCTCCTGCGCGAGTGCCTCCAACTGGGCCTTCGACAGCGGTGGCCGCCCGGCGGCCACCCGGTCCAGGATCTCCAGACCCGTCAGTGCGTAGGCGCTCACATAGCGCCACACCAGCTGTTCCAGGCGCGTGACGTGCTCCAGCGCGGCACTGATGGCCTCGGTGAGCGCATCGACGTGCAGCGACAGCACCGCGGAGCCGCTGTCGAGACGCCGCTCGGCGGCGTCACACGACCTGATCAGTCGGTCCGCGGCCGTGCGCGCTGCCGCGCACTCGCCCCCCAGATCGACGGTCGCATCGTCGAAGGCCGCCAGCGCGTCGTACTCCGCCTCGCCCAGACCGGCCAGGTCGGACCTTCTCGGGAAGTCCACCCCGCCCCCTCCCCGCCCCCTGCACCGGAGCCGCTCGTCCGACCACGCTAGCCCCGGCGCTGGCCCGGCGCAGGCGAACTGGCATACCCCGACCGGCCCTGCTGCCGCCGAACCCGGCCGGTGAACCTCGGCACCAGAGCCCGGTCCGGCCGGGCACGGCAAGCACTCGGGCCCGGCTCCGCGTAGCTGGCCTGACCGGGGCCGGGGTCCGGTCGTCGGGCGGGGTGGTCACTTCGCCTCCTCGGTGTGGTGGCCGCCGAGCTGCCGCGAGGTCGGTTCGGCCAAACACCAGGCGTGGAACACCGGTATTGAGCATGATCGGAGCCGAACCGTACGGATGAACACGAAGGGGGTGGTGACCGTGCCGATGGACCCGGACGAGCGACAGACCGCGCACGGGTACCTGCTGCTGCAGGCCGCGGTGGCCGAGGGGGCGCTGGGCGACATCCCCGTCGCCTACCGGCGGGCCGAGGAACTGGCCGACTTGGGCGACACGGCCGTGGCCACGCTCGCCCGCATCGCCAGCGACTTCGTGTGCCGGTGGTCGCTGCTGCAGGGAGCGGACTGGACAACCAGCAAGGACGCAGACGGCAACCACGTCAACATCGAGGAACACAGCCCCGAACGGCGCGTGTTCACCCGCCGCCTGCTGGCTGCCTGGTCGGTCGGCGACGCCGATACCTTCGAAGCCCTGCTCGCCACCGTCTGCGCCGACCCGACGCGTCGCGCCAGCCACCTGCAGGACCTGTTCCAGGTGATGATCGACGAGGCCGAGATGCACGGCAAGCGTGCGGGCCAGCCGTTCAGCATCGTGCGCCAGCTCAACAAATCGGTCCTCAAGGAGGGGTTCAAGAAGGGGACCTGGAACAGCGCCGGCTGAACACCCCGGCCACCGACCCCGGCCAAGCGGCGTAAGACCTCGGTCCTGCTGCCGCCCATCCGCCTCGCCGAGGACGGACGGGCGGCTCGCACTCTTTACTGGCCGCGGCGGGCCTGGGCCCGGTCATCGGGGCTGTGCTGTCGGGGAACGCTGCTGGACGGCCCGGCTGCCTTCGTGCGCAAGGTCTCCTGAGCGACACCGGCCCGGGCATCCGCGTCCGGCGGCGGAGCCACGGTGATCCCGACGTTGGTGAGCATGCTGAGGTCGAGCGTCCACGTGAGCCGAGAGCGCGCTCGCCATACGTTGAAGGCCCGCCTGATGTGCTGGTCCGCCTCGACGGGCGTCATGCCGGTGACCTTGATCAGGTGGGCGCGGGCCTGCACGTCGAGCCCCCTGACCTGGGCGAAGCCGAAGTGCGTGACGGTGTGGCAGTCGGAGCACAGGCAGATCAGACGCTTCAGGGTCTGGACCTGGTGGGATTCGTCATAAGTCCATCGTTCGTGGACTTCCAGCCACCGCTCCGTTTCCCGGTCCTCGCCCGCATTGCAGGCCTCGCACCGCTTGCCGGCCCTCATGCAGATCACCCGCCGCAGGCGGTCCCAGTCTTTCGAGGAGACGCAGGACCGCACGTTGGTGAACCAACAGCTGTCGGGCACCAGGTCGACGAACAGGCTGCTGCCGAGCGAGCGGTCCTCCCCCGGCAAGAGCGACGGGATCTCCGAGACCGGCACCCACCGCTCCAGGCCGGTCATGCCCGGCCTGGGGGCATACCAGCGTCGGAAGAGCTGGTCCCACCGGGCGCCGGCCGCCTTGGCCTCGTCCTTCTCCGCGAACGGAACGTCCAGCCAGATCCGCTCAACTGCCATGTCCCCACTCCTTGTTGCTGTTCCGCGGGTCGCGCGACCACCCTACGGACAGAAACCGACAAGCCGCCGGACAACAGGGCGAACCGTTCGTGGCCCGACCGTTAGCCGCCCGCCGCGGATGGCCTGCAGCAGCACGAGTCAGGCGGCGATCCCCAGTTCTGCCCGGGCACGGTGGAGGAAGTCGCGGACAGCGGTCTCCCGGCGCCAGGGGGTGAGGGCGGCGTTGAACTCGCGGACGTAGTCGAGGGCTCGGCTCGACTGGACGCGGGCGAGGATGTCGACGGCCTGGTTGCCGAGCGCGAGGCCTTGGTCGAGGTCCTTGCTCTGGAGGTGGGCGGTCCCGACGATGGCCAGGCGCATGCCGACTGAGCGGGTGAACACCCCGGGCTGCATGGCGGCGGCCTGCGCGTTCCAGGCCAGCGCGGCCTTGGGGTTCTTCAGGTCGCGGAAGACCTCGGCGGCATCGGCCGAGAGCCGGGCGTGGTGATAGAAGTCGATCCATGCCGGCTCGTCGGCGGGGTCGCGGGCCTGGTCGAGCAAGGTCTCAGAGGCAGCCAGTGCGGCCGAGGCCGCCCGGGCGTTGTAGTCGCGGGCATGGGCGCGGGCCTCGATGAGCTTGGTGAAGGCCAGCACCCGGGGGGCGGCCTGGCCGTTGGCGCGGGCGAAGGCGCCCTGGGTCATGTCGATGGCCTCGTTGGGGAAGCCCCGCAGGAGGGCCTGCATCGCCATGGTGGTGAGCACATAGCAGCCGAGCTGGACGTCGCCGCCGGCGCGGGCGAGGCGCAGGGCCTGGATGAAGTGGCGCTGGGCGACCTCGTGCTGGCCGACGTCGAAGGCGGTCCAGCCGGCCAGGCGGGACAGCTCGGCGGTCACCGAGAACAGCTCGCGGCCAACCTCGTCGGAGAACGTGCCGGACAGAAGAGGGGCGGCCCGGTGCTGGAGGCAGTCGGTGACGGAGTTCGCCTTCCAGTTGCCGCCGCCGTACTTGGAGTCCCAGCGGCGGGCCTCGTCGGCGGCGTCGCGGAGCTCGTCCAGGTCGGCCCGGCCTACGCGCGCGCCGCCGCGGTGGTCGGCGCGGTCGTCGGCCGGGCTCACCAGCCACCGGGTCACCGGGGTCGTGAACGAGGCAACGGCGAAGCTGGATCCAGTGAGGAAGTCGCGGCGGTTCACGGAACTCCAGAACGAAGTGGCGACGCGCACGGCGTCGGCGGGGTCTCGCGGGAAATCCAACCCCACCCCGACGTCCGGCGTCTGCGCATCGGCCATACCGATCTCCGCCAACTGCACGGGCCGGCCGAGCCGTTCGCCGATCGCCTGGGCCAGGAGCCTGGGCACCGGCCAGTCCGGGGTCATGCCCCGGCGGCACCAGTTCGCGACCGAGGTATGCGTATATGTGGTGGTCAACCCGGCTTCACCGGCGAGCTGGTTCACGCGGTGGGCCAGCGATTTGTGGCTGGCGCCCTCGCACTTTTCGATCATCCGGGCCAGCGCGTCGTTCGGCGGCTTGGGCCGGCGGGTGGTCGACGCCACAGCGTCCCCCTCAATCCGTTCCCCGGCTGGGCACGGGGAGTCGTACTCGACTGGGCACGAGAACTTGTACGCCCGGCACCTGACGCCGAATCACCGAGGGTATTGCCTCCACCGCTCGCAGTGAACCGGATTCGCGAGTTGTGAGCCCCCCTGCGAGCCCTGCCCCGCCCGGCCGCCAGACGGTTGCCTGGTCTTCCGGGCCTCCGCCGGGACCTGGGGAAACATCTTCCCGGCGGAGGCCACCACCGATTCACGCTCGGGGGTGACAACCAGATGTGCGGAATCGCAGGACTGGCCGGCGCCGACGCCGTCCGCCACCAGACCACCGTCGCCGCGATGGGGCTCGCTCAGCACCACCGCGGCCCGGACGGCACCCGGCACCTCACCTCGGCCGACGGCTGGGCGGTGCTGTCCATGAACACCCTGCTGATCGTCGACACCACCGCCGACCCCGGCCCCTACCAGGACCCGGCCAGCGGCATCGTCCTCACCTTCAACGGCGAGATCTACAACTACCGGCAGGTCGCCGCGGCCTGGGGCATCCCGCTGGAGCCCCGCGAGACCGATGCTCACCTGGTCCTGCGGGCCTGGGCCAAGCTCGGCCCCGGCTGTCTCGCCGGCCTGGACGGCATGTTCGCGCTCGCCGCCTACGACCCGCGCGAGGGCCGGTTGTTCCTGGCTCGGGACCGGCTCGGCGAGAAGCCCCTCTACTGGCGCCTGGACGGCGGGCGCCTGGCGTTCGCCTCCGAGGTCACCACCCTGACCGGCTACGGCACCGCCCCGCTGGTCGTCCGCCCGGAGATGCTGAGCATCGAGACGCCGACCGGCGCCGACACCCCGTTCCAGGGCATCCAGCTGCTGCCGCCGGCCGGGCTGCTGGCCTTCGACGTCGCCACCGGCTCGCTGGTCCAGCGGACCTGGTGGTCCCTGGAGGGCCTGGAGCCCTGGCAGGGTGACTACACGACCGCGCTTGCCAGGTTCTCGACCCTGCTGGCCGATCGGATCCCGATGCGGGCGCCAGCTGGCGACTTCGCGCTGCTGCTGTCGGGCGGGCTGGACTCCTCGGTGCTGGCCTACCTGATGCGGCCGCAGGTCTGTCTCACGGTCCGCTACCCGGGCCAGGACCGGCTGGACGAGTCCGCGACGGCGGCCGTCGTCGCCCGCGACGTCGGCGCCGAGCTGGTCGTCATCGAGCCGACCGCCGCCGACTTCACCCGCACGCTGCCTCAGATCATGCACGCGCTGGACTACCCGATGGGCAACGCGTCCACGTTCTCCGAGCACATGGCCTACCGAGCGGTCGCCGAGCGCGGCATCCGCGTAGTGGTCGGCGGGCTCGGGCCGGACGAGTTCCTGATGGGCTACGTCCGCCACGCGCTCGTCCTGTTCGGCCCGGAGGCGGTGCTGGGCGCCGGGCTGGAGGCCTACCGGCCGCTGGCCTCCAAGCTCCTGAACGGGGACGGCGGGCCGCTGGAGCCGACCCGACCGAGGCGATCGTCAAGCTCATCCTGCGCGGACAGGACCCGGACGGACGGCTCCGCGAGCTGGTTGCCGATGCCCTGACCCGGGCCGGAGGCGACTTGGCGCGGGGGCTGACGCTGGCGGACCTGGCCACGGCCTGGCGCCCGCTGGTGATGACCTCGGACAAGCTCGCCTCCGCCTTCGCGCTGGAGCGGCGCTCGCCCTACCTGGCCCGGGACCTGGTCGAGTTCTCCTACCGGCTGCCCGTCGACCACAAAATCACCGACCCGGCGGCCGGCAAGCGCATCCTGCGCGACGCCGCGAAGGCCCTCGGCCTGCCCCGGGAGGTCTGGGGCAGCCGGGACAAGCTCGGCTTCGCCTCCCCAGTCCCCGGCTGGCTCTCCGGCCCGCTGGAGCCCTGGGCGACCGCCCAGATCAGCTCGGCGCTCGACCAGGCCCCGCGCGGGCTGCAGCCGCTGCTCGCCGGCGGCCTCAAGCCCGGCGGCCGGTTCGACCGCACCCGTATGCAGGCCCTGATGGCCGCCGCCTGGTTCTCCGACCACACGCTGGCCGCTGCGGCATGACCGGCCGTCTGCTCACTACGGTGAGCGCATGGACACCCTCCCCTCGAACCCGTCCGCCGCCGAGCCGAGCGGAGCGGTCGCGATCATCACCAACCGCCGCGGCGAACTCCTGCTGCACCTGCGCGACGATCTCGACGGCGTCGCCTGGCCCGGTCACTGGAGTCTCCTGGGAGGCGGATGCGACCCCGGCGAGAGCCCGGCCGAAGCGATCGTCCGCGAGCTCGAAGAAGAAGCCGGCCTCGCCGTCGACGGCGGCCTGACGAAGCTGTTCGAGACCCCGGACGCCCACGGCTCGGGGCAGACGATCACCTTCTTCGCCGCCTTCTGGGACGGCGACGAGAGCGCGCTGCCGCTGGCCGAGGGCGTCAAGCTCCAGTTCTTCGCCCCCGAGCACCTGCCCGTCCTGACCATCCCGCCGTTCATCCGCGACGGCATCCACCGCCATCTCGCCGCCCAGCCGGGCACCTGACGTCCCCGTCCTCGATCGAGGGGGTTGGGGCGCCTGGCCGGGCGGCACCCCGCCCCCCCTTGGAAGGACACGTTCGTGAAGCTCACCGTGATCGGCTGCGGCTACCTCGGAGCCACCCACGCCGCCGCGATGGCCGAACTCGGCCACCAGGTCCTCGGCATGGACACCGACACCGACAAGGTCGACGCCCTGAACAAGGGCCAGGCCCCGTTCGTCGAACGCGGCCTGGACGACCTGCTCGCCAAGCACACCGCCACCGGCCGGCTCAGGTTCACCGCCTCCTACGCGGAGGCTGCCGCCTTCGCCGACGTCCACTTCCTGGGCGTCGGCACCCCGCAGCGGGACGGCAGCGGCGCCTACGACCTCACCCACCTCCACACCGCAGTCCGCCAGCTGGCCCCCCGGCTCAGCGACGGCGCGCTGATCATCGGCAAGTCCACCGTCCCGGTCGGCACCGTCGCGAAGCTGCGTCAGACCCTCGACGAGCACACCCCGGCCGGGGCGAGCGCCCGCCTGTCCTGGTCGCCGGAGTTCCTGCGCGAGTCGTTCGCTGTCCTGGACACCCTGGAGCCGGACCGGATCGTGCTCGGCATCGAGGACGGCGACACCAGCAGCGAGGCCGTCTTCCGGACCGTCTACGCCGACGTCCTGGCCACCGGCTCCCCGCTGATCGTCACCGACATCGCGACCGCCGAGCTGATCAAGGGCACCGCGAACGCCTTCCTCGCCACCAAGATCTCCTTCATCAACGCGATGGCCGAGCTCTGCGAGAAGACCGGCGCCGACGTCCAGCAGATCGCCCTCGCCCTGGGTTATGACCACCGGATCGGCGCCAAGGGCATGCGGCCCGGCCTCGGGTTCGGCGGCGGCTGCCTGCCCAAGGACCTGGCCGGCTTCACCCACCGCGCCGACGAACTCGGCGCCGACACCGGCCTCCTCCGCCAGGTCGCCGCGATCAACCTGCGCCGGCGCGAGCACACCGTCGACCTCGCCCGCGAAGCGCTCGGCGGCACCCTGGTCGGCACGCGCATCGCCGCCTGGGGCGCCGCCTTCAAGGCCCACACCGACGACATCCGCGACTCCCCGGCCCTCGCCGTCGCCGACGCCCTCCAACGGGCCGGTGCCGAGGTCACCGTCCACGACCCCGCCGCGATGGAGAACGCCCGCAGGGCCTACCCCCAGCTCGACTACGCCGACGACCCCACCCAGGCCGTCACCGGCGCCGGCCTGCTGCTGCACCTGACCGACTGGCCCCAGTACTCCGACACCGACCCGGAAGACCTCGCCCGGCACATCGCCGTCCCCAAGGTCATCGACGCCCGCGGCACCCTCAACGCGAGCCACTGGCGCGCGGCCGGCTGGACCTTCCGCGCCCTCGGCCGCCCCTGACCGCACCGGCCTCACGGCACACCCACAGACTCTCGGCCCGGCCGCCGCACGCGCGCACGGCGGCCGGGCACGGGCCCCGGCACCACCCGAAACAGGCGGTCGACCAGGTCCCCGAGTTCGGGGTAGACGTTGGGGCGCAGGGACCGACCGCACCACCCGCGAGCGGGGAGCCGGGCAGGCCGGTCAGCGGTAGCGGAAGAGCTGGTGCAGCCGCAGGACCTCGGACTGCCAGTACGTGCGGGCCGCACCGACATCCGTAGGAAGCGTCCGGCCCAGGTGACGGGCCAAACCCTGGTACAGCGCGGGAGGGCTGCCGCCGTTCGCCGCGAGCAACGACGACAGAAGCGGTTCGTTGGCCACGGTGCCGGCCTCGACCTGCAGCAGCACCTCCAGCTTGTCGTCCGGGTGCAAGTCGGGCAGCGCCCCGCCCAGCTGACGGCGAAGCCGCGGCCAGGAGGTAGCGGAGCGCTCCCGCGCGGCTTTCTTCAGTGCCCCGGCCACCGCGGCCGCCACCGAAGCGATCGATGCGGCCGACAACCGGGGCGGGCCTGCCGACGCCACCTTCTTCGAGCGCTCCGGCCGGCCGGCGGAAGCAGCACGACGCTCGGCGGGCACCGGCGCAGCCTCCCCCTTGTCCTGCCGGCCCCTGCCACCAGCAGCGCTGCCTCCGGCCGTTCCCGCTTCCGGGCTGCGCCGGGACGCAGGAACACCGGCCGCCGCCCCCGGAAGCACCGCAGCCTCAGCAGTGGCCGCGCCGCGCAGCCGCCGGCCCCGCGCCAGCCACAGCTGGGCCTCCTCGCGCTGCGCTGGGGTCACCCGCGCTCCCGCGCTCTTCATCGTGGTGGCCAGCGAGTCCAGCATGTGCAGCATGGTGCGCGGGCCCAGGCTGGTCCCCATCCGCCGCAGATCGCCGAGGATGTGCCGCACCCGCTGATGTGCGATCTCCGTGGGGTCGGCTGTGTTCGGCGCCCGTGTCGTGACGTTGCGAACGCGCGCCGTCCTGGCGTTGGCCCGGTGAGCCCGCTTGGTCGCCCGGGCCCAGCCGGCCTGTGACTGCTGGTGTTTGAGGAACTCCTCCGCCCGGCTGGCGACGGAGTGCTCGGCGCGGTCGCGCTCCCCGGCGGCTTGGGCGTCGGCGCGTGCCAGCAGGGCGCGCACCGCCTCGACCTCGCGGTCCCGCAGCGCCTGCCGTAGCTGATCGAACAGCTCCTGGCGCTCCCGCGCCTGCCGGACCAGCCAGCCCCGAGCCCCTTCCAGCGCGGCGGCCACCTCGGAGCCGACAGGTCCCTCGAACGGACCGGCGGTCGTGAGGTCGCGGCACGCCGACTCCACAGCGATCCGCGAACCGGACTCCATCGCCGCCTCCAGCCGCCGCACCGGGCTTGGCTGCACCGGCTGGGACGGCTTCGGTTCCGGACGGGGCGGCCTCCACACGCCTTGGCCCGGGAACGGCGGGCGCGGATGATGCGTTCGACGGCCGGCGTGCGGAAGCCGTCCGGTGTCATCGAGCACTCGTCGAGGCCGAACCACTCGGTGGCCCTCGCGAAGGCCTGCGTGCCGATCCGCACCTGCCGGGCGGTGCCGGCGCTGTCGAACCCCACCCGGTGTACGTACCGGCGGCGCACCAGCGTCCAGTCGTCGACCGGCACCGCCAAGCCGAGGACCGGCTCCACCGCTTCGTCGTCCCACGCTGGTGCCACCGCGTCGTCCAGGTGCAAGCGCAGCCCGCGGGCCTGGTACTCGAAGGCGATGTCGACGACGGAGCCGAGCGGCTCGCGCAGGTGAACAGCGCCCTGGTGGCCCTGGTCGCGGAGCCAGGCTGTGGCGGCGGCCTTCGCGTAGAGGTGGTCGGCGCTGGACACGTCCCGGGCCCGGCGGCCGCACTCGTGCAGGCCGGTCGGGTCGGGGAAGTGCGCGAAGTGACAGACCCGGTCGGTGTAGAGCTTCGTTGTGAGCTGGGCGCCGCAGCCGCCGAGCAGCAGCCCACACCAGAAGGTGTCCTCGGCGTGCTGCCGGCGGAAGGCGTCCAGCTCAATCGCTTCGAGCGGCAGGATCAGCGGCTCCTCCGATGCCGCGCTGTCCAGCACCGCCGTCTGGATACGCCGCTTGTCACCCGGCAACGACAACCCCCGAACTCGGGCCCCGACCATGGCCACTTCATCGTGCCAGCACGGCGTGCCGGGCCGCGGGGAAACACCGCAAGTCACCCCTCGGCCCGGCGGACCCGGGGGGGGGGGATCAGGGCGTCGGCGGTGGCGTGACCTGGCAGACGACGAGCTCCAGGCGGGCGACGACGAAGTACGTGAGCAGGCCGCCAGCAACATCGAAGTAGGGCGTCGGCTCGCCGCCGCCCTGGTGGAGCTCCGTAGCAGCGCGGACCAGTTCAGCAGACCGCTCCTCGGCAGCGAGGAAGCCGACCGGAGTACCAACGGTGGCGTGCTACCCGCTGGGCACGTACTTCCTGCGGTTCGCGCTCGCCCGATTTCCCCGAACCGCTCCCAGGCCGGAGGCCGCTCTGGCATGCTCACCCGGATACTGCAGGCTTCGGTGAGCAGATCCTCACACAGAGTCAAATACCGATCCGGAAGGTGAGGCAGGCAATGCACGTTCAGCACAACAGCATTCCTCCCGATCACCCTTCGGCTCCGCCGACCTGCGAAGGGCGCGACCACGCCCAGCACCCACCGCCGTCACTCCTGCGGCCACACCACCCTCCAGCCCGCCGATACCGCCGGCGAAGCCACCCACTAACCCCGCCTCCGGTAGCGGACGCCGGGCACCCAGAACCAACCAAGGAGAAACCGTGGCGGAGACCATCTGGACCACACTGTTCTGGTCAGGCGCGGCGGTCCTGGTCGCCATAGCCATCGTGGCCCGGCGGATGAGCCAGTACCCAGGCACCTGGCGCCACGCCTTCCATCCCCGCCACAGCCGGGAACGGCACACGCTGCGCACGGCCCGGACAAACCTGCGCCGGGCGGAGCAGAACATAGTCACCGAACAGCAGCGCGCCCGCGCGGCTGCGGCCACCGCCGCGCACGAGCACCAGGCCAGGGTGAGGGAAGCCGAGCTCCGCCTGGCCGTACTGCGCGACCCCGGCCACGGAGCACTGCTCCACTCCCTTGGGGACCGTCTGGATCTGTACGAGCACGCCCTGCGGGTGCGCGCCGGTGCCACCCACCCGCTCGCCGGGCTCAGGATCGACGACCAGTACTCCCCAGCAGAGGCCTACATTTACCTGATACCGCCCGACGGCCAACGCGAACTGCTCACCCTCGCGCTCGAGGACACTCCTCAGGCGGACGTACGGGCCTTCGTCGTCCACGTCCACAACGCCATCGCCGGCACCGGACCGGCCCTCCAACGGCTCCGTGCCCTCATCCCCGAGGCCGAAGCCGAACTGAAGCGCGTCACCGCCGACACCAGCGGCCGCCGCCAGGCCGAGCAGAACCTGCACCAGGTCACTGCCCAGCTGAAGAACGACCTCCGCATCCCCCGGGCCCGACGCGAACTGGACACCGCCTACGACCGATGGCAGGAACTGACCGGCCACCGCCCCAATTCACTGCCCTCGGCGACAGACTGATCCACCTGATGCGCGATCACGAGAGGATATCTATGGAAGAAGCAGCTCCAATATGTGCGCGCTGCCATCAGATCGTTGAGCTCAAGGGCTCACTCGTCGTCCCGCACTGGCGCGACGGGACGTCCGTCCAGTGCCCCGCCTCCTTCCAGGAAGCACGTACCGCTCTGTGGCGCGGGAGCAGCACCGAGCGGCAGGCCCTGCTCGAGAACGCCGAGCAAGACCGTCGCAAGCGCGTAGCCCGGCGGAAGGCGGGCGCACTGGCGAAGGCCGACGACGACCCGACACCGCTCGCCGCCCCGACGTGGCTTCCGCAATGGTCCGGCGAACACCTCCCCGCCGTCGTCCTGCCCGCAAAGGCCCCGGTCGGGGTATGGCTCCCCGAGCGCAGCCGCACCGAGCAGTACACGATGCTGGCCGGCCTGCTGCCCACCACACGAAGCCTCATCTGGAGCCAGCTGGCAGGCCACTGGACATTCTCCGTACGCCACGCACTCGACGTCACCCGGAAAGTTGCCCGCCGCAACCAGCTGATCATCCTCGGCCGCGAGTACAACCCCAAGGAGAAATGCACCCCGTCCTGTCGGCGCGCCGCGGAGTTCACCTGCACCTGCACCTGCCTTGCGAAATTCCACGGCGACGGACGCTGGATGAAAGGGCTGTGCATCGTCGAGGAGTTCGACACCAGCCGTGACAGCGCCGCCTGGCACTGGATGATCTTCGCTTTCGAGGGGTAACGGCCGACCGCCGAGCCCGGGGGCAGCGCCGTTGCCCCACCCCTTGACCTCAACACCTCCGAACTGGCCGGACGGGGCACGCTCACCTTCTCCCTCAGCACGACGCCCAGTCGCGGATGATGCCGTCCTCGGGGTCGAAGCGGATCGCCTTCCAGCCGGGCGCGACACCGGCCGGTCCGGGGGGCGTAGGGGACCAGAGCGATGTCGCGCAGTGCGGAGATGCCCTGCCACAGCGCGGGCGGCAGGATCTCCGGCCCACGCCGCGCAGCCACGTCGAACGGACCTGGACAGTGGAGAGGGATGATACTGCGGATCTCCTCCTTGCCCGGGCGCTCGGGAGGCCTGAGCAGGCCGGTCGCGGTCAGGTAGACCCGGCCGCCGACCGCGGACCGCACAAGCAGGATCCGCCGCGCT
Source organism: Kitasatospora sp. NPDC094028 (assembly GCF_049543595.1). Classification (NCBI taxonomy): domain Bacteria; kingdom Bacillati; phylum Actinomycetota; class Actinomycetes; order Kitasatosporales; family Streptomycetaceae; genus Kitasatospora; species Kitasatospora sp. NPDC094028. The sequence goes on along the minus strand of NZ_JBMVFA010000059.1, from coordinate 11,366 downwards.
TCGCCACCGAGACGGTCACGGCGAGGTCCGGATCCAGCGTCGAGGTGAGCGGGACAGGTCCGGCTGACCCCTGATCGCGCAGGGAGCAGGTCCTCGCCTCCACGGGCTCCTACGTCGCCGCCCCGCCCCCAAAGGGATCGCGACTGAGAGAATCCGGACGCAGTTGTGTCCGACCGGATCCTCTCGTCGGGCACAGCCGTGGACTCGTTCCTCCCCGCGTCTGCAGAGGGCAGCCGGACGGCGGGGCGCCATCCTGGCCTGCGTAGGCACCGTCCCCGCCAGCGCGGGCGTCAGCCGTTCGGGCTGCTCCCGGCGATGCCGGCCACGACTCCTCTGAGGTACTCCTCCCCGCACGTGCGGGGGTGACCTTGCATCACCACCCGGCCCTGTGTAACCCCAGGAGTCGGCTCCGCCCGCGCGGGGGTGGCCTGCTGATGGGCGGTGTCGGAGCGGTGGGCTCAGGGGCTGGCGGTGATCCAGGTCGGCGGGTGGGTGGTGGAGCGGCCGAGTTCACGCGGCACCTCGTCCGGGGTCGGGTCTGCGGCTATTCGCGGATGATGCCGTCCAGGGGGTCCAGGCGGATCGTCCGGCCGTCCGGGGCGCGCCATCCGCCGGATTGCCGGTCGTGGGGGATCAGCACGACGTCGCGCAGCGCGGGGATGTCCTGCCAGGAGGCCGGCGGTCGGGTTTCCGGCCCGGCGCCGGTCAGCCAGGTCGATCGGACCTGGACGGTGGAGAGGATGACGGTGCGGATGTCGTCCTTACCGGGGTGGTGGGGCAGTTCGGCGAGGCCGTTGGCGGTGACGAAGGTCCAGCCGCCGTCGTCGTCGGGCCACACAGGCAGGATGCGCTTCGATTCGCCGCCCAGGCGGGTCACGGCGAGGTCCGGGTCCAGGGCGGAGGTCAGTGGGTGCAGGTCCTTGACCCGGTCCGGCGGCGGGATCATCACCATGTCGGCGGCTGCGGCCTGTGCCTGTTCCCCGGCCAGGCGCTGCGCGTCGTCGGGGCCCGTCCGGTCGGGGTCCCAGGCCGCGTCGTACACCTCGGCGATCAGGGCGGGGACCGCGCCGGGGATCGCGATCGGCCCCTCCAGCCCGCGAAGCGCGTCGCAGGTCCGGCGGAGCAGGGAGGTGTCGTAGACGTCGCCCCAGTGCGGAGCGGGCAGGCCTGCGGGCGGGGAGAGGACAACGAGTCGTGGGGCCGGTGCCCAGGCCGGCCGCGGGTGGTCGTGCCGGTGGCACCGCCCGGCGCGCTGCAGGAGCAGGCTCATCGGCGCGAGGTCGGAGACGACCAGGTCGAAGTCCCAGTCCAGGGACTGCTCCACGACCTGCGTCGCCACGACGACGAGCGGCCCGGCCGGACGGATGCCCTTCGACCCGACCATGCCCTCGATCAGGGCGGTGCGCTCGATCCGCTGCCACATCGGCAGCCGGGCGTGCAGGAGCACGACCTGGGGGCCGTCCTCGCCCCACCGCTCGGCGAGCAGCCTCCTGGTGGCCTGGGCGTCGGCGACGACGTTGCACACCACCAGCGCGCAGCCCGTCCCGGTGACGGCGGGCCGCAGCTCCGTCAGGATCCGGGCGGCCCGCCCGCGGGCCACCGCCGGGTCGTGGGTGTGCCGGACGGTGTGGTGGTCGACCGCGACCTCGCGCTCCCGGGTGGTGGGCAGCGGCCCGTGCGGCGTGACGTTCCCGGTCACGGCCGAGACGTGGACCCAGCCCGGGTAGGGGGAAGCGACCGGTACCGCGTCCGTGTGGCCGGCGCCCGCCCGGTAGGCGCCGACGAGATCGGTGGCGGTCCGCCCGGTCAGGGTCGCCGACAGCAGCACCACCGGGATACCCAGGTGGCCGCACCATTGCAGCAGCCGCTGCGTCAGCCGGTGCCCGTACGCGTCGTAGCTGTGCGCCTCGTCGATGACCAGCGTCTTGCCCGACAGCCCCAGCCACCGCAGCACGTTGAACCGCACCGGCAGCGCCGCCAGCGCCGCCTGGTCCCAGGTGCCCACCGCGACCCCGGCGGCCAGCCCCCGGTGCGGCCCGCGCAGGAAGTCCGCGGCCTCCGTCGACACGCAGCCGTCCGCGACGATCTCGTCCCGGCGCGGGTCGTAGTCCTCGTTCAGCCACGCCATCGAGTTCAGCAGCGTCACCGGGGTCCCGACCCCAGCGGCGCGGGCGGTGAACGTCCTCACCCTGCGCCACATCGCATCGGTCGTCGCCATCGTGGGCAGCAGCACCGCCAGACCGCCGGCCCCGGCCGCCGCGCCGAGGACCCGGGCGGCGAACAGGGCCGTCTCGGTCTTCCCGTCGCCGGTCGGCGCGGTGACGAGGACAAGCCCCGGCCCGTCCACCAGGTCCCCGAGCCGCTTGGCCACGTCGGCCTGCAGCGGATACGGGTCCTTGATGTCCGGGAACAGGTCGGTGAACGTCGCAGCCGGCTTCCAGACCGGCGCCGCCAGCTGAGCGTGGGCGAGCACCCACGGCGCCCGCTGCCGGATCCTCGCGACGTGCGCGGCGAGGTCGCCGTTCCACGCCTCCAGCCGGCCCTGCACCTGCCGGGTGTTCGACGCCAGCCAGTCCGCCAGCACCACCACTCCCGTCACCACGACCGCCGCCCCCGCGGGCAGCAACCGCGGCGGCGCCACCGGCGACCCGCAGATCCCGGACACCACCCGCACGTGCTCCTCACGCTGCTCGGCCCAGCCGTCCACGCCCAGCCCGCGCAGCGCCTTCAACGGATCGGCCATCACCGCGGGCGACAGCGCCTCACCGAACACCCCGTGGTGACCGCCCAGGATCTGAGCGAACTGGTGCGCCACCGACTTCCACGGCCGCTCGACCCGCGGCCACCCCAGCCCAGTGAGGATCTGCGGCAACGTCCACTGGCTCGCCACCTGGTGCGGGATCCACTCGTCGTGCATCCACCCCACCGGCGCCGGGAACCGCGGATCCGCCAGTAGCCCGGCCGTCCCTTCGATGCCTCGTTGAAAGCAGGGAAGGGTCTTCCCGACATCGTGAAGGCCCCCCGCCAGCATCACCAGCCGTCGCGCTTGTGCCGAATCCACGCCCCACCCGGCGGCGATCAGATCCCGCTGGGAGGCCGTCAGGTACGCATCCCACAGCGCTCCCGCGAGCACCGCGGTGTCAGTCAGGTGGCACACCAACGGATAGGCACCCGTCAGGCCACGCCTCTTACCGGCAACTCGAGGATCAAACACCGAACTCCTCTTAGCGAATAGAACGCACATGTACTGGATGCGATGGGCCGCCGCCGCACGGGCGGAGCGGACGCCGAGAAGGACATCGCTCAGGCGGAACGTTTCGGGCCACCTCCGCGCGGGCAGATCGGACCAGACGTGCCCGGTGCGCATGGAGTGCCTACGCGGGCCACCTCCGCTCAGGCGGAGCGGGCTGGCTGACCCTGCTGCTCGTCGCCGCCTGCTTCGGGCGACCTCCGCACGGGCGGAACGGACGAGGTCCACCACCCCGGCACCCGGCCGCAGCCCGGGTCACCTCCGCACGGGCAGAGCGGACGGCCTCCGGCCGCCAGTCGACAGCGGTCATTACGGGCCACCTCCGCACGGGCGGAGCGGACCCGTCCTGAACGAACACCTGGGTGCTGTTCAGCGGGTCACCTCCGTACGGGCGGAGCAGACGAGCACCTCGCCCGCCAGCTCTACGGCGACGACGGGTCACCTCCGTACGGGCGGAGCAGACCCCTTTCTGACCTGCGACGATTTGACGGCTTGGCAATTTCTTTACCCGTGGTGTGGGGCGATGCTGAGGAGGCCCGCGCCGTAAGCGAGGCCGCGGCCGATGCCGGTGGTGACGGCGGCGCGGAGCGCCTGGTGGTTGGTGATGGTGGCGTGGCCTTCGAAACGGATGAGGGTGTGGCGGATCGGCCCGGTGTCGCGGTGGCCGGTGGCGGGTTCCTGGGGGATGTCGAGGACGTCGTGGAGGTCGAGGCCGGCGGTGTGGGCTTTGCGCTCCCACCAGGCGATCGCATCCTTGCCGTGCAACGGAGCGGGCTTGCCCCGGTTGAGGCGGCCTTTGGCGTCGCGGGTGCCGTCACGCACGGAGCGGGTGGGGGATCCGTCGATGCGGTAACGGACGGTGTGACCGTCCGCGAGCCAGTCCAGCAGCGGCGTCAGGTTGCGCTGCTGGACGGTGGCGTAGTGGTTGGGGAGGGCGGTGGGGTCGGAGGCCAGGGTGGACTGGACGAGGACGGTGGTGGCCTGGGGGGTGCGTTCGATGCGGTAGAGGACGCCGAGGCTGCGTCGGGCGGCTTCTCCGCTGGTGAGGGCGTCGGGGTACATGCCCATGATCCGCTGGTGCATGTGGCTGGTGTTGCGCAGGTCGGCGGCTGCGTCGCGGGAGCGGGGGTCGAGGCGGAGCAGGGTGAGGTGGGTCATCGGGTCTCCGGTGGGTTCGTGTCTCCCCCGCGGTGGGCGGGGCCGGCGGGCTGGGGTCAGGTGCGGGTGTAGGTGGTGAGGGCGGTGATCCAGGCGGTACCGGTGCCGGCGTGCTGGTCGGCGGTGAAGCGGTGGCGGGTCTCCCACAGGGGGCGGTGGGCGAAGCGGCGGCCACCCGTGGCGGGCAGATGGTCGCGGACCTGGGTGACCGGCGGGTGGCCGGTGCCGGGGTCGGTGTCGTGGACGAACACGACCTCCACCGTCTGCCCGGCGGCGTCCTCCTCCAGGTTCGAGGCCGGGCTGTCGGGGTCGCGGTGCAGCGGCAGGCGGTGCAGCTCCGCGACGGGGTCGTCGACGGCCGCGACGAGGACCGGGCTGGTGGGCGGGCAGGAGCGGCGCCCCAGGTAGGGGTGCCACACCGGCTCGCGCAGCGCCCCGGCGAGGTCCCCGGTCACGTCCGGCGGGCCGGTGACGGCGACGGTGAACGCCGCGTCCGCCAGGTACCAGCGCTCGGACTGCAGCGTGGCCTCCTTCAGGGGGCGGCGCCCGCCGGCCGCGGTGATCACGGTCCTCTCCCGTGGGTAGCCGCCGCCGATGGTGTGGTAGTCCCGCATCAGCCGGCCGGGCCGGTCGATGCGCACCGTGTACCGCAGTTCGGCCAGGTCCCCGAGGTCCGTTCCGCGGGGGCGGCCGAGCGCGCACGCGAACAGCCCGGTCATACCGGACCTGGTCGGATACGGGTACGTCAGGCGGGTGCCGAACTGCGAGGGGCTGCCCCAGGACTGCATCGGAGCGGCCAGGTGCAGCAGCAGACCGCCCCTCACAGGTGCTCGCCGATCGCCGCGTCGACAGTCGACAGGAGCTTCTCGAGGGAGCCGACGTTCTCACCGAGGTGCTCGACCGCACCGACACCCAGACCGGAGTAGGCGGAAGCGAGGACACCGCCGTCGCCGTAGAAGAAGTTCACCGCGCCGGCGTGCGCGTCCAGGCGCCCGATCGACGGCTGGACGAAGCCGCTGCCGCGCTCCGCCACCACCGGCTGCTCGAACGCCCCGCCCAGGTTCACCGGCTGGTCACCGCGCAGCACCGCGTGCACCAGCGCCGGCGGTGTGAACGGCGCCGTCGAACCCTGCCGAGCGGACGGCACGACCACGGCGAACGCCCGCGCGAACTCCACCGCTACCCGCCGGGCGCCCTCCGCGTCGTCGCCCAGGTTCCCGGCCAGTTCCGGCAGGTTCACCGAGCTGTACCGGTAGTACGTGCCCGACGTGTAGAACGCCGTCCCCAGGTGCGCCGACCCTGACTCGTCCTCCTGCCCCCGCGTGATGTCGTCGACAGCCGTGAAGTAGTCCGGCTGCACCGCCAGCGCGTGCGTGGTCAGCTGGTGCGCGACCTGCACCGCACCCGCCACCGCCGAACCCGGCTCGTTCGCCAGCATCCGCCCGAACGCCGCGATACTCGACGTCCGCCCCCGCAGCACCTCCAGCACCCGCGCACCCGCGGCCTTCACCAGCTTCTCCTGCGCCGCCGCCTCCTTCTTCTTGTCGACACCCGCCTCGACCAGCTCCCGGTGCTCCACCGCGACCTCGGCGAGTTCCGCGATCCCGGCCTGCGGCAGCAGCAGCATGCTGTTCGTGTCGTTGTCCCCGTCCACGGCCACGCCCTTCACGCCCGCCGCCAGGACCACCATCCGCCCCGCCCGCTGGGCGAGCTCGTCGTCCCAGCCCCCGGCGCGCACCAGCTCGGCGGCGATGCTCTCCGGCAGCCGCTTCGTACGCACCGCCCACTCCCCCAGCCGGTCCTCCACCTCCACGCGCACGTGCCGCTTCCCGGACTGGGAGGAGATCCGGCCGCGCTGCTCGCCGCCGTAGAAGGCGGTTTTGGGGACGTTGAGGTCGTCGCGGTTCAGGCAAGACAGCGGGTAGGAGTGGATGACGTGCAGGTCGAGGTACAGGCGGCGCTTCATCAGGAGGTCTCCTCGGCGGCGGTGATGGCGGTCGTGGTTGTGGTCGTGGTGGTGGGGTCGTACTGGTAGTAGGCCCGGGCCCAGGTACGGGCGGTGTCGCTCGGGTGGTCGACCCAGCGGGTCAGGTCACGCAGCAGCAGCGGCCACACGACCGGCACGTCGCCGGCGCGCAACCGGGCGACGAGCGGCGGCAGGTCGCGGGTGAGCGTGTCGGCGTCCTGGCGGGACATCAGCAGCAGCCGGGCCTGCACTGTCTCGGTGCTCAGCACGTTGGCGCGGACGGCGCGGGCGAGCGACCAGCCGAGGTTGCGCCAGCGGTCCCCCTCGACGGGGGCGGCCAGGCCGGCGGGCGGCTTCGGCTTCCGGTCGAGGCGGGGGTTGGGGGCCTGCTCGGCGTACATGCCGGCGGTCAGGACGTAGGCGCGTTCGGTGTCGCGGTTCGTCCAGCGCGGGATCCGGGCGAGCAGGTACTCGTAGGCGCGGAACGGCTTGGCGAGGTCGGTCAGCGCGGAACGGACCGCGGCGCGGCCGCCGGGCGTCGCGCACTGCTGGTGGACATGCAGCATGAAAGCGCGCTGGTGCGCGAGGACGTCCGGTTCCGCGGAGGGCGGCGAGTCGGTGGACATGGTCTCCTCGGTGAGGGGTGAAGGGCCGGGGCCCCTGCTGGCGGCAGGGGCTGGGGGCGGGGACGGAGAGCGGGCTCCTTTCGTGCCGACTGGCCGTTCGTTCGGCGGTGGGCGGTGGGCGGTGGGCGGTGGGCGGTGGGCGGTGGGCGGTGGGCGGTGGGCGGTTCGGTGGTCAGGGTGGTCAGGCCGGGGCCGGTGCGACGCCGCTCCGGCTCGGCCGGGCCCTGGCGGAACCCACCGGCAGGTCCTCGCCGACCGGGACGGCCGCGTCCGTATCGGACCGCCGCCCGGCGGCACCCGGCTGCGACCGGCGCCTTCACGGGCCCGGCGGCGGTCCCGCAGGGTCAAGGACCATCGGGACGGCCGGCCACCGGCCCCTGCAGGGCCGGCCCACCGCCGACCACTGCCCGGGGGCCGCTACTTCTTCTTCCGTGGGCCTCTGGGTGGCCTGAGCATCGTGGCCCGGGCCTCCTCGACCGCCCGCATACCGCGCGGCGTGAGCGCGGCCGACTCCGTCACCGCGTCGAACACCCGGGTGGCCACCGTTTGGAACGCCGGCCGGGCCCGAACCCCGTCGCGGTCCGGGACGACGGCCTTCCAGAACTCGGCCTCCGCCTCCGACCAGTACACCGGCAGCGCCGAGTCCACCCACGGACACACCTTGCTGTCGTTGGTGTACGCCTGCCACGCCGTCCGCAGCGCCCTCGCCAGCGCCGACGAGACCCCTTCGGCCCGCGAACGGGCGACCGACACCGCCGCGGCACCGTCCTCGTCCAGCTCCTCCAGGAAGCCCAGCACCGGCGGCGTCACCGCGGTGAACCACGCGGTCTCCGGATCCCGCCGCTCCTGGTGCAGCCCGTACGCCCGCAGCCGCAGACCGGCCGCCGTCTCCCGCGGCAGCCGCGCCACCGACGCCAGGACTGCCGGCCGGTAGCGCGGCGTCTTGCCCGCCACCGTCTTCAGCAGCAGCGCGTCCAGGTCCCGCCACGCCACCCGCGCACAGTTCGCCCGCACCGGACCACCCTCGTCACGCCTGATCACGTACGGGTCCTCGGCCTCCGGCAGTTCGTTCTCCCACGCCCACGTCACCCACGTATCGGTGACGTGCCCGCCGTCCGCGTCCGGCTTCAGCAGCACCGCGTGGGCGGCGCGCGCCGTCAGCAGCGACACCGGCCCCGCCGGCGCGGCGGGCAGCCGGGGGTCCGGCAGTTGCTCGGCCTCCCACGGGGCTTCGTCCTGGCCTGGGTTGGTCGGCCAGGTGTCGGGCGACGGCACTCCCAGGATGAGCGTCTCGGCGAGGCTGCGGCCTGCGGGGAACCAGGAGATGAGCGCCCGGATCGGGCCGGCCACCGTGTAGTGGCTGTTCCGGCCGTCCGAACGGCGCCGGTTCGCCGCCGTCCCGGATGGGCCCGCGAACAGCCACGTGAGAAGCCCGAACGCCGCCGTCGCGGTGGGAATCGGGCCCCCGAGCCCGCCCTTCTCCAGCGGCCACCACACGTGGTTGTTCCCCGACGGACTCGTCATCAGCAGCCGCCCGGTCCCACTGCTGCCCGTACACTCCCCCGCCAGCCGCGGCTCCTGCAGCCACGGCCGCCGCTCGTCGAATAGGTCGAACCGACCGGTGTGCTGGCTGATGTACGTGCCGATTCGGTCCGGGTCCAGGTGCCCGGCCTCCAGGGTGTCCCACCGGTTGTCGTCCCAGTCCTCGGCCGCGTCGAGACCGGTGACCCGCGCCGTCATTGCGATGAGAACCCGCAACAGCGCCGCCTCCGACGCCGGATCCGGACAGTCAACGTGCTCCAGCAGATGGGCCCACGTCAGTACCTCGGCCAAACCAAGGACCACCGTCTCCCCCGGCCTACCCCCCACCGGCAACTCGGCCACCTGCTCAGGAGCCAGGTCTGTACGCACACGGGCCGGAATCCACGGCCTAACAACCACATCGAACGACGGTCGCGTCACAGGGCGGTCCCCACTACTCGGGCACGGTCAGTCACCAACCTGTGACGCTAGACCCAGGGTCTGACAACCGGGACCTGATCCCCAATCAGCAGACGGCGTCAGACCTCGCCGCTAGGATCAGCTCCCGCTCCTTGACACCACAACAACACACCCAACCTGACACCCCGGCTTGGCCAAGAAACAGCGACAACCACGCTGCGCCGCAGGTCAAGTAGGGTCCGCTCTGCCCGTGCGGAGGTGACCCCCCGTGCTCTATCGCGTTGGTCAGTAGCTCCGAGTCCACTCCGCCCGTGCGGAGGCGTCCCAAACAGCCATTACACGGTGGCCGGTCCGATCCGCTCTGCTCCGCCCCTGCGGAGGTGACCCAGCCATTGCGGCGGCCGCTATAACATGCTGCTCGTTCGCTCCCCCAGTACGGAGGTGGCCCGACTGTGGCGTCGTAGCTGGTGGTCGCCGATCCGCTCCGCCTGCGCGGAGGTGGCCTGGAAGTGCAGGGCACGTTCAACCAGAAGATGGCGTCCGCTCCGCCTGCGCGGAGGTGCCCCGCCGTCGAGGCTGACGTTGACGTGGACGTCGCTGTCCGTTCCGCCCGCGCGGGGGTGACCCGGGCAAGGACCTGGCGCGCGGAATTTGGGACGGGTCTGCTCCGCCGGTGCGGAGGTGGCCCGTTGAAGCCGCCGACCTGCGGTGAGGATCTGCACCCACCCCGTGGCCGAATTAGCCCCGCCTGCGCGGAGGTGCCCCGCCGTCGAGGCTGACGTTGACGTGGACGTCGCTGTCCGTTCCGCCCGCGCGGAGGTGCCTCGTACTTCGCCGTTGGCCCAGGCCACCCTCGTGCGTTCGCTCCGCCCGTGCGGAGGCTCTCTGGGTGGCGAGTAGGTAGGTCGCTGTCCGCGGCGCGTGGCACGACGAAGATTCGTTCCTAGACACCACAAACAACCACGACGGCCATGCCTTCACAATGGGTGCTGTGCCGCAGGTCGAGGAGGAGGTCCGCTTCACCGTGCGGACTGAATGAGCCAGCGCATGGTGTGGGAGAACGTCGCAGGTCAGAAACTATCGGCCCCGCCCGCGCGGGGGTGACCCGGCCATCGACCCGACCTTCGAGCCGTCCCTGACATCGGCCCCGCCCGCGCGGGGGTGACCCCTTTTGAGGGGCTACAACCCCCACTCGGTAATGATCGGCCCCGCCCGCGCGGGGGTGACCCCGTGCTGGTGCAGCCGGTGCCGGTGCAGTGCGCATCGGCCCCGCCCGCGCGGGGGTGACCCCGCGGTGTCGGCCTCGGCGGACAGCCAGGCCCGATCGGCCCCGTCCGCGCGGGGGTGACCCCCCCCGCGCGGAGTTGACGCCCGCTCGACCGACCATCGGCCCCGCCCGCGCGGGGGTGACCCGGCCAGCGAGGCCGTGACCCGGCTCCTGCTGAAATCGGCCCCGCCCGCGCGGGGGTGACCCGACCACCGCCATGGCCGTGGCGGCCGACGCCGTATCGGCCCCGCCCGCGCGGGGGTGCCCCCCGGGGTGTGGGTCCAGGGCCAGCCGGGATGATCAGCTCCGCCCGTGCGGAGGTGCCCCGTCGAGGAACTCCAGGCGGCCGCGGATCTCGGTGTCCGCTCCGCCCAGGCGGAGTGGCCCCTCGTCACGCTCGGCGCGAAGCTGGTCGATCTCATCAGCCCTGCCCGCGCGGAGGTGACCCAGCTACGGGCGGGGCCCGTGTCGAGAAGTCCAGCGTCCGCTCCGCCTGCGCGGAGGTGACCCCACCTGCATGGTGGCCGGGTAGCCGTTCTCCCCGTCTACTCCGCTTGAGCGGAGGTGGCCCGTACGTCCAGTTGCGGGGGGATCAGCAGATCGAGTCCGCCCCGCCCGCGCGGAGGTGGTCCATTGGTCAGGACGTAGAGGGTGTGGCCGCCGGAGTCCGCTCCGCCCGTGCAGAGGTGACCCAATGTCGACGAGGGGCGGGTGCGTGGTGAAGTCGTCTGCTTCATCCGTGCGGAGGCTCTGTGGGCGGCGAGTAGCAGGTCGCTGTCCGCGGCCCGTGGCACGATGCAGATGCGTTCCTTGACACCACAAACAACCACAACGGCCATGTCTTCACCATGGTGCTGTGCCGCAGGGCGAGGAAGAGGTCCGCTCCGCCGTGCGGACTGAATGAGCCAGCGCATGGTGTGGGAGAACGTCGCAGGTCAGAAAGTGTCGGCCCCGCCCGCGCGGGGGTGACCCGCGCTCGCCGGCGACCAGTTGCGCGTACCCGACGTCGGCCCCGCCCGCGCGGGGGTGACCCCGGGAAGGCCACCCGGCCCACCCCGGGCCTCTAGGAGCTGTTGAAGGTTCGGATCATGTGGTTGACGTCAGGCGTTTCAACCACATGATCGATCCGCGAAGGTGCAGGCCAGCCGTGTAGCTCTC
>NZ_JBMVFA010000058.1:0-32284 GCF_049543595.1 Kitasatospora sp. NPDC094028 | reverse complement strand
GGCGTCCCGGTCGACTGGGCGCGGCTCTTCGACGGCACCAACGCCCACTGCGCCGACCTGCCCACCTACGCCTTCCAGCACGAGCACTACTGGCCGCGCCCCTCCCGCCGCACAGGCGACGTGACCGGTGCCGGCCTGTCGCCGGCCGAGCACCCGCTGCTGGGCGCGACCGTCGCGCTCGCGAACGCCGAGGGCACCCTGCTCACCGGCCGCCTGTCGCTCAAGGCGCAGCCGTGGCTGGGCGACCACCGGGTGGGCGGCGTGGCCGTCTTCCCGCCGACCGGGTTCCTGGAGCTGGCGGTCCGCGCCGGTGACCAGGTGGCCTGCGACCGTGTCGAGCGGCTGGCGCTCGCCGAACCGCTCGTTCTGCCCGAGGACGGCGCGGTCGTGGTCCAGATCCAGGTGGACGCCCCAGCGGCCTCCGGGGCCCGGCCGGTGCGGATCTTCTCCCGTCCGGACGCGGACGCCGCGTGGACCGAGCACGCCACGGGCGAGCTGGTCCGCGGCGAGCGCGCGGCCGGGTTCGACGCCTCGGTCTGGCCCCCGAAGGGCGCGGTCGTCGCCGAGCTGACGGGGATCCGGGAGGAGGCGGACCTCGGTCCGGCCTTCGATGGGCTGCGCTCGGTCTGGCGGCGCGGTGAGGAGACCTTCGTCGAGGCGGTCCTGCCGGGCGACGCGGCCGACGAGGCCGCGGGCTTCGGCGTGCACCCGGCACTGCTGACGGCCGTGGTGCGGGCGGACGGCCGCGGGCTGGTGCCGGTGGCGTGGTCCGGGGTGTCGCTGCACGCCTCGGGTGCCTCCGTCGTGCGGGCGCGGCTCGTGCGCACGGGCGAGGAGACCCTCGCGCTCGCCGTCGTGGACGCCGCCGGGGAGCCGGTGCTGTCGGCGGAGGCCCTGACGCTGGCCGAGCCGGCCGCCGTGGTGCAGGGAGCGGACACCGCGGGTTCGCTGCTGCGGCTGGAGTGGGTGCCCGCGCCGTCGCGCACGGGTGAGCGCGTGACGGCGGTGACGCTGGGTGCGGGCGTGGCGTCGTTCGCGGAGCTGACGGACGATGTGCCGGATGCCGTGGTGGTCCCGGTGGCGGGTGGTTCGATGCCGGAGGACGTGCACGAGGTGACGGCGTGGGCACTGAACCTGGTGCAGGAGTGGTTGGCCGAGCCGCGGTTCGGGGACTCCCGCCTGGTGTTCGTCACCCGGGGCGCGGTGGCGGGTGGCGAGGTCGCGGACCTGGCCGGCGGCGCGCTCTGGGGCCTGGTGCGGGCGGCCGAGTCGGAGAACCCGGGCCGCTTCGTCCTCGTCGACACGGACGGCGGGCTGCCGTTGGACGCGGTGCTGGCCGTGGCCGAGTCGCAGGTCGTGGTGCGCGACGGCGTCGTCCGGGTGGGTCGGCTCGGGCGCGTGGTCCCCGGGGAAGGCTCGTCGGACTGGGGCGGGGGCACGGTCGTGATCACGGGTGGCACCGGAGGCCTGGGCCGTCTCGTGGCCCGGCATCTCGTCACCGGACACGGCGTCCGGGACCTGCTGTTGCTGAGCCGCCGCGGTGGCGTCGGCGCGTGGCTGGAGGAACTGCGCGCGCTGGGCGCCGACGTCGAGGTCGTGGCCTGCGACGCCGCCGACCGGGAGGCGCTCGCCGAGGCGCTGCACGGGCGGACGATCACGGGTGTCGTGCACGCGGCCGGTGTGCTGGACGACGGCATCGTCACCGCGCTCACGCCCGAGCGCCTGTCGTCTGTCCTGCGCCCGAAGGTGGATGCCGCCTGGAACCTCCATGAGCTGACCAAGGACCAGGACCTCAAGGCCTTCGTCCTCTTCTCCTCCATCTCGGGCGTGATGGGCACGGCGGGCCAGGGCAACTACGCCGCGGCCAACGTCTACCTGGATTCCCTCGCGCAGTGGCGCCGCCACCAGGGCCTGCCCGCCCAGTCCCTGGGCTGGGGCGCCTGGATGCCGACCGCCGGCATGACCGGCACTCTCTCCGAAGCCGACCTGCACCGCATCCACGCCTCCGGCGTCCCGCCCCTCACCGAGGAGGACGGCCTCGCCCTGCTCGACGCCGCCATGGCCGTCGACTCGCCCTACCTCGTCGCGACCGGCCGCATGGCCGCCGGCGCCCGCCCGCGCGGCGAGGTGCCCACGATGTTCCGCGCCCTCCTGCCCGCCGGGCGCCGCACGGCCTCCGCCACCGGAACCGGCGCCGCCACCACGACGGCCCTCGCCGCCCGCCTCTACGAGCTGCGCGAGACCGACCGCCTGCGCCACGTCGTCGACCTCGTCCGCACCGAGGCCGCCGTCGTCCTCGGCCACGCCTCGCCGCAGGCCGTCGCCGCCGACCGGGACTTCCACGACCTCGGCATCGACTCACTCACCGCCCTGGAACTGCGCAACCGCCTCACCGCCGTCACCGGTCTGCGCCTCCCGGCGACCCTGGTCTTCGACCACCCGACCCCGGCCGCTATCGCCGACCTCGTCCTCGCGGAGGTGCTCGGCCGGCACGACGAGCCGGTCGCCCCGGCCGCGACGGCCGCCGCCACCGCCGACGACCCGATCGCGATCGTCGGCATGGCCTGTCGCCTGCCCGGCGGGATCGAGACGCCCGAGGAGTTGTGGGCGCTGGTCGCCGAGGGCCGGGAGGGCATCTCCGACTTCCCGACCGACCGCGGCTGGGACCTCGACACCCTGCTCGGCGGCGGCCCCGGCGACCGCGGGCGCAGCGCCACCGCCAAGGGCGGCTTCCTGCACGGGGTGGCCGACTTCGACGCGGCCTTCTTCGGGATCTCGCCGCGCGAGGCCCTCGCGATGGACCCGCAGCAGCGGCTCCTGCTGGAGACGTCCTGGGAGGCCGTCGAGCGCGCCGGGATCGACCCGACGGCGCTGCGCGGCAGCCGGACCGGCGTCTTCGTCGGCACCGGCGGCCAGGACTACCTGACGCTCGTCATGAACGCCCAGGAGGACATCGAGGGCCACGCGAGCACCGGCCTGGCCGCGAGCGTGGTCTCCGGCCGGATCTCCTACACCTTCGGCCTGGAGGGCCCGGCGGTCACCGTCGACACGGCGTGCTCGTCCTCGTTGGTGGCCATGCACCTGGCCTCCCAGTCGCTGCGCAGCGGCGAGTGCACGCTGGCCCTGGCCGGCGGCGTCACCGTGATGTCGTCCTCGCTCGGCTTCCCCGGCTTCACCCGGCAGGGCGGACTGGCCCCGGACGGGCGCTGCAAGGCGTTCGCCGACGGTGCGGACGGGACCGGCTGGTCGGAGGGCGCGGGCGTCCTGGTGCTGGAGCGGCTCTCCGACGCGCGCCGCAACGGGCACCCGGTGCTCGCGGTCGTACGCGGCAGCGCCGTCAACCAGGACGGCGCCTCCAACGGACTGACGGCCCCCAACGGCCCGTCCCAGCAGCGCGTCATCCGCCAGGCCCTCGCCAACGCGCGCCTCTCGGCGGCGGAGGTCGACTTCGTCGAGGGCCACGGCACGGGCACCACCCTGGGCGACCCGATCGAGGCCCAGGCCCTCCTCGCGACCTACGGGCAGGAGCGCGAACGGCCGCTGCTGCTCGGCTCGCTGAAGTCCAACATCGGCCACACCCAGGCCGCCGCCGGTGCGGCCGGCGTGATCAAGGCCGTGCTCGCGATGCAGCACGGCGTGCTGCCCCGCACGCTGCACGTGGACGCGCCGTCCTCGCACGTCGACTGGACGGCCGGTGACATCCGGCTGCTCACGCGGGCGGAGGAGTGGCCGGAGACCGGCCGGCCGCGTCGCGCGGGCGTGTCGGCGTTCGGGATCAGCGGCACCAACGCGCACGTGATCGTCGAGCAGGCCCCGCCGGCCGAAGCCCCCGCGCCTGAGCCGGCGGTGGCGCCGGGCGTCGTGCCGTGGGTGCTGGCGGGCAAGTCGGAGGCCGCGCTGGACGCGCAGCTCGCGCGACTCGAAGGGCTGGACGCCTCGCCCGTGGACGTCGGCCTCTCGCTGGCCGCCGGGCGGTCGCGGTTCGCGCACCGGGCGGTGCTGCTGGACGGCACCGAGGTGGCCCGGGGCGTCGCCGACGGCGAGCGCAGGACGGCACTGCTGTTCTCCGGGCAGGGTGCCCAACGCCTCGGCATGGGACGGGAGTTGTATGGGCGCTTCCCCGTGTTCGCCGAGGCCTTCGACGCGGTCTGCGCGCAGTTCGACCTGCCCGTCCGCGAGGTCGTGTGGGGCTCGGACGAGGAGCTGATCAACCGGACCGCGTACGCCCAGGCCGGGTTGTTCGCCGTCGAGGTGGCGCTGTACCGGCTCGTCGAATCGCTGGGCGTGCGGGCCGAGTTCGTGGCGGGGCACTCGATCGGGGAGATCGCGGCCGCGCACATCGCCGGAGTGTTCTCCCTGGCCGACGCCTGCGCCCTGGTGGCCGCTCGCGGCCGCCTCATGCAGGCGCTGCCGTCCGGCGGCGCGATGCTCGCCGTGCAGGCGACGGAGGACGAAGTCCTTCCGCTGCTGGGCGACGTCGTGTCGATCGCGGCCGTCAACGGTCCGTCGTCCGTCGTCGTCTCGGGCGCGGAGGAGGCCGTCGCGGCGATCGAGACGCACTTCGCCGACCGGAGGACCACGCGGTTGCAGGTCTCGCACGCCTTCCACTCCCCGCTGATGGATCCGATGCTGGAGGACTTCCGTGAGGTCCTCAACGGGCTGAGCTACAACGCTCCTTCGATCCCGCTGGTCTCCAACCTCACCGGTGAACTCGGCGAGGAGGACCTCCGCACCCCCGACTACTGGGTGCGCCACGTCCGCGAGGCCGTCCGCTTCGCCGACGGGATCCGCACGCTGCACGCCGCCGGTGCGACCGACTTCGTGGAGCTCGGCCCGGACGCGGCCCTGTCCCCGGCCGTCCGCCAGACCCTGGCGGATGCCTCGGAGGTCGTCGTCGAGCCGGCCGGCCGCCGCGGCCGCCCCGAGGAGAGTGCGCTGCTGACCGCGCTCGCCCGACTCCACGTCGTCGGCACGCCGGTCGACTGGGCGCGCCTGTTCGACGGCACCGGTGCCCGCCACACCAGCCTGCCGACGTACGCCTTCCAGCGCGAGCGCTACTGGCCGCAGACCCACGCCCTGACCATCCGCTCCGGCACCGCCGCGCCGGACGACCCGCTGGACGCCCGCTTCTGGGCCGCCGTCGAGGGCGAGGACCTGGACGCGCTCGCCGCCGACCTCGCCGTGGACGGCGACGCGCTCGGAGCGGTGCTCCCGGCTCTGTCCGCGTGGCGGCGCCACCACCGCGACCAGTCCCTGCTGGATGCGCTGCGCTTCCACGAGTCCTGGCGCGCGCTGCCGGGCGGCTCGACGGCCCGGCCGTCCGGCCCATGGCTGGTGGTGACGCCCGCAGGGGACGGCGACGAGGCGTGGACGGAGGCGGCCTGCGAGGCCGTCGGACCGGACGCCCTGTGCCTGTCCGTGCCCACGGCGGAGCGTGCCGGGCTCGCCGCGCTGCTGCGCGAACTGCCCTCGACCGGGCGCCCGTTCACCGGGGTCCTGTCCCTCCTCGCGCTCGGCCGTGAGGCCGACCCGGCCGCCGCGGCCCTCGGCCTCCTCCAGGCGCTGCGCGACGCGGACCTCACCGCGCCGCTGTGGTGCCTGACGCGCGGCGCGGTCGCCGTGGCCCGCACCGAGGCGCCGACCGCGCCCGAGCAGGCCGCCGTGTGGGGCCTCGGCCGGGTCGCCGCGCTGGAGCACCCCCAGCAGTGGGGCGGTCTCGTCGACCTGCCCGAGGCGCCGGACCGGTCCGCGGTGCGCCGCCTGGCCGCCGTGCTCGCCGGCGCGGACGGCGAGGACCAGATCGCGATCCGCGCCGCCGCCGTCCACGCCCGCCGCCTGGTCCCGGCCCCGGCCGGCGCGCCGGACGCGGGCTGGACGCCGGGGCAGACCCCGGGCACCGTGCTGATCACCGGCGGCACCGGCGGCCGGGGCGCGGCCGTGGCCCGCCGGCTCGCCGCCGCGGGCGCGAGCCACCTGCTGCTGGCGAGCCGCCGGGGGCTCGACGCCCCCGGCGCCGCCGATCTCGCCGAGGAGTTGGGCGGCCTGGGCGCCGTCGTGACGATCGCGTCGTGCGACGTCACCGACCGTGCCGCCCTCGTCTCCCTGCTGGCCGCGATCCCCGCCGACGCCCCGCTCACCGCCGTCGTCCACGCGGCGGGCACGGTCGACGACGGCGTCCTCGACGACCTGACGCCCGAGCGCCTCGCCGCCGTCCACCGGGTCCGCGCCGGGGCCGCCCTCCACCTGGACGAGCTGACCCGCGGCCTCGACCTGACGGCCTTCGTGCTCTGCTCCTCCGTCGCGGGCGCCGTCGGCACCCCCGGCCGGGCCACCCTCGCGGCCCCGGCCGCCGTCCTGGACGCGCTCGCCCGGCGCCGCCGTGCCGACGGCCTGCCCGCCACCTCCGTGGCCTGGGGCGCGTGGATCGGCGCCGAGGCCACCAGCATCGACTCGGGCGCTGCGGCCGAGGACGACGGACGCATCCAGCGCGCCGCCGTCCCCGCCCTGCACCCCGACCTCGCCCTGGCCGCGCTGCGCCAGGCCGTCACCCGCCCGGCCCCCGCGCTCGTGCTGCTCGACCTGACGCAGCCGCAGGTCCTGGAGAGCCTCGTCGGTCTGCGCGGCAACCCGTTGCTGCGCGACCTCCCGGCGGCCCGGCCCGTCCTGGAGGCCGCCGCCGCGGCCCGCCGCGACTACGCGACCGCCGCCTCCGAGCTCACCGGCCGCCTGCGCGCCCTCACCCCGGCCGAGCGCACCGCCCTGCTCACCGACCTCGTCCGCACCCACGTCGCCGCCGTGCTCGGCTACGCCGACCGCTCCGCCGTGGCCCCGGACCGCAAGTTCCGCGACCTCGGCTTCGACTCGCTGACGGCCGTCGAGCTGCCCGCACGGCTCGGCGCGGCCACCGGCCTCAGGCTCCCCGCCACCTCCGTCTACGACTACCCGACCGCCCAGGCGCTCGCCGAGCACCTCCTGGCCGAGCTCCTCGACACCCCCGCAGACCCGCTGCTGCCCGCCGTGCGGGCCGCGGCCGACGACGGCGAGCCGATCGCGATCGTCGGCATGGCCTGCCGCCTGCCCGGCGGGGTCACCTCGCCCGACGAGCTGTGGCGCCTGGTCTCCGAGGGCGGCGACGGCATCGCCGGCTTCCCGGAGGACCGCGGCTGGGACCTGCGGACCCTGCTCGTCGGCGACCGCGACGGGCGGGGCCGCAGCGCCACCCTGGAAGGCGGCTTCATCGACGCCGTCGCCGACTTCGACGCCTCCTTCTTCGGCATCTCGCCGCGCGAGGCCCTCGCCATGGACCCGCAGCAGCGCCTGCTGCTGGAGACCTCCTGGGAGGCTCTGGAGCGCGCCGGAGTGGACCCGCAGAAGCTCGGCGGCAGCCGCACCGGCGTCTTCGTCGGCACCAGCGGCCTCGACTACGCGACGCTCATGATGAACTCGCGCGAGGACATCGGCGGCCACGCCGGCACCGGCCTCGCGTCGAGCGTGCTGTCCGGCCGCATCTCCTACACGCTCGGCCTGGAGGGCCCGGCCGTCACCGTCGACACCGCGTGCTCGTCGTCCCTGGTCGCCCTGCACTGGGCCACCCAGGCGCTGCGGGGCGGCGAGTGCGGACTCGCGCTCGCGGGCGGCGTGACGGTGATGACCACGCCGGTGAGCTTCGCCGGCTTCACCGTCCAGAACGGGCTCGCCGCCGACGGCCGCTGCAAGGCCTACTCGGACGCCGCCGACGGCACCAACTGGTCCGAGGGCGTCGGCATGCTGGTCCTGGAGCGGCTGTCGGACGCCCGCCGCAACGGGCACCCGGTGCTGGCGCTCGTGCGCGGCAGCGCCGTCAACCAGGACGGCGCCTCGAACGGCATCACCGCACCCAACGGCCCCTCGCAGCAGCGCGTCATCCGCCAGGCGCTCGCGAGCGCGGGACTGTCGGCCGCCGAGGTCGACGCCGTCGAGGGCCACGGCACCGGCACCGCCCTCGGCGACCCGATCGAGGCCCAGGCGCTCCTCGCCACCTACGGGAGGAACCGCGAACGGCCGCTGCTGCTCGGCTCGCTGAAGTCCAACATCGGCCACACCCAGGCCGCCGCCGGCGTCGCCGGGGTGATCAAGACCGTGCTCGCCATGCGGCACGGTGTGCTGCCGAAGTCCCTGCACATCGACCGGCCGTCCACCGTCGTGGACTGGACGGCGGGCTCGATCGACCTGCTCACCGAGGCCCGGCCCTGGCCCGAGGTCGGCCGTCCTCGGCGGGCCGGGGTCTCCTCGTTCGGGATCAGCGGCACCAACGCGCACGTGATCCTCGAACAGGCCCCCGCCGTGACCGAGTGCACCGAGGACCAGCTGGTGCTGCCCGCCGTCGTCCCGTGGGTGCTCTCCGGCCGCTCCGAGGACGCGCTGGAGACCCACCTCGCCCGCGCCTGCGCGCTCGAACTCTCTCCGTTGGACATCGGGTTCTCGCTCGCCACCGGACGCTCCGCCTTCGAACACCGGGCCGTGCTGCTCGCGTGCAGCGAGGGCCTGACGGAGGTGGCCCGCGGTGTCGCGGCGGAGCGCTCGACGGCTTTCCTGTTCTCCGGCCAGGGCTCGCAGCGCCTCGGCATGGGTCGGGAGCTGTACGCGCGCTTCCCGGTGTTCGCGGATGCCTTCGACGCGGCGCGTGCGGTGCTGGACGAGCACCTGGACCAGCCGCTGCGCGCGGTCGTCTGGGGCGAGGACGCGGAGCTGCTGAACCGGACGGAGTATGCCCAGGCCGGGTTGTTCGCCGTCGAGGTGGCGCTGTTCCGGCTCGTCGAATCCCTGGGCGTCCGGCCGGAGTTCGTCGCGGGCCACTCGATCGGCGAGATCGCCGCGGCGCACGTCGCCGGGGTGTTCTCGCTCGGTGACGCGTGCGCCCTGGTGGCGGCGCGCGGTCGGCTGATGCAGGCGCTGCCGGAGGGCGGCGCGATGCTCGCCGTTCAGGCCACGGAGGACGAAGTCCTGCCGCTGCTCGGTGACTTCGTGTCGATCGCCGCCGTCAACGGCCCGACCTCCGTCGTCGTCTCCGGCACGGAGGAGGCCGTCGCGGGGATCGAGGCGCACTTCGCCGACCGCCGGACGTCCCGCCTGCGGGTGTCCCGTGCCTTCCACTCCCCGCTGATGGACCCGATGCTGGAGGACTTCCGCACCGTCCTCAACGGCCTGTCCTACGGCGCCCCTTCGATCCCGGTCGTCTCCAACCTCACCGGCGCCTTCGGCGCGGACCTCACCAGCCCCGACTACTGGGTGCGCCACGTCCGCGAGGCCGTCCGCTTCGCCGACGGCGTCCGCGCCCTGCACGAGGCCGGGGCCACCGCCTTCCTCGAACTCGGCCCGGACGGCGTCCTCACCGCCCTCGCCGAACAGAGCCTCGGCGACGGCGCGGCCGGCTGCGTCCGCGCCGCCGCCCTGCGCAAGGACCGCGCCGACGAGCGCACCCTGCTCACCGCCCTCGCCTCGCTCCACGCGGCCGGCGTCCCGGTCGACTGGGCGGCCCTGTTCGACGGCACCGGCGCCCGCCGGGTCGACCTGCCCACCTACGCCTTCGACCACCGCCGCTACTGGCCGCGCCCGGCCGCCCTCTCCGGCGACGTCGCCTCCGTCGGCCTCGTCCCCGCCGAGCACCCGCTGCTCGGCGCCGCCGTCCCGCTCGCCGACGACACCGACGGCGTGCTGTTCACCAGCCGCCTTGCCTTGCGCGTCCACCCGTGGCTGCTCGACCACCGGATCGGCGGACGGCTCGCCTTCCCCGCCGCCGCCTTCGTCGAACTGGCCGTCCGGGCCGGCGACCAGGTCGGTTGCGGCAGGATCGCGGAGCTCACGCTCGGCGACCCGCTCCCGCTCGCCGAGGACGACGAACCCGTCGTGCAGGTGCGCGTCGGCGCGCCCGACGACACCGGCTCCCGCCCGGTGGCCTGCTACGCCCGCCCCGGCGACGCCGCCCCCGACGAGCCGTGGACGCGCTGCGCCACCGGCACCCTCGTGCCCCAGGACACCGACCTTCCGGACTACGCCCAGGCCGCCTGGCCGCCGGCCGGCGCGCTCGCCGTCGACCTGGACGGCTTCTACCGCGAGCCCGGGTGCGGCCCGGCGTTCCGCGGACTGCGCGCCGCCTGGCTGCGCGGCGAGGAGGTGTTCGCCGAGGTCGAACTGGACGGCGAACCCGCCGACGACGCCCGCTACTTCGGCCTGCACCCGGCCCTGCTCGACGCCGCCCTGCACGCCGCCGTGCTGATCGGCGTCGGCACCGAGGAGCAACTGCCGCAGCCCCGGGCATGGCAGGGCGTGGCCCTGCACGCCGGGGGAGCGGCCGCCCTGCGGGTACGGGTGGCCCGCCTCGGCGAGGACACGGTGTCCGTCACCGCCACCGACCCGGCGGGCGGCGCGGTGCTGACGGTCGGCTCGGTCACCCTGCGCCCCCCGCAGGCCGCCGCTGCCGCCGCCCGTACCGGCCGCGACCCGCTGTTCCGGATCGAGTGGGTCCCCGCCCCCGCCACGCCGCCCGCCGCCACGGCGCCGCGCTGCACCGCGCTCGGCCGGGACGCCTACGGCACGGGCTCCTCGGCCGCGACCCTCGCGGACCTCGGCCGACCGGTGCCCGACCTCGTCCTGGTCGCCCTGGACGGCCCGGCCGGCGACGTCCCCGAGGCCGTCCACGCGCACACCACACGCGTGCTCGCCCTCGTCCAGGACTGGCTGGCCGACGACCGCGCCGCCTCCTCCCGGCTGGTGTTCGTGACCCGGGGCGCCGTCCGGGCCGCCGACGGCGAGACCGTCCGCGACCTGTCCGGTGGCGCCGCCTGGGGCCTCGTCCGCTCGGCGAACTCCGAGCACCCCGGCCGCTTCGCCCTCCTCGACGTCGAACGCACGGAGGACGTGGCCGCGGTCCTGCCGCTGCTGCCCGGCCTGCTGGCGGACGGCGAGGCCCAGTTCACCGTCCGCGACGGCGCCCTGCGGGTGGGCCGACTGGCCCGGCTCGCGGACGCGGCGGGGCTGCTGCCCCCGGCCGGCACGCCGTGGGTCATGGAGGGCACGCTCGCCGACGACATGGCCCTGGTGCCCTGTCCCGAGGCGGCCGAGCCGCCCGCGGCCGGACAGGTCGCCGTCGCCGTCCGGGCCGCTGCGGTTCATGGAGGCGGAACCGGCGCGGCCGGCGTGGTGACAGCGGTCGGTGACGATGTGCCGGACCTTCGCCCGGGCGACGAGGTCTTCGGCGTGCTGCCCGCCGGGCCGAAGGCGGTCGCCGACCGGCGCCTGCTGGCCCGGCTGCCCGAGGGCTGGTCCTTCGAGGGCGCCGCCGCCCTGGCCGCCGACTTCGTCCCCGCCTGGCAGGCCCTCGGCCGCTCGGCCGCCCAGGCCGGCCGGACCGTCCACGTGCACACCACCGCCACCGGCCCGGCCACCGCCGCCGTCGAGCTCGCGCTGCGACTGGGCGCCGACGTCTCCGCCACGGCCCCCGACGGGCTGCGCGCCGCCCTGCTCGGCCACGGCCTGCCGCCCGAGCGGCTCGTCGGGCGCGCGGCGGCGGGAACCGACCTCGTCCTCGACGACGACGCCTTCGCCCACCTGCCCGCACCGGACCGCGACGAGACCGCCGCGATCCTCGCGGAGCTCGTCGCCCTGGCCGCACGCGGCGAGCTCACCGCGCCACCGGTCGCCGCGCACGACATCCGCGCCGCCCGCACCGCGCTCGGCGCCGGGGAGTGCGCCGCCCGGACCGTCCTCACGATGCCCGCGGAGCGCGACCCCGACGGCACCGTCCTGATCACCGGCGGCACCGGCGCCCTCGGCCGCCACCTCGCCCGCCGCCTCGCCGTCACCGGCGCCCGCCATCTGCTGCTCACCAGCCGGCGCGGACCGGACGCGCCCGGAGCGGCCGAACTCCTCGCCGACCTGGCGGCGCTCGGCGCCGAGGCCCGCGTCGTCGCCTGCGACACCGCCGACCGCGCCGCCACCGAGGCCCTGCTCGCCGGCATCCCGGCCGAGCACCCGCTCACCGCGGTCATCCACACGGCCGGTGTGCTGGACGACGGCATCATCACCGCGCTCACCCCCGAGCGCCTGTCCGCCGTCCTGCGGCCCAAGGTCGACGCCGTCTGGCAGCTCCACGACCTCACCCGGCACCTCGACCTCGCCGTCTTCGCCGTCTTCTCGTCCATCGCGGGCGTCATGGGCAGCCCCGGCCAGGGCAACTACGCCGCGGCCAACGCGTTCCTGGACACCCTCGTCGACCACCGCAGGTCGCTCGGCCTGGCCGGCACCTCGCTCGCCTGGGGCCCGTGGGCCCAGGAGGCGGGCATGACCAGCGAGCTCAGCGAGACCGACATGCGGCGCATGCAGTCCGGCGGCATCCCGCCGCTCTCCGTCGAGCAGGGCCTCGCCCTGTTCGAGGCCGCCCTCGGCTCCGCCGAACCGCTCGTCATCCCGATGGGCCTGGCCGCCGGGGGCATGCGCCCCCAGGGCGACGTGCCGCCGCTGTTCCGCGGACTCGTCCGCGCCGCCCGGCGCACCGCCGCCGGCGGCGGCGCGAGCGGCGCCGACGCTGCCGCCGACTTCACCCGGCAACTGCTCGACCTCAACGAGCGCGACCGCATGTGCCACCTCGTCGACACCGTGCGCGCCGAAGCCGCCGCCGTCCTCGGCCACCCCTCCCCGGAGGCCGTCGACGCCGAACGCGACTTCTACGAGCTCGGGTTCGACTCGCTCACCGCCGTCGAGCTGCGCAACCGGATCGCCGCCGTCACCGGCCTGCGGATGCCCGCCACCGTCGTCTTCGACAGCCGCTCGCCGGTCGAGCTCGCCACCTGGATCCGCAGCGAGCTCGCCAACCAGCGCACCGAGGACGGCGAGGACGGGGCCGTGCTCGTGCCCGGCGGCGAACCCGAACTCGACTCCCTGGAGCGGCTGTTCACCGACGCCCTGGCCAACGGCAAGGTGCCCGAGGCCCAGCGCATGCTCGCCACCGTCGCGGCCCTGCGCCCCACCTTCGAGGCGACCGCCGAACTGGAGGACCTGCCCTGGGCCACCCGCCTCGCCGAAGGACCCCGCCCGACCCGGCTGATCTGCGTCAGCGCGCCGACGGCCAACGCGGGCGTGCACCAGTACTCCCGGCTCGCCGCCCACTTCCGCGGCGAGCGCGAGGTGTCGGCTCTCCCGCTGGTCGGCTTCGCCACCGGCGAGCGGCTGCCCGCGACCCCCGAGGTCGCCACCCGGGTGATCGCCGAGAGCGCCCTGCGGGCCGGCGACGGCCACCCGTTCGTCCTCGCGGGCCACTCCTCCGGCGGCTCCTTCGCCTACGCCGCGGCCGGCCTGCTGGAGCACACGTGGGGCATCCGCCCGGCGGGCGTCGTCCTCTTCGACACGCTGAGCTTCCAGCACAACGCGGACGAGGGCACCGACTACACCGGCATGATGCGGCTCAACTTCACCGGCGCGGACTCGCCGGTGCGGCTGACCAACTCCCGGCTGTCCGCGATGGGCCGCTGGATGGTCCTGCTCAACCAACTGGAGGTCCAGCACACCTCGGCGCCCGTCCTGCTGGTCACCTGCGACCGCGCCCTGACGGGCGTGGACGAGGCCCCGATCGAGCAGCGCGCCCAGGCCGAACCGCTCGTGCCGGGCGCCCGGGTGGTCGGTGTCGACGCCGACCACCTGTCGATGATCCGGGAGGACTCGGCCCTGACCGCCGAGATCGTGGAGGAGTGGCTGCGCGGCCAGGAATAGCCGCGGGCCGGACGGGCGTGCCGGGCACCCACGAGTGCCGGCACGCCCGTCCGTGCGTTCGGGGCGCCCAGCGTTTAGGGAAAACCGGGGCCGTCCGTGGCGAGACTGGGCGGGCGACGGGTCCGACCCGACGTCAGGAGTTCGCGCGCGGCGCCGGACCGGGCGTCCGGCCGGGCCCTTCCCGCACGGCGTTCCCTGGCAGACCCCCGGAGAGGTTGACGTCCCGATGTCGAACGAAGACAAGCTCCGCGACTACCTGAAGCGGGCGATCGCGGACCTCCACGAGACCCGCGAGCAGCTCCGCGAGGTGACCGAGCAGCACCGGGAGCCGATCGCGGTGGTCGGCATGGCCTGCCGGCTGCCGGGCGGGGTCGCTTCACCCGAGGAGCTCTGGGAGCTGGTGCGGGACGGCGTCGACGCCGTCTCCGCCTTCCCCGCCGACCGCGGCTGGGACCTGCCCGAGGGCGCCGTCACCTCCCGCGAGAGCGGATTCCTGCACGACGCGGGCGAGTTCGACGCCGCGTTCTTCGGCATATCCCCGCGCGAGGCCCTCGCCATGGACCCCCAGCAGCGGATCCTCCTGGAGACCGCCTGGGAGGCCGTCGAACGCGCCGGCATCGACCCCGGGACGCTGACCGGAACCCCGACCGGCGTGTTCGTCGGCGCCGGGCACGGCGGTTACGACAGCGCCTCCACCGCCGGCGGCCAGGTCACCGAGACCGCCGCCGGGCACCTGCTGACCGGCAACACCGTCAGCGTCGCCTCCGGCCGCATCTCCTACGTCCTCGGCCTCGAAGGCCCGGCCATCACGGTCGACACCGCCTGCTCCTCCTCCCTCGTCGCCCTGCACCTCGCCGTGCAGTCGCTGCGCCGCGGTGAGTGCGCGCTCGCGCTCGCGGGCGGCGTGACGGTGATGTCCAGCCCGCAGATGTTCACCGAGTTCTCCCGGCAGGGCGGCCTCGCCGCCGACGGCCGGTGCAAGCCCTTCGCGGCGGCGGCCGACGGCACCGCGTGGAGCGAGGGAGCAGCGATTCTGCTGGTCGAGCGGCTGTCCGACGCGCAGCGCCTCGGCCACCCGGTGCTCGCCGTCGTGCGGGGCTCCGCCGTCAACCAGGACGGGGCCTCGAACGGGCTGACGGCGCCCAACGGCCCGTCGCAGCAGCGCGTGATCCGGGCCGCGCTCGCCGACGCCGGTCTGACGCCCGCCGAGGTGGACGTCGTCGAGGCGCACGGCACGGGCACGCGGCTCGGCGACCCGATCGAAGCGCAGGCCCTGCTCGCGACGTACGGGCAGGACCGCGAACGGCCGGTGCTCATCGGCGCGTTGAAGTCCAACACCGGCCACACCCAGGCCGCCTCCGGCGTGGCCGGGGTGATCAAGACGGTGCTCGCGATGCGGCACGGCCTGTTGCCGCGCACGCTGCACCTCGACGCCCCGACCCCGCATGTCGACTGGACCGCCGGCGCCGCCGAACTCCTGGGCGAGGCCCGGGAATGGCCCGCCAACGCGTGGCCCCGGCGCGCGGCGGTCTCCTCCTTCGGTGTGAGCGGCACCAACGCGCACGTCGTGCTGGAGGCGGCGCCGGCGGAGCCCGGCGGTGGCGTCGCGTCCGAGGCCGCGCCCGAGGCGGCGCTGCCGTGGGTGCTGTCGTGGGTGCTGTCGGCGCACGACGAGACGGCCCTGCGGGCCCAGGCCGGACGCCTGGCCACCCACCTTCGCACGCGCGGACCGCTCGACCCGGCCGACGTCGCGTACTCCCTGGCGACCGGCCGGACGGCCATGGCCCACCGGGCCGTCGTCGTCTCGGCCGACCCGGAGGAGCGCCTGTGCGCCCTGGACGCCCTCGCGGCCGGGGGCGGGGGAGCGGGCGTTGTCACGGGTGCCGTCGAGAAGGGCGCGACGGCGTTCCTGTTCTCCGGGCAGGGGTCGCAACGGCTGGGTATGGGACGGGAGTTGTACGAGCGCTTCCCGGTGTTCGCGGAGGCCTTCGACGCGGTGTGCGGGGAGCTGGGGCTACCCGTGCGCGAGGTGGTGTGGGGCGAGGACACGGAGCTGCTGAACCGGACCGCGTACGCCCAGGCCGGGCTGTTCGCGGTCGAGGTGGCACTGTACCGGCTGATCGAATCGTTCGGCGTGCGGCCGGAGTTCGTGGCCGGGCACTCGATCGGCGAGGTGGCCGCCGCGCACGTGGCCGGGGTGTTCTCGCTGGAGGACGCCGGCAAGCTGGTCAGCGCTCGTGGCCGGCTGATGCAGGCACTGCCGAAGGGTGGCGCGATGCTGGCCGTGCAGGCGACGGAGGACGAAGTCCTGCCGCTTCTGGGTGAGTTCGTGTCGATCGCCGCCGTGAACGGACCGACCTCCGTCGTCGTTTCCGGCACGGAGGAGGCCGTCGAGGCGGTCCGCGCGCACTTCGCCGACCGCAGGACGACCCGGCTGCGCGTCTCGCACGCGTTCCACTCGCCGCTGATGGACCCGATGCTGGAGGACTTCCGCGCCGTCCTCGACGGGCTGAGCTACAGCGCGCCGTCGATCCCGGTGGTCTCCAACCTGACCGGCGAACTGGCGGAGGGCCTGACGTCGCCCGACTACTGGGTGCGCCACGTCCGCGAGGCCGTCCGCTTCGGCGACGGCATCCGCACGCTGCACGGGGCCGGAGTCACCCGGTTCCTCGAACTCGGCCCGGACGGCGCGCTCACCGCCATGGCGGCCGATTCGCTGCCCGCCGAAGCGGCCCTGGCCGCCGCGCTCCGCAAGGACCGTCCCGAGGAGCCGGCCCTCCTGACGGCCCTCGCCCGCCTGCACGTGCGCGGCGCCGGCCCGGACTGGGCGGCGGTGCTCGCCGGGTCCGGCGGCCGGCGCATCGATGTGCCGACGTACGCGTTCCAGCGGCAGCGCTACTGGCTGCCCGAGCTCCCGCACCGCACCACGGGCGCGCCCGCGCCCGACCCGGTCGAGGACGCGTTCTGGGCCGCCGTCGAGGCCGGTGACCTGCGGGAGGCGTCGGCGGTCCTCGGGATCGCGGAGGAGGCCGCCGAGGCCTCGCTCGACCGCCTGCTGCCGGTCCTGGCCTCCTGGCGCGGGCAGCTGCGCCTGCCGGGCACGCTCGACGGCTGGACGTACGGGACGGCCTGGGCGCCCGTGCGCGGCCTCACCGACACCGTCCCGTCGGGTCGTTGGCTCGCCGTCATGCAGGAAGGCGCGGCGGACGCGCCGGACGACTGGCCCGCCGCCGTCCTCGACGCCCTGGCCGGCCGGGGCCTGCGGATCGAGCGTGCGGCGGGGGTCGAGGACGTGGACGCCCTGCTCGCGGACGGCTCCGCCGAGCCGGTCGCCGGAGTCCTGTCCTTCCTCGCCGCCGACGGCCGCCCGCACGCCGGGTTCCCCGTCGTTCCCCGGTACCTGCCCGCGACCGTCGAGCTGCTGCGCACCCTGGAGGCCGCAGGCGGTCCGGCGAGGCTCTGGTGCCTCACCCGGGGCGCCGTCGCCGCCGAGGGCGCCGACCGGGTGCGCGAGCCGGAGCAGGCGCAGCTGTGGGGCCTCGGCCGGGTGGCCGCGCTGGAGCACCCGCATCGCTGGGGCGGGCTGATCGACCTGCCCGACGCCCCCGACGCCCGCACCGCCGTCCGCCTGGCCGGTCTCCTCGCCCAGACCGCCGAGGACCAGCTCGCCCTGCGCGGCTCCGGCGCCTACGCCCGCCGTCTGACCCGCCGCCACCTGCCGGCGGAGTCGACCCGCGCGGCCGCGACCGGTACGGACGGGCGCGCGGCGGCCGTCGCCCCCGCCGGTTGGTCCGCCCCCCGAGGCACCGTCCTCGTCACCGGCGGCACCGGCGCCCTCGGTGCCCACGTCGCCCGCTGGCTGGTCCAGGGCGGCGCCGAGCACCTCCTCCTCGTCGGCCGCCGTGGCCCCGAGGCCCCCGGCGCGCAGCAGCTGAGCGACGAGCTGACCGCCCTCGGCGCCCGCGTCACCGTCGCCGCCTGCGACGTCGCCGACCGCGACGCGCTCGCCGCCCTCCTCGCCGCCGTGCCCGCCGAGTACCCGCTCGCCGGCATCGTCCACGCGGCCGGTGTCCTCGACGACGGTGTCCTGGAAAGCCTCACGGCCGACCGCTTCGACGCCGTGCTCCGCGCCAAGGCCGTCTCCGCCCGCAACCTCCACGAGCTGACGGCCGGGCACGACCTCGCCCTGTTCGTCCTGTTCTCCTCGATCACCGGCGTCCTCGGCAACCCCGGCCAGGCCAACTACGCCGCCGCCAACGCCTACCTCGACGCTCTCGCCGAGCACCGCCGCGCCGCCGGGCTGCCCGCCACCGCCGTCGCCTGGGGCCCCTGGGCCGGGGGCGGCATGGCGGGGGACCACCCGGGCCTCGCCGGGCGGATGCGGCGCAGCGGGCTCGCCCCGATGGACCCGGAGCGGGCGGTCGCCGCGCTGCGTCGGGCCCTGCTCGCGGATGCCTCCGGTCTCACCGTGGCGGACGTGGACTGGAGCGTGCTCGCCCCCGTGCTCACCGCCGCCCGCCCGAGCGCGCTGATCGCGGACCTGCCCGAGGTGCGTCGCGCGGTCCACCAGGGCGTCGCCACGGCGACCACCGACTCCCCGCTGGCCGATCGGCTGCGCGGCCGCGGTGCCGACGAGCAGGAGCGCCTGCTGCTGGAGCTCGTCCGCACCGAGGCCGCCGCCGTTCTCGGGCACGCCTCCACCGCGACCGTCCACGCCGCCCGGGCGTTCCGGGACCTCGGCTTCGACTCGCTGACCGCCGTCGAGCTGCGCAATCGCCTCACCGCCGCGACCGGTCTGCGCCTGCCCGCCACTCTGCTGTTCGACCAGCCGACCCCGACCGCCGTCGCCGCGCAGCTGCGCGCCGAGCTGGCCGGAACGGCCGCGGGCGAGACCTTCACCGCCCCGGCCGTCGCCGCCGACGAGCCGATCGCGATCGTCGCGATGGCCTGCCGCTTCCCCGGCGGCATCGAGTCGCCGGAGGACCTCTGGCGACTGCTCGCCGAGGGCCGCGACGCGGTGAGCCCGTTTCCGGCCGACCGGGGCTGGGACACCGATCGCCTGCACCACCCGGACCCTGACCACGAGGGCACCAGCTACGTCGCCGAGGGCGCGTTCCTCGCCGCCCCGGCCGACTTCGACGCCGCCTTCTTCGGGATCTCCCCGCGCGAGGCCCTCGCGATGGACCCGCAGCAGCGGCTCCTGCTGGAGACGGTCTGGGAGGCCGTCGAGCGATCCGGCATCGACCCCGGGGCGCTGCACGGCTCGCGGACCGGCGTGTTCGTCGGCTCCAACTTCCAGGACTACCAGGTGCTGCTGGACGCGGCCCGGGAGGGCGTGGCCGGGCACGTGATGACGGGCAACGCCGCGAGCGTGATCTCCGGCCGCGTCGCCTACACCCTCGGCCTGGAGGGCCCGGCCGTCACCGTCGACACCGCCTGCTCGTCCTCCCTGGTCGCGCTGCACCTGGCGGCCCAGGCGCTGCGCCGGGGAGAGTGCTCGCTGGCGCTCGCGGGCGGTGTGACGGTGATGTCCACGCCGCAGGTGTTCGTCGAGTTCTCACGTCAGCGCGGCCTGGCCCCGGACGGCCGCTGCAAGCCGTTCGCCGCCGCCGCGGACGGGACGGGCTGGGCCGAGGGCGTGGGCGTGCTGCTCGTTGAGCGGCTCTCGGACGCGTGGCGCAACGGGCACCCGGTGCTGGCCGTGGTGCGCGGCTCGGCCGTCAACCAGGACGGCGCCTCCAACGGCCTCACGGCGCCCAACGGCCCGTCCCAGCAGCGGGTGATCCGGGCCGCCCTGGCGGACGCCGGTCTGACGCCCGCCGAGGTCGACGCCGTCGAGGCGCACGGCACCGGCACCCGCCTCGGCGACCCGATCGAGGCCCAGGCCCTGCTCACCGTCTACGGCCAGGAGCGTGAACACCCGCTGCTCCTCGGCTCGGTGAAGTCCAACCTCGGCCACACCCAGGCCGCCGCCGGGGTCGCCGGCGTGATGAAGACCGTGCTCGCGATGCAGCACGGCGAGCTCCCGAAGTCCCTGCACATCGACGAGCCGACCGCGCAGGTCGACTGGACCGCCGGCGCCGTCGAGCTGCTGGACGAGGCCCGTGCGTGGCCCGAGACCGGACGGCCGCCGCGCGCCGGCGTGTCCTCGTTCGGCGTCAGCGGTACCAACGCCCACGTGATCCTCGAAGCGGCCCCCGCGCCCGAGTCGCCGCCCGAGCGCCCGTCCGCCGACCGCCCGCTGCCCTGGCTGCTGTCCGCTCGGACCCCCGAGGCCGTGCGTGGGCAGGCCCGCCGGCTCGCCGCCCACGTCCGTGCCACCGGGCCCGCCCTCGACGACATCGCCCGTTCCCTCGCCACCACCCGCACCGCCCTGGAGCACCGGGCCGCCGTCGTCGCGCCCGACCGGGCCGGCCTGTTGGACGGTCTGGACGCACTCGCCGAAGGCCGCGCCACCCCTGCCGTCCTGGAAGGACAGGCCGCAGGGGAGGGCGCACCGGTGTTCGTCTTCCCCGGCCAGGGCTCCCAGTGGGCCGGCATGGCGGTCGAACTCCTCGACACCGCACCGGTGTTCGCGCAGCGGTTCGCCGAGTGCGCGGCGGCCCTGGAGCCGTTCACCGACTGGTCGGCAACCGACGTCCTGCGCGGCGAACCCGGTGCGCCCGGCTTCGACCGGGTCGACGTCGTGCAGCCCGTGCTGTTCGCCGTCATGGTGTCGCTGGCCGAACTGTGGCGCGCGCACGGCGTGGAGCCGGCCGCCGTGCTCGGCCACTCGCAGGGCGAGATCGCCGCCGCCTGCGTGGCCGGCGCGCTCTCCCTGGACGACGCCGCCCGCGTCGTCGCCCTGCGCAGCCGGGCGATCCGGCGGCTCGCGGGCCTCGGTGGCATGGTTTCGGTGGCAGAGCCGGTCGCCGCCGTCCGCGAGCGCCTCCTGCCTTGGGGCGACCGCATCTCCGTCGCCGCCGTCAACGGCCCCGGCTCGGTGGTGGTCTCGGGCGACCCCGAGGCCCTGGAGGAGCTGATCGCCGACTGCGAGCAGGCCGGCGTGCGGGCGCGCCGCATCCCGGTCGACTACGCCTCGCACTCCGCGCACGTCGAGCGCATCGAGCACGAGCTGCTCGACCTCCTCGCGCCGATCACCCCGCGCACCGCCGACGTCCCGTTCTGCTCGACCGTCACCGGCGCCGTGATCGACACCGCCGCGCTGGACGCCGCCTACTGGTACCGCAACCTGCGCCACACCGTGGAGTTCGAGCAGGCCACCCGCACCCTGCTGGCCGCAGGCCACCGGGTGTTCGTCGAGGTCAGCCCGCACCCCGTGGTGACCACCGGTGTCCAGGAGACGATCGAGGACAGCGGCCTGCCCGCCGCCGCCCTCGGCACGCTGCGTCGCGACGAGGGCGGCCCCGGCCGCTTCCTGCTCGCCCTCGCCGACGCGCGCAACCACGGCGCCCGGGTGGACTGGGACCTCCTGTTCGCCGGCACCGGCGCGCGCGCCACCGAGCTGCCGACGTACCCGTTCCAGCGGCAGCGCTACTGGCCGCGCCCGGGCGGGACGGGGGGCGACGTCACCACGGCGGGGCTGGCCGCGCCGGAGCACCCGCTGCTCGGCGCCGCCGTCGAACTCGCCCAGGGCGGCGGGCTGGTGGCCACCGCGCGCTGGTCGCTGCACACCCACCCGTGGCTCGCCGACCACGCCGTCGCGGGCACCGTCGTGGTGCCCGGCGCCGCGCTGGTCGAGGCGGTCGTGCGGGCCGGCGACGAGCTCGGCTGCGGGCGCATCGAGGAACTGACCCTGCACGCGCCCGTCCTGCTGCCCGAGCGCGGTGCGCTCCAGGTGCAGATCGAGGTCGGCGCCCCGGACGACACCGGCCGGCGCCCGGTAGCCCTGCACACCCGCCCGGCCGACGCGCAGGCGCCCGAGGGCTGGACCCGGCACGCCGACGGCGCCGTCGCCCCCGCCGGGGCCGAGCCCGCGCCGGCTGCCGCCGCCTGGCCGCCCGTCGGCGCCGAGCCGATCGACGTCGGCGGCTTCTACCCGGGCCTGCGCGAGCGGGGCTACGGTTACGGCCCGGTGTTCCAGGGCGTCCGCGCGGTCTGGCGCCTGGGTGCCGCCGTCCACGCCGAGGTCGAGCTGCCCGCGCCGGCCCGCGCCGACGCCGCCCGCTACGGCCTGCACCCCGCCCTCCTCGACGCGGCCCTGCACCCGGCCGGGCTCGGCCCGCTGGCGGGCCGACCCGGGCTGCCGTTCGCCTGGACCGGCGTCACGCTCCACGCCACCGGGGCCACCGCGCTGCGGGTGACGCTCACCCCGGCCGGGCCCGACACGGTGTCCGTCGCGATGGCCGACCCGACCGGCCGGCCCGTGGCCGCCATCGAGGCGCTGGCCGTGCGCCCGCTCGCCGAGGGCGCCCTCGACCCGGCCGCCCGGGTGGCGCGCGAGGCGCTCTTCCACCTGGACTGGCCGGCCCTGACCCTCCCCGAGGCCGCCCCGGCCCGCTGGGCCGTCCTCGGTGAGCCGCCCGCCCACGCGGCGGCCCTCGCCGAGGCCGGGGTCACCCTCGGCGCCGACGCGGACGTCACGCTCGTCGAACTCGGCGGCGACGAACCACTGGACGCCCTCGCCCACGCCCTCGCCGTCCTCCGGCCGTGGCTCGCCGACGACCGCCCCGACGCCACCCTGCTCGTGACCACCCGCCGCGCCGTCGCCGCCGACCCCGCCGAGGACGTCCACGACCTGCCTGCCGCCGCCGTCCACGGCCTGGTCCGCTCCGCCCAGAGCGAGCACCCCGGCCGCATCGTCCTCGCCGACCTGGACGACGACCCGGCCTCCTGGCGCGCCCTGCCCGCCGCGCTCGCCACCGGGGAACCCCGGCTCGCCCTGCGCCACGGCACCGCCCACGCCCCCCGCCTGGCCCGCGCCCACACCGCCGCGCCGCTGCCCGTGCCCGACGGCCCGTGGCGCCTCGACCTCCGCACCAAGGGCACGGTCGACAACCTCGAACTCCTGCCGAGCCCCGACGCGGCCGCGCCGCTCGCCGAGGGCGAGGTCCGCATCGAGGTCCGAGCCGCCGGCCTCAACTTCCGCGACGTGCTCAACGCCCTCGACATGTACCCGGGCGGCGCCCGCTTCCTCGGCGCCGAGGCCGCCGGCATCGTCCGCGAAGTCGGCCCCGGCGTCACCGGACTCGCCGTCGGCGACCGCGTGATGGGCATGGTCACCGGGGGCTTCGGCCCGCTCGCCGTCGCCGACCACCGCGTGCTCGCCCGCGTCCCCCGGGGCTGGACCTTCGCCCAGGCCGCCTCCGTCCCCGTCGTCTTCCTCACCGCCTACTACGCCCTGCGCGACCTCGCCGACCTCAAGGACGGCGAACGCCTCCTCGTCCACGCCGCGACCGGCGGCGTCGGCATGGCCGCCACCCAGCTCGGCCGCCTCTGGGGCGCCGAGGTCTACGGCACCGCGAGCGAGGCCAAGCAGCACCTGCTGCGCGCCGACGGCCTGCCCGACACCGCCATCGCCTCCTCCCGCACCCTCGACTTCGAGGAGCGCTTCCGCACCGCCACCGGCGGCGATGGCGTGGACGTCGTCCTCAACTCCCTCGCGGGGGAGTACGTCGACGCCTCGCTGCGCCTGCTCGCGCCCGGCGGACGGCTGATCGAGATGGGCCGGACCGACGTCCGCGACCCCGCCGAGGTCGCCGCCGCCCACGGCGGCGCCCGCTACCAGGCCTTCGTCCTCCAGGAGGCCGGGCCGGAGCGGATCGGCCGGATGCTCGCCGACCTGGTCGAGCTGTTCGAACAGGGCGCGCTTCGCCCCCTCCCGCTCACCTGCTGGGACGTCACCCGCGCCCGCGAGGCCTTCCGGTACATGGCCCAGGCCCGGCACACCGGCAAGATCGTGCTCACCGTCCCGCGCCCCTGGGACGCCGACGGCAGTGTCCTGATCACCGGCGGGACCGGCACCCTCGGCGCCGAACTCGCCCGCCACCTGGTCACGGCGCGCGGCGTGCGGCACCTGCTGCTCGCCGGCCGCGGCGGCCCCGACGCCCCCGGCGCGGCGGCCCTCGCCGAGGAGCTGACCGCCCTCGGCGCCGAGGTCACCGTCGCCGCCTGCGACACCGCCGACCGCGAGGCCCTGGCCGCCCTGCTGGCCGCCGTGCCCGCCGCGCACCCGCTCACCGCCGTCGTCCACGCGGCCGGCATCCTCGACGACGGCGTGGTCGAAGGCCTGACGGCCGACCGGCTCGCCGCCGTGCTGCGCCCCAAGGCCGACGCCGCCCGCCACCTGGACGAGCTCACCCGCGGACTCGACCTCGCCGACCTCGTCCTGTTCTCCTCCGCCGCCGGCGTCTTCGGCTCGCCCGGCCAGGGCAACTACGCCGCCGCCAACGCCTGGCTCGACGCCCTCGCCCAGCACCGCCGCGTCGCGGGCCTGCCCACCACCGCCCTCGCCTGGGGCCTGTGGGCACAGGCCAGCACCATGACCGCCCACCTCGGCGCCACCGACCGGGCCCGGACCGAGCAGTCCGGCGCGCTCACCCTCAGCACCCCGGACGGCCTCGCCCTGTTCGACGCCGCCCTCGCCGACCACCGTGCCCTGCTCGTCCCCGTCCGCCTCGACACCGCCGCCCTGCGCTCGCGCGGCGCGGCCGAACTCCCCGCCCTGCTGCGATCTTTGGTCCGTACCCCGGCCCGCCGCACCGCGCAGGGCACCCAGGCCGCCGACGGGCTGCGCGCCCGCCTCGCCGGGCTCACCGCGGCCGACCGCGCCGCGGCGCTGCTCGACCTGGTGAGCGGATGCACCGCGGCCGTCCTCGGCCACTCCTCGGCCGACCAGGTCCACGCCACACGGCCGTTCCGCGACCTCGGCCTCGACTCCCTGACCGCCGTGGAACTGCGCAACCGCCTCAACACCGCGACCGGACTGCGGCTGCCAGCGACCCTCGTGTTCGACCACCCCACCCCCGGGGCCCTCGCCGGGCACCTGGCCGACGGCCTCACCGGCACCGGCGCGGCGACCGCGGCCGGTGCGGCCCTCCAGAGCGCCGACGAGCCGATCGCGATCGTCGGCATGGCCTGCCGCTTCCCCGGCGGCGTCGCGACCCCCGACGACCTGTGGACCCTGCTGTCCGCCGGCACCGACGCCGTCGCCCCCTTCCCCGCCGACCGAGGCTGGGACCTCGACGGCCTCTACGACGGCATCCCCGACCACCCCGACTCCTCCCGCACCCGCGAGGGCGGCTTCCTCGCCGACGCCGCCGGCTTCGACGCCGCCTTCTTCGGCGTCAGCCCCAACGAGGCCCTCGCGATGGACCCGCAGCAGCGACTCCTCCTGGAGACCTCGTGGGAGGCCGTCGAACGCGCCGGCATCGACCCCGGCACGCTGCGCGGCAGCCGCACCGGCGTCTTCGCCGGCCTGTCCTCCAGCGACTACCTCGACCGGGTCGCCCGCATCCCCGACGAGGCCGCGCCGTACGTCAGCACCGGCAACGCCGCGAGCGTGATCTCCGGCCGCGTCGCCTACACCCTCGGCCTGGAGGGCCCGGCGGTCACCGTCGACACCGCCTGCTCGTCGTCCCTGGTGGCGCTCCACCTCGCGGTCCGCGCGCTGCGCGGCGGCGAGTGCACGCTCGCCCTCGCCGGCGGCGTCACCGTGATGTCGACGCCGATGATCCCGGTCGACTTCGCCCGCCAGCGCGGCCTGGCCGCCGACGGCCGCTGCAAGCCCTTCGCCGACGCCGCCGACGGCACCGGCTTCTCCGAGGGTGTCGGCGTGCTGCTGGTCGAACGGCTCTCGGACGCGCGGCGCAACGGGCACCCGGTGCTGGCCGTGGTGCGCGGCTCGGCCGTCAACCAGGACGGCGCCTCCAACGGGCTCAGCGCCCCGAACGGGCCGTCGCAGCAGCGGGTGATCCGGGCCGCCCTGGCGGACGCCGGTCTGACGCCCGCCGAGGTCGACGCCGTCGAGGCGCACGGCACCGGCACCCGCCTCGGCGACCCGATCGAGGCCCAGGCCCTGCTCACCGTCTACGGCCAGGAGCGTGAACACCCGCTGCTCCTCGGCTCGGTGAAGTCCAACCTCGGCCACACCCAGGCCGCCGCGGGCGTCGCCGGCGTCCTGCGCACCGTCCTCGCCCTGCGGCACGCCACCCTCCCGCGGAGCCTCCACATCGACCGGCCCACCACGCACGTGGACTGGACGCTGGGCGCCGTCGACCTGCTCACCGAGGCCCGCGACTGGCCGGCCACCGGGCGGCCCCGCCGCGCCGGCGTCTCCTCCTTCGGCCTCAGCGGCACCAACGCCCACGTGATCCTCGAACAGGCCCCCGATCAGGAGCCCGCACCGGCCCCCGCGCCCGAGCGCCCCGCCCTGCCCTGGCTGCTCTCCGCCCGCAGCGCCGAGGCCCTGCGCGGCCAGGCCCGCGCCCTGCTCGACCACCTCGACGTCAGCGCCGCCTCGCCGCTCGACCTCGCCCACTCCCTCGCCACCGGCCGCGCCCTCCTGGAGCACCGCGCCGCCGTCGTCGGTACGGACGCCGAGGACCTGCGGGCCGGACTCGCCGCGCTCGCCGACGGAACCCCTGCCCCGGACGTCGTCACCGGCCGGCACGGCGCCGGGCGCGACCGCCGGGTCGTCCTCCTCTTCCCCGGCCAGGGCTCCCAGTGGACCGGCATGGGCGCCCAACTTCTCGACGCCTCACCGGAGTTCGCCGAGCGGATCGCCGCCTGCGGACAGGCCCTCGCCCCCTGGACGGACTGGTCCCTCGAAGCCGTCCTGCGCGGCGAAGCCGAAGCGCCGTCACTCGACCGCGTCGACGTCGCCCAACCCGCCCTGTGGGCCACCATGATCGCGCTCGCCGCCTGCTGGCAGGCCCACGGCGTCACCCCCGCCGCCGTCCTCGGCCACTCGCAGGGCGAGATCGCCGCCGCCTGCGTGGCCGGCGCGCTCTCCCTGGAAGACGCCGCGAAGGTCGTCGCCCTGCGCAGCCAGGCCATCGCCCGCGGCCTCTCCGGCCACGGCGGCATGGTGTCGGTGCCGCAGGCCCACGCCGACGTCCTCGCCCGCATCGAGCCCTACGGCGGCCGGATCTCGGTGGCCGCCGCCAACGGCCCGTCCGGCGTCGTCGTCTCCGGCGAGACCGCCGCCCTCGACGACCTCCTGGCCGGCTGCGCCCGCGACGGCGTCCGGGCCAAGCGCATCCCCGTCGACTACGCCTCCCACTCCGCCCAGGTCGCGCGGATCGAGGAGACACTGCGCACCGAACTCGCCGGACTGACCACACACGAGGCCCGCATACCGTTCTTCTCCACCGTCACCGCCGACTGGCTCGGCGACACCCCCCTCGACGCCGGCTACTGGTACCGGAACCTGCGGCAGACCGTCCGCCTGGAGGAGGCCGTCCGCGCCCTGCTCGCCCAGGGCCACGACGCCTTCCTCGAATGCAGCCCGCACCCCGTGCTCGCCATGGCCGTCGAGGACACCGCGGCCGACGCGGGCGCCCGGGCCGTCGTGCTCGGTACCGTCCGGCGCGAGGACGGCGGCCCTGCCCGGCTGCTGACCTCCCTCGCCGAGGCCCACGTGCGCGGCGTGCGGATCGACTGGCGGCCCGCCCTCGCCGGCGGCCGGTTGGTCGACCTGCCCACCTACGCCTTCCAGCGCCGCCGCTACTGGCTCGCCCAGGACGCCGCCCGCGCCGGCGCGCC
The DNA here is from genome assembly GCF_049543595.1 of Kitasatospora sp. NPDC094028. Lineage (NCBI taxonomy): Bacteria > Bacillati > Actinomycetota > Actinomycetes > Kitasatosporales > Streptomycetaceae > Kitasatospora > Kitasatospora sp. NPDC094028. Next base: position 4,837 of record NZ_JBMVFA010000058.1, on the reverse strand, counting down.
CCTCGAACCCTGCGGGCTGGACCGTGCCGTCCGCCTCGCGGACGCCGACACCGTGCTGCTCACCGGCCGGATCGGCGCCACGACGCACCCCTGGACGGCCGACCACCGCGTGCGCGGCACCGCCGTCGTGCCGGGCACCGCGCTGGCCGACTGGGCCGTGCGGGCCGGCGACGAGGCCGGCTGCCCGACCGTCGCCGAGCTCGCCGAGCTCACCCCGCTGACCCTGCCCGAGCACGGCACCGTCGACCTCCAGCTCACCGCGGGGCCCGCCGACGCAGACGGCCGACGGGCCCTCACCGTCCACGCCCGCCCGACCGGCGCGCCCGACGACACCCCGTGGACCCGCCACGCCACCGGCACCCTGACCACCGGCACCCTGACCACTGGCGGTGCCGCCGGCGCGGCCCTGACCGAATGGCCCCCCGCCGATGCCCGGGCGGTGGACGCCGTCGAGCCGGACGGCGCCGAGTACGGCGAGCGCTTCCGCACGGTCCTGGCGCGCTGGCGGCGCGGCGACGAGCTGTACGCCGAGGTCGCCCTGCCCGAGGAGCACCGCACCGAGACGGCCGGCTTCCGCGTCCACCCCGGGCTGCTCCAATCCCTGCTCGCCGCCCTCCCGGGCGGCCCCGGCCCCGCCCAGCCCGCCGACTGGCGCGGCGTCACCGTCCACGCCACCGGCGCCGCCCTGCTCCGCGTCCGGCTCACCCCGGCCGCCGACGGCAGCCACGCGCTGACCGCCGCCGACGCCGACGGCGCCCCCGTGCTCACCGCCGAGGCCGTCACCGTCCGCCCGATCGCGCCCGAGCACCTCGCCGCGGCGGCCGACCCGCTCTACGCGGTCGAGTGGGCCCCGATGCCCGCGAGCGCGGTCTCTGCCGCCGACCTCACGGACACCGCCGTCCTCGGCGCGGACGACGGACTCACCGCCGCCCTCGGCGCCCGCTCCTACGCCGACCTCGCCGACCTCACCGCCGCCCTCGACGCCGGAGAGCCCGCACCCGCCACCGTCGTCCACCGCCTCACCGCCGCCGACGACGGCGACCCCGTCACCGCCGCGCACCGCGCCGTCCGGGCCGCCCACGGCCTCGCCCGCGCCTGGCTCGGCGAGCCCCGGCTCGCCGACGCCCGCCTCGCCCTGCTCACCCACGGCGCCGAGGCCGCGGCCCCCTCCACCGACGCCACCGTCCTCGCCCAGGCGGCGGCCCACGGACTCATCCGCTCCGCCCAGTCCGAGAACCCCGGCCGTTTCCTCCTCGTCGACCTCGACGGCGACCCGGCCTCCGACGCCGCCCTGCCCGCAGCCCTCGCCGTCCCCGACGAGCCGCGCCTGGCCGTCCGCGGCGGCGAGGTGACGGCACCCCGGCTGCGCCCCGTGGCCCCCGGGGGAGGCCGAGCGTGGACCTGGAACCCCGCCGGTACCGTCCTGATCACCGGCGGCACCGGCACCCTCGGCGCCCTCGTCGCCCGCCACCTCGTGACCGAACACGGCGTCCACCACCTCCTGCTCACCGGCCGCCGCGGCCCCGACGCCCCCGGCGCGGCCGAACTCCTCGCCGACCTCGCGGCCCTCGGCGCCGACGCCCGCATCGCCGCGTGCGACACCGCCGACCGCGCCGCCCTCGACGCGCTCCTCGCCACCGTCCCCGCCGAGCACCCGCTCACCGGCGTCGTCCACGCGGCCGGCGTCCTGCACGACGGACTGCTCGAAAGCCTGACGGACGACCAGCTCACCGAGGTGCTGCGCCCCAAGGTCGACGCCGGGTGGAACCTCCACGAGGCGACCAGCCACCTCGGCATCTCCGCCTTCGTCCTGTTCTCCTCCTTCGCCGCCACGGCCGGTGGCCCCGGCCAGGCCAACTACGCCGCTGCCAACGCCTTCCTCGACGCGCTCGCCCACCACCGCCGCGCCGAAGGCCGCCCGGCCGTCTCCCTCGGGTGGGGATACTGGGGAGAATCGAGTGGAATGACGTCCACGCTGGACGCCGTGGACATCGCCCGCTTCGCGCGCTCCGGCATGCTGCCGCTCACGGCCGTCCAGGGCCTCGCCCTGCTCGACGCCGCGAGCGGTGTGGACCGACCGCACCTGGCCCCGATCCGGCTCGACCGGCACGCCCTCGCCACGGCCGGGGCTCCGCCGCTCTTCGCCGAACTCGCGCCCCGCCGCGCCGTCCGGCGCACGGCCGCAGGCCCCGCCGGGAGCACGGCGACCGCCGACCGGGGCGTCCTGGACCGGCTGCCCGGCCTCGCCGCCGCCCAGCAGGAGAAGGTTCTGCTGGACGTGGTCGTAGGCCACCTCGCCGCCGTCCTCGGCCACGGCTCGCCCCAGGCCGTCGAACCCGAGCGCGGCTTCCTCGACCTCGGCATGTCCTCCCTGACCGCCGTCGAGCTGCGCAACCGCCTCAACGCCGAACTCGGCCTGCGGCTGCCCACCACGACGATCTTCGACCACCCGTCGCCCACCGCGCTCGCCGGGCGCCTGCGCGACCTGGTCGGCGCGCCCACCGGCACCACGGCGCCCGCCCGGCCCGTCTTCGCCGAACTCGACGAGCTGGAGAGCGCGCTCGGCGCCACCGAACTGGACGCCGACTCCCGGACCCGCCTCCTCGCCCGCATCAAGAGCCTCCAGTGGCGGCTGGACGGCGACGCGACCGAGTCGCCCGCGGTCGCCGACGGGCCGGACGACGCGCTCGACGACACCACGGACGACGAGATGTTCGACCTGATCGACCGCGAGCTCGGACTCGCCTGAGGACCGGCCCCGGGGCCGTCCGCCCCGGGGCCGTCCCACGGACCCGTACCACCCTGCCGAACTGCGAGGATTCCCACCCATGGCCAGCACCTCCGAGGACAAGCTCCGCGACTACCTCAAGAAGGTCACCGCGGACCTGCGGCGCACGAGGCAGCGCCTGGAGTCCGTCGAGGCGAGGGACGCCGAGCCGATCGCGATCATCGGGATGGCCTGCCGCTACCCCGGCGGCGTCCGCGCCCCGGAGGACCTCTGGCGGCTCGTCGCCGACGGCGCCGACGCCATCGGCGACCTCCCGGAGGACCGCGGATGGGACACCGGGGGCCTCTACGACCCCATCCCCGGCACCCCCGGCAAGAGCTACGTGCGCCACGGCGGGTTCCTCGACGGCGTTGCCGACTTCGACGCCGAGCTGTTCGGCATCGCCCCCCGCGAGGCCCTCGCCATGGACCCGCAGCAGCGGCTCCTCCTCGAATCCGCCTGGGAGGCGATCGAGCGCGCCCGCATCGCCCCCGCCGCCCTGCGCGGCAGCGACACCGGCGTGTTCATCGGCGGCGCCGACACCGACTACGGCTCCCTCGCCCGCCAGACCGAGGAGACCGAGGGCCACCTCCTCACCGGCGGAGCCGTCAGCGTCCTCTCCGGCCGCATCGCCTACACCCTCGGGCTGGAGGGCCCGGCCGTCACCGTCGACACCGCGTGCTCCTCCGCCCTCGTCGCCCTCCACCTCGCGGTCCGCGCACTGCGCGCCGGCGAGTGCTCGATGGCCGTCGCCGGGGGCGTCGCCGTCATGCCGACCACCCGCCTGTTCACCGAGTTCTCCCGCCAGCGCGGCCTCGCCCCGGACGGGCGCTGCAAGCCCTTCGCCGAGGCCGCGGACGGCACCTCCTGGGCCGAGGGCGTCGGAGTCCTGCTCGTCGAGCGGCTCTCGGACGCCCGGCGCCTGGGCCACGAGGTCCTCGCCGTCGTCCGGGGCACGGCCGTCAACCAGGACGGCGCCAGCAGCCGCCTGACCGCCCCCAACGGCCCCTCGCAGCAGCGCGTCATCCGGGCCGCGCTCGCCAACGCCCGCCTCACCCCCGACCAGGTCGACGCCGTCGAGGCCCACGGCACGGGGACGACCCTCGGCGACCCGATCGAGGCGCAGGCCCTGCTCGCGACCTACGGCCAGGACCGGCCCGCCGACCGGCCGCTCTACCTCGGCGGCGTCAAGTCGAACATCGGCCACGCCCAGGCGGCGGCCGGCGTCGCGGGCGTGATCAAGACGGTCATGGCGCTGCGCGCCGGGGTGCTGCCCGCAACCCTGCACGTCGACGAGCCGTCCTCGCACGTGGACTGGACGGCGGGCGCCGTCGAGCTGCTGACGCAGGCCCGCGACTGGCCGCAGACCGGGCGTCCGCGCCGGGCGGGCGTCTCGGCGTTCGGCATCAGCGGGACCAACGCGCACGTGGTCCTGGAGCAGGCGGACGAGGTTGTGGCGGAGGAGCCCGCGCAGGCCGCCCCGGTCCCGGCCGTCGTGCCGTGGGTGCTGAGCGGCCGGACGCCGGACGCGCTGCGCGCCCAGGCCGCCCGGCTGCGCGAGGTCGCGGCGGGCCTGCCGGCCGCGGACGTCGCGGCGGCGCTGGCCACGAGCCGGTCGATGCTCAACCACCGGGCCGTGGTGGTCGGTTCGGACCGGGACGCGCTGCTGCGCGGGCTCGACGCGCTGGCGGCGGGCTCGGGCGGGGCCGTCGAGGGCGCGGTCCGGGGCGGCGGGACGGCGTTCCTGTTCTCCGGTCAGGGGTCGCAGCGGCTGGGGACGGGGCGGGAGCTGTATGAACGCTTCCCGGTGTTCGCTCGGGCCTTCGACGAGGCGTGCGGGCAGGTGGATCTGCCACTGCGGGAGGTCGTGTGGGGATCGGACGAGGAGCTGCTGAACCGGACGGAGTTCGCCCAGGCCGGGCTGTTCGCGGTCGAGGTGGCACTGTACCGGCTGGTCGAATCGCTGGGCGTGCGACCGGAGTTCGTGGCCGGGCACTCGATCGGCGAGGTGGCCGCCGCGCACGTGGCCGGGGTGTTCTCGCTGGAGGACGCCGGCAAGCTGGTCAGCGC
>NZ_JBMVFA010000057.1:0-32325 GCF_049543595.1 Kitasatospora sp. NPDC094028 | reverse complement strand
GAGCCGCTGCTGCCGGTGCGGCAGCAGTGGCTTCGCGAGATCGGCCCGCCCGCCGTTGGACGACCGGGGCTGCTTGCAGGGGATCCCTGTTCGTGCCGCACACAGGGATCCGGTGGGAGTGGCTGCCGCAGGAGCTCGGCTTCGGCTCGTCGCGGCGGCCCGAAACGGGACCGAGCCCGGTCGACCGCGGCCGACCGGGCTCGAAGCACCACGTGATCACGGACGGCCGTGGCACACCGCTGGCGATCACCCTGACCGGCGGCAACCGCCACGACGTCACCCAGCTACTGCCGCTGCTGGACGCGATCCCTCACATCCATGGGAAGACCGCATCAAGCCGGTCATCGCCTGCCGAGGAGTGCCGCACGGCTCCGGGCTCGGAGCCGTGCGGTGGGTCGTCGAGAGGACCAACGCCCGGATTCACGGCTTCCGACGTCTGCGGATCCGCTGGGACATCCGCGACGACATCCACGAGGCATTCCTCAAACTGGCCTGCTGCGTGATCGCCTACCACCGCGTCCGAGCCTTGTCTCAGCTCCTCTTGGAGGGCGATTCGAGAGCAGATGTCCGTTCCGCTCTTGGCCCTGAGCCCTGTCCAGGGGGTGGAATTCCGCCCGCGGTGGACGGTACGCGCGGCACTGTGGGCAGCATGATTCTGCAAGCGGAGACCGACGACCTTACCGCCTACCTCGCGGCGGACGAGGTGATCGACCATCAGCACCCGGAGCTGCGGCTGCTGGCCGCCGAGCTGGCCACCTCGGAGGCGGCGTTTCACTACGTCCGTGACCGGGTGGCGCACTCCGCCGACGTGGGCGCGTACAGCGGGGTGTTCCGCGCCTCCGAGGTGCTGGCCGCGCGCAACGCGATCTGCCACGGCAAGTCCCACTTGCTGGCCGCACTGCTGCGGGCACAGGGCGTGCCGACCGGCCTGTGCTACCAGCGGCTGGAGGACGGCGAGGGCGGATTCGTGCTGCACGCCCTCAACGCCGTGCACCTGGACGGCCGCTGGTCCCGCCTGGACGCCCGGGGCAACCGGGAGGGCGTGGACGCGCGGTACGACCTGAATCGGGAGCGGCTGGCCTGGCCGGTCCGGCCGGAACTGGGCGAGCGGGACTACCCCGGAGTATTCGTCACGCCGCCGGCCCCGCTGGTCCAGGCGCTCGCCCAGGCAGTGCCGGGCCGGTTCGGCTACGACTACCTGCCGGCCGCACTTCCGGACGAACCGCCAGTCAGTCTCGGGTGAAGCGGACGACCGCCATGCCGTCCAGGCGCAGCAGGCCACCGCCAGCCGCTTCTTGATACTCCGGAGTACCTTCCGACGGCTGCCCCGGGCGTCCAGGGCAACGGACGGAGCACGATCTTGCCATGGGTATGCCGTCGTTCCAGCTCGCGGAACGGGGCACGTACCCGCTCCAGCGGGTACGTGCGGGCGATCGGCACCTCAGAGGGCGTTCGAGAGCTGATGTCCGTTTCGAAGTGAGACAGGACAGGGCCGCGATTCCTCCCGGCCGTAAACGGCCGGGGTGCCTCGCGAGATCATGCTGATCCCACCGACCGGCACCCCCGGCGCACCGCCTGCGCGAACTCCCGTACGCACGCCACCGGTTGGCCGGCCGGGCCGTCCTCGACCACCCGTGCGCAGGGCGCCCCGCCCGTGGCCGCCGGGGGACATCCGCGAACCCGCCCCCGCCCACATCGTGCAGGCCGAACCCGGCTGCCCTCAGCCGACCCCGGGCGGTGATGCCGGTGGCGGTACGGACCGGGGCAGGGTGTCGCCCTGGTCCAGGGGCAGCAGCGGCAGCAGCGGGATGCCGTCCTGGCGGGCCACCGCGGCCTGCAGATCGAGCGTGGCCCGGTCGGTGCCCACGCGGCCCTCGGTGCCGAGCAGGTAGTCGGTGAGGAACACCCGCACCGGTTTCGCCGGCACCGCCCGCACGTCCTCCAGCGAACCGAACTCGCTCCCCACGCCCAGGACGAGCAGCAGCATCCCGTAGACGCGGCTGCGGCCGGGCCCCAGCGAGGGCTGGAAGTACGGCAGGTCCAGGGCCCGGGCTCCGTGGCGGGCGTAGAAGCGCAGCCGCGCCGCCGCGTGGCCGGTGGCGCGGCTGCCGTGGTGGGCCTGCGGGTGGGCGACCTCGGCCAGCGTGACGGCCGGCCGGAACCGCACCTGCCAGGCCCGGCAAGCCTCCGCCAGCAGCTGCCCGCCCAGCCCGCGCGAGCGCTGGTCCTCCCGGACCGCGAGGTAGGCCAGCAACAGGGTGCGCGAGTGCGCCGACCACTCGCCGCACGCCACGGCCAGCGGCCGGCCCTGCCCGTCCGTGACGGCCGTCACCACCAGCCGCCCCTCGGCCATCGACTCGCGCATCTGCTCCAGGGTGTCCAACTCGTCGGGAGTGAAGGACACTTCCAACAGTTCTCGGTAGGCCGCCGCCATCAGCGGGTCGTCCGCCGCGACATCGCGCACCACGGTCGACGCGTCCTCGCCCTCCCGGCCGGCGCGCCGCTCGCCCGACGTGTGGTACACGTACAGGCCGAGCAGGGTGGCGAGGACCACGACTCCCGCGGCCGTCAGCGCCACCCACAGGTCCTCGTGGTAGTCCAGCCCGGCCTCCAGGACCTGGCCCAGCCCCGCGATGCTCATCCCGGCGATGACCGCCAGCAGGGTGTCCACCTTCACCCGCTGGCGACGCCGCACTTCCTGGAGAACCTTCTCCTCGCTCTCCTTGCGCTCCCGGGCCAGCTTCTCGATCGCGCCCGTCAGCTGCTCCTGGGTCACCTCGGCGATCGAACGCGACAGCTCGTCGGCCTTGCGCTGGTAGCCGGACGCCTCCAGTAGCACCCTCAACCGCTGCGCCGCCAACGGCGAGGCGAGCAACGACGGTGACTGGAACAGCGCGCTCTTCGCGTGGACGTCGACGGCCAGCCGGTCCAGTTTGAGCTTCTCCTGGTCCAGTTGGTCGGAGAGCCTCCTGAGCGCATGGCTGCTGGCCTTCTCGCCCAGCGCGTCGGCCTCGTCCTCGCGGTCCTTGGCATCGCGGTGGTGCTTGGCCAGGTCGGTGGACCAGCCCTCCAGCAGCCCGTCCAAGGAGGAGGCGAACTCCAGGATCGACCCCCAGGTGTCCCGGACGAAGGCCGGCAGGCCGAGGGAGACCAGGAGCGTGGTGTTGCAGGTGCGCAGGATCCACTCCCCGGTGGTGCCGGTGATGTCGGGCGAGGCCGGGGACGCCTCCGCGTACCGGATCCACTCCGCCATCGACCCCATCAGGCTCGGTGCCGGACTCGTCAGGATGCGCGCACCCACCGCCTCGGCGAACTCCTCGCCCGTCAGGATCTCCGAGCGCTCGACGCCGGCCGGCCCGGCGACCGTGTAGGCGGCGGTCACCTCCATGACCACCTGGTACAGGCCCGGCCGGCACACCACCGCCCGCGCCGCCCCCGGCCGCGTCGGCACCGAGTCCTGCGCCAGGGCCATCGCCAGGTCCGACAGCCGGGACCACCGCGCCCGGCCGCCGCCCGCGCCCGCGCCGTCGACGCCGCCGCCGCCCGCGCCCGCGCCGTCGACGCCGCCGCCGCCCGCGCCCGCGCCGTCGACGCCGCCGCCGCCCGCGCCCGCGCCGTCGAACCCGATGTCCAGCGCCCCGGCCTCCGGCCCGGCCCAGAACAGCATGGCGAACAGCTCGACCGCCGACACATCGGTCAGTTCGGCCTCGAACCGCACATGGTGGTTCCCCAGCAGCGACAGGCGCACCTGGACGCCGAGCCGGGCCAGCGTCCGGCCGTCCGGCGCACGGACGACGGCGTCCGGCATCACCACCAGCGCGCCGTCGTAGCGGCGGTCCAGGCCGTCGTGGCTCTTCCACACGTCGTCGAGTTCGAGCGAGCCGTGCGCCCGGACCGGGCGCGTGCCGGCCAGCTCCCAACGCGGCGCCTCCTCCTGCCCGACCGCCTCCACCAGGTCGGCGGGCTCCACACCGCGCACGGCGAACGGGTACAGGTAGACCAGCTTCCCGTGCCCCACCCGCAGCCACCGGTCCTTCGCCCGCCGCTGCAGTTCGAGCAGGCTGTACCGCAGCGCCCGCAGCTCGCTCACGCTGCCCTCGTCGCCCTTGATCGCCTCGTCGCTCTCGGCCCGGCGCAACGCCTCGACCGCGCCGTCCAGCGGGGCGCCTGAAGTGTAGAACGCGGCGAGCGCCCGCGTGGCCATGGCCGTCGTGCGCTGGTAGCCGTCGTACAGCCGCCCCCGCCGTACGACCTCCCGCGCGACGTCACCGTGCGTGAGGTGGAAGCGCGGCGACGCCTCCTGCATCAGCCGCACCGCTCGCCGGGCCCACAAGGCCGCATCGTCCGCCGTGGCCGCCCGTACGTCCAGCAGGCCGCTGGTCATGGCCTCCTCCGAGCGGATCTGCGCGCCCAGGCTCCACATCAGCGCCCGGACGGCCTGCCGCGCCGCCAGGTCGTCCGGGGAACACGGTGCGTGAACGGCCGCCAGGCACCTCTCGGCCCCGTGCAGGGTACCCAGCAGCCGGTCGAAGGTGTACGAGACCTGCCAGGCCTGCTCCACCTCGTTCAGCACCATCAGCAGCAGCCGCGCCATGCCCCCCGGCACCTCGGACACCTTCCGCGCGCACGGTGCCAGCGTGCGCTCCACCAGCTTCTCGTGCGCCGCCGTCGACGCGACCCCGCCCGCAGGCGCCGCCCGCCCGCCACGGCGCCCCGGGCGCCCGTCCCCGTCCAGCGGCAGGCCCGCGTTCCAGCGGGGCAGTCCCCAGATCATCCCGGTGTCCACGCCTCGCTGCGCCAGCCAGTCGTGCAGCGGCTCCACACCGCCATCCTCCCACCGCCCCCACCGCCTGGCAGGCTCGGGCGCCGGGCAGACCCGGGCACGGACCTTGCCCGACAGAGTGGGAAACGGGCGATCCTGTCCGCTGGGCCAGGCTTTGAGCCCGGCATCGCCCCATACGTCGTAGCAGTAGCCGGCGAGGTCCGCTGTCGTGGCGTACGCCGGGGCGGTGGGTGGGCTCGACGACGCAGAGCTGCCGGCGGAGGTTGCGGCCGTGCCGGACGAGTACGGGGAAGAGGCACCGGCCGTCACGGTGACGGTCCGGACCGGCACAGTCGTCGTGGGTCCGGTCGGTGACGATCCGCCCGCGCCGCATGCGGTGACCGCGACAGCGCTCACGCCGGCGGCGGCCGCGATCCACCCGGCTGTGGACGTGCCCGCCCGGGAGCGCGGGAGCCGACGTCCTGTGATTCGCCAGGCCGTCAGGCCGGCCGCCCGGGCAGCGGCCTGCTGCCGTCCCAGCCCTCGGGGTGCCGGCCGCACCTACCGCGGCAGCCGCCGACCCCCGCGCCCGCCCGGCCTGCCCGGGCCTCAGCTCCCCGACCGCGGGCGCGATACCCGTGGACCAGCCCGAACGAGGCCTGGTCCGCGGGTGAGCCGCGCCCGGCTCAGCAGGGCACCGGGCCGAGGGCGGGGTCGAGCTGCCCCCACAGCTCGTCGAGGTAGCGGCCGCTCAGCGCTCGGCACAGGCGCTGCTCGGCGCTTTCGGGGTCGAGGTTCCACTGGAGTGCGACGCCTTCCTTGTAGGAGGCGAGGAGCCCGCTTCCGTCCGCAGTGAAGACGAGTTCGTTGGGTTGGGAGTCGTACCTCTCCAGCGTGGCGGTCGGCCGCTTGTCCTGGACGTTCCAGAGCCGGATCACACCGTCCGCGCTGTCGGAGGCGAGCGTGCTGCCGTCCGGGCTGAAGGCCAGCCAGAGAGCGGGCAGGTTACCGGCGGGCAGCTGCCCCGTCTGCCGGCGGGTGGTCGCGTCCCAGAAGCGGATGCCTCCGTCCCAGGTGGCGATCGCCAGGGTGTGCCCGTCCGGGCTGAACGCGACGTGGGTGACGCGGTCCGTGGCCACCGGTTCGAGCTCCTGGCCCGTGTGCTGGTCGAGCAGCCGCACCCGGTTGACGTCGCCGAACGCGAGCAGGCCTCCGTCCGGGGAGAACGCCAGCCCGATCAGGAGCGGTGACGATGCGGAGTTGCTGATCAGCGGGGCCTGGGCGACGCGCGTGCGGGTGTCCCACCGCAGTAGCGCGTAGTTGTGCGGGTCCAGCGCCTGCTTCTGGTTTCGCCCGATGTCCGTGCCCGCACTGGTGAGGGCGGCCAGGGTGGTGCCGTCGGGGCTGAAGGCGACCCGGGTGGCCCACTCGCGGCCGGTCGGCAGGACCGCGAGCTGCTCGCCCGTGTCAGGGTCCCAGAGCCGGACGTTGCCGTCCGTCCCGGCCGCCGCGAGGCTGCGGCCGTCCGGGCTGAAGGCGAGGTCGAGAAGCGCCGCGGAGCCGCCGGTGAGGACGCGCAGCGGCGTGCGCGTGGTGGCGTCCTGCAGCTGGACCGAGCCGTCGGGCCGGGCCAGCGCGACCATCCGGCCGCCCGGCCGCAGCGTCACCGCGTTGAACGACTGGTCGCTCACGGCGACGGCGTTGCGGTGGAAGGACCACCGGACCACGGAGCCGCCACGGCCCCCGGTGACGAGGGTGTTCCCGTCCCGGCCGTAGGCCAGTGCGTCGATCACATCGTACTGGCCCGAGATGGTGCTCTCCAGGGTCCAGCCGGCCGTCGCCCACAGGCGCAGGTACTGGTCCCCGCTGCTGGCCAGGGTCGAGCCGTCGGGGCTGAAGGCGAGGCCGTCCACGGTCACGCCGTTCATCGTCAGCGGACGCCTGGCCGTGCGGGTGGTCACGTCCCACAGGCCGATGGTCCCGTCGTACGAGGCGCTGGCCAGCGTCTTCCCGTCGGGGCTGAAGGCGACTTTCGTGACCTGCGCGCCGTGGTCGGTCAGCGTGGCGACGGCCTCGCCGGTCGCCGCGTTCCACACCCGGACGCTGTGGTCCTGCCCGCCGCCGGCCAGCAGCCCGTCGCGGCCGAACGCCACCGACCAGACGAACGAGGTGTTCCCGGTCAGGGACCGGACCTCGCCCCGCCGGGCGACGTCCCACAGGTGGACTCCGTTGTCGCCCTGCCCGGTGGCGAGGAGGCGCCCGTCCGGGCTGAACGCCAGGGAACTCACCGGCCCGGTCGGCAGTCGTGCGACCTCACGGCGGCCTGCCACGTCCCACAGCCGCACCCCGTCGCGCTGAACGGCGCTGCCGCTGGCCAGGAGCCTGCCGTCCGGGCTGAACGCGACGGCGTAGACCGCGCCGTCCTCGTGGGCGAGTTCGGCGATCTGGTGGCGGTCGCCCGCGTCCCACAGGCGTACGGTCCGGTCGTCGAAGCCGCCGGTGGCGATGAGCTTGCCGTCCGGGCTGATGTCGACCGCTTTGACGAAGCCGGTGTGCCCGTCCAGGGTGCCGTCGTAGCCGTTGCTCCAGACCGGGGCCGACAGCAGGCTGCTGCGCGCCTCGGTCGTCCGGCCCGCCCGCCAGGCGGCCAGGGCCAGGCTCATGGACCGGCGCGGGTCGGTCGAGCCGATCTGGGCGGCCTGGGCGGCGTACTGGCGCGACAGCGCCTGCTTGCCGCTGGCGACCGCGGCCCGCTGGGCGGTGATCGCGTTCTGCCGGGAGACGAACGCCAGGCCGGTGGCGGTCATGGCCAGCACCAGGGCGAGCGCGAGGCCGCCGGCGAGCCTGCGCAGCCGGCGGGCGCGGGCCCGGGCCTCGGCCAGTTGACCGTCCGCCAGTCGCGTGCTGGTATCGAGGAACTCGGCTTCCAACGGGCTCAGTTGCTCGCGATGGCGGTCGGTCTCGGCCCAGCGGGCGGCGCCGGCCAGCCTGCTGCCGGTGTAGAGGTCGGCGCGGTCGCGGCCCGCCCGCTCCCAGGCCCGGGCGGAGTCGGCCAGGTGCTGGTGGACGAGAAGGCCGGCGCGGTCCTCCTCGATCCAGCGGCGCAACCGGTACCAGGCCCGCAGCAGCGCCTCGTGGGTGATCTCGGCGCGCCGGTCGGCCAGGGTGATCAGGCGGGCGTCGGGGTGGGCGAGCGCGTCACGGGCTCGGGCGACGGCCTCGGCCTCCGCCTGGTCACGGCCTGCGAGGAGTTCGTCCAGATCGACCGGCTGCCGGGTGTCCTCCGTGCCGTCCCCGATCCGCACCATGCGCAGCAGCAGGAGCCGGACGGCCTGCTGCTCCCGTTCTCCTAGGCCGTTCAGGATCCGGTCCGCCGTGCGGGCGACGGCGTCCCGGATGCCGCCGGTGGCCTGGTAGCCCGCCAGGGTCAGCAGGCGGCCCTCGCGCTGCTGCCAGGTGGCCTGGAGCGCGTACGAGAGCAGGGGCAGGATGCCGCCGGAGTCCCGTCCGAGGGAGTCGTCGGTCCGCAGGTCGTGCAGCAGCAGGTCAGTGAGTCCGTCTTCGAGGGACAGTCCGGCTCGCTCGGCGGGGCGTTCGATCGCTTCGCGCAGTTCGGCCGTCGTCATCGGACCGACCACGACCTGGCCGCTCTCCAGCGCGGCGACGAGTTCCGGGTAGGCCGCGCAGTGACCGTAGAAGTCGGAGCGCACGCCGATGATGATCTGGGCCGCCGGCGTCCCCCCGGCCCCCGGCGGGGCCCCCGCGCAGGCGAGGGCCCGGACGAACGCCTGCCGCTCGGCCTCGTCCCGGCAGGCGGTGAACAGTTCCTCGAACTGGTCGACCACCAGGATCAGGCGCAGGGGCGGGCCCGCCCGGTCGGCGAGGAGTACGCGGAGGATCTGGGCGCAGCTTCCGGGGTCCGCCCGCAGCCGGGTGGCGATCGCCTCGGGGCGCAGGACGCCCGGGCCCTGGGGCGACAGGTTCGCCAGGACGGCGGCGAGCCGCTGGAGCGGGTCCGGGCCGGGCGTGATGACCCGCTGGGGCCAGGCCCGGGCCTCGGGCTGCGGAAGTTCTCCGCGGTCGACGGCAGCCAGCAGGCCGGCCCGCAGCACGGAGGACTTGCCCGACCCGGACGGTCCGACGACCACCAGCGGGCCGGCTCCCGACAGGCGCCCGGCGAACTGCTGCAGGAGTTGGGAGGTCAGCCGGGAGCGGCCGAAGAAGTAGTCGGCGTCCTGCTCCCCGAAACGTTGTAGTCCCCGGTAGGGGCACACCGCGTCGGCGTCCGCCGGGGTCTCGGCCCCTCGTTCGGGGCGGACCGGCGGGCGGTAGGCCCGGTTGGGTGCCAGGACGAGCTCGCCGGCCCGGTCGGCAGCCTGGCGGTGCGGGCGCGGCCGGTTCTGCTCGGGCAGGGCCCGGTGCAGGTGGCGGAACGCGGCGTCCAGTGTCAGCTCCGGTGGCCCCGAGGGGTCCCCGGCTTCGAGCAGGTCGAGCAGGCAGCCGGTGAACGCCGTGTGCGCCGCACCGGGCGGGGCCAGTGCGACCTCCTCTCCCGAGGCCGACGTGAGCAGGTAACTCCCGCGTACGTAGGCCAGGCTGGCGGCGTCCCTGGCCGCGGATCCGGGTACCGCGTCGGCCCGTCCGGAGAAGCAGCAGTCGAGCACTACGACGATGGAGCGGGCCCGGCTGACGGCCAGCGCGTCCCTGATGGTGGAGTACGGCAGGGCCTTGTAGGACAGCTCCTCGGACAGGGAGTCGGTGGTTCGGACGGCCAGGTGGAGCTCTCCAGCAGGGCTCACCAGCCCGTGTCCGACGTAGTACAGGAGCAGCGTGTCCTCGGCCTGCAGGGCGGCCCGGGTGACGGCCTTGGCGAAGTCGATCATGTTCTCCGGATCGACCACCGTGGTCAGGTTGGCAGGGGCGAGGCCGCCGTGGCGGATCAGCGCCCGGCCCAGGTCGTGGACCGTGCCCGCGACGGCGGGGACGTCGGGCAGCGGTGATCCGGGAACGTGCGTGCCGGTGCCCACCAGGACGACGCGGGTGCCGGGTTGTGCCAGTCCGGGGGTCATTCGGCGGCTTCGCCCTGGTCGCCCGGTGCCGGTGCCGGGGCCGCGACGTCAAGCCAGACCTCCACTTCACCCAGCACTCGGGCAACACCGTCCGGATCCAGGTTGCGGACGTTGGTGCTGGTCAAGGTGATCGAGGCCCCGTCTGATCGGGTTGCCTTCACTTTCACGTCGCCCACACGTCGGCGGAGCCAGGCGATCAGTGCACTGGCCACCGCCGTCGCCACACCGCCCGGCCCGAGCACCTCCAGCATCGTCGCGACCGTCCCGAGCGTGCCCGGCTCCGGCGGGGCGTGGACGAGGCGCACCCGGCCGGCCAACTCCCGCTCGGTGAGCATCCACTGGCGCAGCGAAGCAGCGCCGTCAGTCCCAACTTCCCCGGTACATAAGATCGTTACTTCCATGATCCCCCCTGGTTCGGACAGAAGTGGGTCCGAGCATAGACCCGGGGAAGGTATGGACGTGCCGTGCGTGGCCCGGTCACACCCGGCCCGGGTACCCGCCCGTCGCCCTGGTCGTCACCGACGCCGAACCCGGCGCCCAAGGCCCGCACCGGCCGCCCCGCGCTGTACTGCTCCCGCTCGTGCCGCAGCAAGATGGACCGTGCCAAGGCCAAGGCCCGCGAAGCTGCAGCGGCCCAGGCCGCTGCACCTGCTGCACCGCTGCCCGCCCCGGCCGCTGCACCCGGCCCCGCTGCCGCACCGGACCACGCTGCACCTGCTGCCGCCGTCCCGGCCGGGGACGACCGCTGGGGCGAGGACGGCCAACACCTCCTCGGCCTCGCCGACGCGCTGCAAGGGACCGGCCGCTGGTGCGACGAGCCTCCGTTCTGAAATGGCTGGTCGGCTCACCAGACGGCCAGGCGGGCCGACCGAAGGCTGCTACGCGCAGGTGTCGAGCATCTCGACCAGGGCGGCCATCTCGGACACGGTGGTGCCGCGCTGCGCTCGACGCTGGCGCTGCTGGGGGAGAGCCTGGACTACCCGCGGGTCCGGGCGCCAGCCGAGATGGCGGCGGACCTGGAGCCGGTGGTCGCGGTCCTAGCCCTCGACGGTCCGGCGGTGCGGGCGGCGGTCACGGATCTGGCCCTGAACCGGTGGCAGGCCGGCACTGAGACGGCGCTCACCGAGGTCTACACGCAATGGGTCCACCTCGGGGTGCCGTTGTAGGCCGTGCTGCAGAACCCCTTGCCCTCGCCTGCCAGATCCGGACTTCCGCCCCGCGCCTGAACGTCCTGGGCCACTACAGCTTCCGTGGCCCCGGCCCGGTCGGCGGGGCGCTTCGACCCCTGCGCGACCCGGCGGAGGCTGACCACGACGAGGATTCCGAGGACTGACCGGCCCGCGGTGAACAACATCAGCACTGCTGGTCCCAGCTGCGGCTGCCTGGTGGCTCTGCTCGTGCTCGGCTGTGTGCTGGCAGCGGGCTTCCTGGTCGGCTGGTCTTGGGTGCTGCCCGTGGCTGGGGGTGTCGCGGCCGTCGCCCTGGCGGGCTGGGCATGGAGCGCCTGGCGCGCCAGGCGGCGTGACTCCCGGCAGGGGCGCCGCCGGTTGCACTGAATGTCCCGTCCCGGTGGGACTGCTTGCCCGAAGGAGGCAGCCCCACCGGGAAGCACCGATGAAGGAGATCAAGCGCCAGCGGCGCCTGATCGCCCGACAGAACGCCCTGCAGCAGCGTACGTACGCCAACCTCGTCGCCGAACTCGCGGGCACCGAGCACGGCGGCAAGACCCGCGCAAGCCGGGCCCTCGGCATCACCGACGTCCAGGTCGGCCGGATTCTCCGCGAGGACCAGCAGCGTCGCACCAGGCTGGCCGCTGCCGTCCGGGCCACCCGCCAGGCTTCGGGCTGACGGAGGTGCCGCACATGCCTCACGACCCCCTGGTATTCGTGAGGCACGTGTTCCAACTGGCCCTGTCCCTCACATGCCTGACTACGCCACGTCCGTGTCCCCGGCCGCCGTCCTGGAGAGCGCGCTCCACCTCGCCTGGCCCTCCTGGCGCAGCCCGGCACCGACCCGCTGTTCTTGGAGGCCGCCGAGGGCCCGGCCGCCGTCATCCCGCAGTACCTCCCCGCCGCCCGGCCGCCGGCACCCGCTGCGCACCGCCCCGGCGCCGACGACCGCCGGGACCGGCCAGCTGACCGCGTGAAGGCGGGCGTGCCGAAGGCCGGTGCCGGGTACTGTCGCAGCAACGCCGCCCACCGTCGCCCGGAGGCCGGTGAGAAGTCGTTCGGCGACCCCTTGCCCTGGAAGCCCTGATGGCGAGCCGGCAGATAGGCCAGCCCTTTCCGATTGGGTGGCATGGACACCTTGATTGCTGCCGCCCGGATGGACAGAGGACGTCGACACCGATCCGCGCGACGCCCAGTTCACCCCGCGCGCCTAACACGAGACGTGCACCATCCCACCCTGCTGCGCAACCGCAAACCAGTGCCGGTGCTGATGGTCGAGGTGGACCGCTCCACCATGGCCCCGGCCGACGTCGTGTGGGTGGATGTCGAAACGCGCTACGCCTCCTCCAGCAGGGCGAGTCCGGTGGGTGTGAGCGTGTGGAGTGCGGTGTTGCGGTGGCGCAGGGTGGTGATCAGGCCGGCTTGGCGCAGCACAGTGGCGTGCTGGCTCGCGCCGGAGGGGCCGATGTTCAGGGCGGCTGCGAGTTCGCCGGTCGTGCAGCCGGGGCGTTGTCCGATGGCGTACAGGACGGCCGCGCGGGTGCGGCCCAGCAGTGCGGACAGCGGCGCGGGCGTTTCGTCGCCTGCGGGGCGGACCCTGATGGGGGTGAGCGGGCCGGTTGTCGCGTCGTGATGGGCGGGGTAGGTCAGGACGGGCTGGGGTTCGACATCCGGATCGATCAGGGGTGCCCGGCTGGCGAACATGGACGGTATCAGCAGCAGGCCCCGGCCCTGCAGGTGGAGATCGCCCTCCACCCCGCTTGCCAGGTCCACTTCCAGGATCGGCGGCCGCCAGCGGATCCGCGGCGGGCACAGCCCTTGCAGCAGTTGCTCGATACCACCGTGCAGCATCTGCCGGGACCGGATCGCCCGGTCGGCGGCGACGCACGCGGTGACCTGCGGCCAGTACGGTGCCAGCACCGTCGCATGGACCTCGCCGAGGACGTCGACGAGCCGCCGAAGCACCTCGGGGTTCTCACCCAGCTGGTGTGCCCAGCCGGGCAGGCCCTGCCGCTGGGCGATCCTGGAGATGCCGGCCCTCAGCTGCGTCCTGGGGGTGGCGGCCACCTGCTGCAGCAGCTCGGTGACGCTGCTGGTACCGGCCGGGCTCAGGAAGGAGGGGGACCACCCGTGCGCAGGTGTCAGGTCGAGCACCATCCGTGCCTGCGGCAAGAGGGAGGTCCATACCTTTCGGCGCCACGCTCCGAAGCGCAGCGGCTGGTTGCGGTCCTGCAGGATGCGCAGCGCGATGCTCAGTTCGTCCAGGGGCGGGGCGGCCTCGGCGATGCGGGTGCGCGCCAGGTCCGCGCTGGTGAAGTGGAACCGGTAGACCACGCGTCCTTACCTCCGCCCGTCCGGTGTACCGCATCGAGCACCTGCAGAAGACAGTCCGCCCAGGAAGCGGGTCGGCCGCCGCAACGTGCCGCGGCCAACGTTGACGGATTCCTTGGCGACGGCGCCAGCACCACCGTGTGGACCTCGCCGAGGGCGTCGGCGAGTCGGCGCAGCAGGCAGGCCTCGCCCCGGGCGCGGGCGTCGGTGACGAAGGCGGCGTGGATCCGGCCGACGTCGAGCAGGTGCTCGCGCCCGTGCCGCACCGCCGGTTTCTCCGGGCCCGGCACCAGGATGCCCGGGCGCGGGGCCGTGCGGTCTCAAAAGACATGTGACGTCGCTGAAGCTGTGAGCCGCAGGTTTGCGGATTGGCTGAGGCATTGATTCTGGGGCGATCACGGCATGGCTGCTGAGCGGTGGTGCATTGGTGCAGGTCGTCGAAGTGCGCTCGTGCTGTTCGACGTAGTGCGTTCCGCCTGTGAGGGCGCGGACGATGTCCTCCGGGATGTCGACGGTGATGTTGAGTTTGCCGTCGGTACCGACGTATCGAACCACGACCACATCTGGCCGGACGGGGCGAGCAAGCAAATTCTTGGCTATGCCTTGGCATTCGAGCTGGTCAGTGAGCCGGGGAGGCCCGGCCCGGGGACCGCCGGTGTGAACCGGCGGTGTGTCGGTTCGGTGGGGGCCGTGGCCCCTGGTTGCGTGATCGACAGTGGCGGAAGGCGTTCCCTCGCCGGGACCTTCTTCCGTCTTCTGGAGTTGATCGTGTCGTTCTCATTGTCGGGGGCCGTAGGTCGGCCGGGCTCAGCGCGCGGGTGTCGTGCGGGTTCGGTCGGGCGTCGGGGCCGGGTGCTGGCCGTGGCGGCCGGTGTGTTCTGCGCCGCGGCCGTCGCCCCGGTGGCGTTGTCGGTGCCCGCCCACGCGCAGGGCACCTGTGTGGTGTCCGGCCCCACCACCACCTGTACGTTCGCGTTCACCGGCGCCGAGCAGACCTTCACCGTCCCGGCAGGTGTCACGCAGGTCGACGTCACGGCGATCGGCGCGGCCGGCGGCCTGGAGGGGCTCGGTCACGCGAGCGGCGGCCGTGGCGCTCAGGTGTCGGGCACCCTCACCGGACTGTCCGGCGGGCAGACGCTCTACGTCGAAGTCGGCGGCACCGCCACCAACAACGGATCCTGCTACCCGACGTCGCTGTGCACCGGCGGCTTCAACGGCGGCGGCAACACCCACTTCGGCGGCGGCGGTGGCGGAGCCTCCGACATCCGCACCCAACCCCGCACCGTCCCCCTCACCACCACCGACTCCCGTCTCATCGTGGCCGCGGGCGGCGGTGGAGCCGGTGAAGCCGCTCAGAACCCCTGCCCGGGAAGCCCGGGTGGGGATGCCGGCCAGCCGGGCGCGGACGGGGCGTGCAGCGGAGGAACCGGCGGCGGGGCGGGCACGGCCACCCAAGGCGGTGCCGGCGGAGCCGGGGGCGGCGGGACACCGTCCGGTACGCCCGGCACGCTCGGCACCGGCGGCAACGGCGGCCTGAACACGGGCGGCGGAGGCGGCGCCGGCTTCTACGGCGGAGGCGGCGGCGGCAACATCAACCCCTCGACCAGCCCGGCGGGGAGTGGGGGTGGCGGGGGCGGTGGCTCGTCCCTCGTCCCCGTCGGCGGCACCGGCCCGACGGTGACCAGCGCCGCCGCGAGTATCACCATCAGCTACACCAGCCAGCCCACGGTGACGACCACGCTCACGACCTCGCCGAACCCGTCGCTGTTCGGACACCCGGTCACGCTCACCGACACCGTCTGCCCCAACGGCGGCTCCACCGCGATTCCGACCGGCACCGTCACCTTCGCCGACGCCGGCGCCACCCTCGGCACCGCCCCCCTGACCCCGGGTGGCGGCGACCACTGCGCCCAGGCCCAGCTGACCTGGTCGAACCTGCTGCCCGGCAGCCACACCCTGACCGCCCAGTACAGCGGCGACGGCACCTACCCGGCCCCCGCGCTGGAGAGCGCCACCCAGACGGTCAACTGCGCGCGCACCGTCACCGGCTCCGTGGCCAGCGTCGTGGCCACCGGCGAGAGCACCTGCATCCTCGGCGGCACCGTCCACGGCAGCGTCGCAGCCGGCCCAGGCACCGCCCTGTTCATCGGCAGCTCCACCGTCCAGGGCAGCGTCTCCTCCTTCGGCTCCACCCTGGTCGGGGTGTGCGGCACCACCGCCACCGGCTTCCTGGCCGTCGACGGAGCGAGCAGGTTCGTCGTCATCGGCGATCCCGGCGACGACCACTGCGCCGCCAATCTGATCGGGTCGTCGGTCTCGCTGGCGAACAACACCGGCGGCCTGGAGGCCGTCGGCAACCACATCGGCGGATCCCTGGCGGTCTCCGGCAACACCGGCACCGGGCCCTTCCCCGAGGACAACCGCCCCGAGATCGAGGGCAACACCATCGCAGGCTCCCTGGCCTGCTTCGGCAACACCCCGCCCCCCACCAACGACGGCCACCCCAACACCGTCACCGGCGCCCGCGCGGGGCAGTGCAGCACCCTGTAACCCACCCGGCCGGGCATCCCACCCCCGGATAGGCCCGTAGTGCCCGCGTCCGCTGCCGCACTCCACACAGCGGACGCGGGCCCCTCGCGTCGCTCGGAACCGCTCCAACTACTTCCCGGACGGCGAGGGCGGGTCTGTACGGTCTTCGGCGCTGTCCCGTAATCGGTGGTGACGAAGTGTGACGGCGGGGTCGTTGGCATGGTGCGCGCGGTGTCAACGAGCTTGTGAGCGCGGTGTTTTCGGGGCTGCCGGCCCTCGTCATTGAGGGGGTGACGCCCGGCGCCTGGCCGACCGGCTCGGCGCGGCGGTCAAGGAGTTAGCGGGCCGGGCGGGCGCCCGCCTCTCCCGCTCCCACCCCGCCTGCCGGGCCACCGCCGTGAACCCCGTCCGGCCCGGGGGCGTGCGCGAGCAGACCACCCGCGAGCGCTGGAAGCGAGTGCACGACCCTGCTCGGCCAGGGCCGGCCTCCTCGAATGCGCCCGCCGCCTTGATGTCGCGCTGAACACCGTCAAGCGGTACTCCCGCATGAAGGAGCCCGCCGGCGACCGCCGCGCGCCACGCTGCCTTTCAGGCGTCGAAGGCGGCCGTGCGTCGGCAGGCCGGGGGCCGTTCCCGACGACCCGTTCTTGACGGTGAGGCAGTTACTCCCGGCAGGTCACTTCTTGACGAAGCTCGCCCAGTCCGGTGCCTGGCCCGGATCCAGGGTGCGCAGCCGGGCGAGCACGCTGGGGTCCTGGACGTCCAGCCAGTCGGCGAGCTCCTTGAACGAGACGCAGCGCACGTCCGGCTTCGTGCAGGCGGTCCGCATCACGTCCTCGACCGCCTTCATGTAGATGCCGCCGTTCCAGGTCTCGAAGTGGTTCCCGATGAACAGCGGTGCCCGGCTGCCGTTGTAGGCCCGCTCGAAGCCGTTGAGGTAGCCGTCCCGGGTCTCCTTCTCCCAGCCCGGGTACTTCGACGTGTCGTCCGACTGGTAGCCGCCGGACTGGTTGGCCAGGAAGTTGAAGTCCATCGAGAGGACCTGGAAGTTCTTTTTGGGGTAAGGGAGTTGCTGCAGAGGGAAGTTCCAGATGCCGTTCGTCCTGGTCGGCCATATCTGGAAGTCGCCCGGCGAGCTGGCGTCGTAGCGCCAGCCCAGCTGCTTCTCGACCGGCAGCAGGTTGGTCTGACCCTCCAGGCACGGCGCCCGGCCGCCGACCAGCTCCTTCTGGTAGTCGAAGGGTAGCGGCGGGATGTCGTTGTAGCCGGTGTTGGTCTTCCAGTTCTCCACGAAGGAGTAGGCCTGCTGGGTCTCGCTCAGCCACTCGGAGCTGCTCCAGGTGCCGCCGCCGCCGGGGGTGGGCGAGCAGAAGTGCCCGTTGAAGTGGGTGCCGATCTCGTCGCCGTCCGCCCAGGCCTGCCGCAGCTGCGCGAGGGTGTCCTTGATGTGCTGGTCGGTCGGGAAGTCGATGGCCGAGGTGCCCACCGGGTGCTGGGGCGGGTGGTAGAGGTAGCGCTTGGATTTGGGCAGCAGGTAGATGCCGGTCAGGAAGAACGTCATCTGGGCGTTGCTCTGCTCCGCCACCTGGAGGAAGTGCGAGAACAGGTGCTCGTCGCCCTCCAGCGCGCCGTCCCAGGAGAAGACCACGAACTGCGGCGGCTTTTCGCCCGGCTTCAGCTTCTGCGGCACTGGCTGCTTGGGCTCCGGTCCGGTGTCGGAGGTGGACCCGTCACCGAGCACGTGGACCGTGCCGTCCCACGTCTGGCTGGCCGAAGGGCTCGGACGGCCGGCCTCCGGGCTGCTCGGCACGGCACTCTCCGGCGTCGCCCCGGCGG
Organism: Kitasatospora sp. NPDC094028; assembly: GCF_049543595.1. Taxonomy (NCBI): domain Bacteria; kingdom Bacillati; phylum Actinomycetota; class Actinomycetes; order Kitasatosporales; family Streptomycetaceae; genus Kitasatospora; species Kitasatospora sp. NPDC094028. Next base: position 14,629 of record NZ_JBMVFA010000057.1, on the reverse strand, counting down.
CCCCCGGATGGCCGCCCGGGCCCGGCGTGGCGGGAACCAGCGCGAGCACGGCGGCCAGTCCGATGCCACCGCTCAGCAGCAGCGTGGTACGACGGGTGGTCTTCATTGTCAACCTCGTTCATGGAAGTGATCTCCCTATGGGGGAGACGCCGATGGCTGTCACATCGGTCGCCCGCACGGATGGCGACGACCTTCACTCGTACGGATCGCGCGGCTGGGGAACTGCCGTCACCTGGGCCGCGTTGAGGGCCGGCACGGCATCAGACCGGGCCTGCGCCGGGTCCGGCTGCCAGACCCCGGTCACCTCCACCCAACTGTTCGTCGGCGGCATCGGCATGCCGCGGATCTCGACCTTGTAGGTCACCGCGTCGGCCGCGCAGCAGCTGATCACCAGACGGGTGACGTACCAGCCACCGCCGCTCTTCGGCGTGACGAAGCCCAGCAGCTTCACCCGACGCCCCAGCAGCGGTTCGGTGGTGTCCCACGCGGCCCGGACGTCGAACTCGGCCAGCGGCAGCGGGAGCGGATCGCCGGTCGGCAACGGCGGGAAGCCGGTGGCGGCCGTGTCGGGCTTGGCCATGGTGTTCCCGGCGTGCTGGGCGGTGTAGGGGCCGAGGGCGGGCGGGGAGACCAGAAGGATGGCGATCACCGGGAGGACGAGCAGCCAGGCGATCCGCAGGTCATGGCTGTGGCCGTGGGCATCGTGGCTGTTCGCGTCGTGGCCGTGGACGTCGTGGTCCCCATCCGCGCGCAGCGCCACTGCGGCGGTCAGCACACCCAGCAGCACGACCACCACTCCGGCGGCGATCAGGTACGGCCGCAGCGCCGCCCGTACGTAGCGCAGATAGGCGTCGCTGAGGAGCGAGATCCGCAGCACCGCGGTGCCCAGCAGCACCAGCAGGATCGCCTGCGCCTCACGCCTCATCGCAGCCACCACCCCGCCACCGCCGAAGCCGCGACGGCCACCGTGAACGTGGTCCCCGAGAAGCGCCAGGCGAAGGACCAGCCGAAGGTGCCGGCCTGCATCGCCACCAGTTTCACGTCCACCATCGGACCGACCACCATGAAGGCCAACCGAGCCGCGAGCGGGAACACGCTGAGGCTGGCCGCGACGAACGCGTCCGCCTCCGAGCAGACCGCCAGCAGCACCGCCAACAGCGCGAGCACCAGCACCGAGACGCCGGACAGGTGGGCGACGCCACCAAGCCAGTCCCGGGGAACCACCACGTTCAGCGTGGCCGCGGTGATGCCACCGATCACCAGGAACCCGGCCGCGCGCAGGAACTCGTGCGCGAACGCCGCTCGGAACGCCGTCCACCGCCCCTGCCCGGCTCCCCGCTCCCGCCGCACCGAGGGCCGCAGCCATTCCGGCCGACCGAACCGAGCCCACAACCAGCCCACGACGACGGCGGTGACCAGCGAGGCCCCGAACCGGGCCAGCACCATCGCCGGCCGGCCGGGGAAGGCCACCGCCGTCGCGGTGAGCACCACCGGGTTGATCGCCGGCGCGGAGAGCAGGAAAGCCAGCGCGGCGGCCGGCGCAACCCCGCGCGCGATCAGGCCGTCCGCCACCGGCACCGAGGCGCACTCACAGCCCGGCAGCACCGCCCCGGCCAACCCCGCCGCTGGCACCGCGAGCGCCGCCCGCCTGGGCAGTGCCCGCTCCAGGAACGAGGCCGGCACCAGCGCGGTGATCGCCGCCGAGAGCACCGTCCCCAGCACCAGGAACGGCACAGCCTGCACGCAGATGGCCACGAAGACCGTCGCCCAGGCCTGCACCCCGGGGGCGGTGAACCATCCGGCCGGCCACTGCCGCCCCACGAGCAGCAGCACCATGCCGGCCACCAGCAGCTCAAGCGAGCCGATCCGCCGCCTGCCGCGCCGCCTGCCGGGTGGCGCCGCCACCGGCTGCGAGACGGCGCTGCCCCGCCCCTGCTCCGTCATGGCCGTCCGCCACCCCCGCACTCCCCGATCACTGTTCCCCGGACCTCTTCCTCAGGCGCATCTACGTCTTCTTGGAGATCAAAGACCCGCTGTGTCCACGTCCCCGGCGTCACCGCCCGTCCGAGCGGCATGGGATCCCGATTCCAGGCTCGTGGACTCACCCCGCCGGCAGGTCCTTCTCGTAGCTGCTCCAGACGTCCTCCGGGAAGGCGGTTGCCGCCGCGGACTTGGCCGGGTCGCCCTGCCCGTCCAGCGGCAGCGTCTGCACGCTGCGCGCGTCCAGCCGGAACACCGCGACCGCCGTGGACACCTTGCCGCTGTAGCCGACGAACCAGCCGGCGGTGTTGTCCCGGGTGGTGCCGGTCTTGCCGGCGACCGGGCGGTCGGGCAGCCGGGCTCCCTGCCCGGTGCCGTGCTGCACCGCCTCGGTCAGCGCCGCGTCGACGTGCTGCGCCACCTGCGGGCTCAGCACCCGGGTGGCCGTCGGCCTGTCGAGACCGACGCCGGACCCGTTGCGGGTGATCCGCAGCACCGAGTACGGGTCGGTGTGCACGCCCCCGGCGGCGAAGGTGCCGTAGGCGTCGGCCATCCGGACAGCGCTCGGGGTGGAGTTGCCGAGCGAGAATGCCGGCACCTGGGGGCCCATGCTGTCCGGCAGCAGTCCCAGCGAGGTGGCGGTCTGCCGGACCCGGTCCAGGCCGACATCCAGGCCGAGTTGCTCCATCGGGCTGTTGGCCGACTGCGCCACCGCCTCCTGCAAGGTGATCGTCCCGAAGGACTTGCCGCCGTCGTTGACCCCCTTGACGATCTTCCCGTTGCGGTCCCAGTACGGGCCCTGCGCGGTCTGCATCGGCGCCTGGTCGTCGCCGTTGTAGGTGGTGCTCGGGAAGACGGGCGTGCGGCCGCCGTCCACCTGCCGATGCACGCCCTGGCCGAGCCCTGCGGCGTACACGAACGGGGTGAAGGCGGAGCCGGCCTGCACGATCGCCGAATTGGCGTTGTCGTAGCCCTGTTTGAGGTAGTCGGGGCCGCCGTAGACGGCGAGCACCCGGCCGTCGGTGGCCACCGAGGCGGCGCCCACCCGCAGCTGGTCGTCGGCCTTCAGCCGGTCCGACGCGGCCTTCACCGCGGCGGTCAGCGCGTTCTCCGCGGGCTTCTCGAAGGTGGTGTAGATCTGGTAGCCGCCGAGGTCGAACTGGGCATCGGTGATGCCGGTGCGCGAGGTCACGTACTGGCGGACCATGCCCACCAGGTAGCCGGTCTGGCCGCTGAGGCCAGCCTGCTTGGGCGGCGCCTGGGGCTCGGGGAAGGTGGTGTAGGTCGCCCGCTCGGCCGGTGAGAGCTTGCCGATCTTGACCATGCGGTCCAGGATCCAGTTCCACCGGTCCACCGCACGCTGGTGGTTCGCCGGGCTGATCGCCGGGTCGTAGAGTCCGGCGCCCTTGAGCAGAGCGGCCAGGAAGGCGCCCTGGCTCGGGTTGAGCTGGGAGACGTCCTCGCCGTAGTAGGCCTGGGCCGCCCGCTCGATGCCGAAGCCGCCGCGGCCGAACCAGCTGGTGTTGAGGTAGCCCTCCAGGATCTGCTGCTTGCTCAGCTTCCGGTCGAGCTTGACCGACATGAAGATCTCGGTGAGCTTGCGACCGATGGTCTGGCGCTGGTTCAGGTAGGCGTTCTTCACGTACTGCTGGGTGATGGTGGAGCCGCCCTGCGTACCACCACCACTCGCCATGTTGTAGACCGCCCGCAGCATGCCCTGGAGGTTCACACCCCGGTCCGAGTAGAAGGTCTCGTTCTCGGCGGCCAGCGCCGCCCACTGCACCCCCTGCGGGATCTGGCTCAGCGGGATGTCCTCCCGGTTGGTGTCGCCGATGCGGGCCATCTCGGTGCCGTCGGCCCAGAAGTAGACGTTGTTCTGCTGGGTGGCGAAGGCCTTGAGGTCGGTGGGGATCTCCGTCTCGTGGTAGGCGTAGCAGGCCAGGCCCACCAGGCAGGCGAGGCCGAGCAGTGTGATCCGCAGCAGGTGCCGCCAGGACGGCAGCCAGCGGCGCAGCCCGGTGCGGTCCGGCCGGGGGTAGCCCTTGGGCCGCCGGGGCTTGCGGCGCTCGGGACGGACCAGGGCCCGGGCCGGCCGACGCAGCCGCAGCCCGGCCCTCCTGCCCCGGCTCGGACTCCGCTTGGCCTGGTGGCGACTGTCGGCAGGCAATGCGCGCCCCTCCATGATCTGGACTCTCGTTCGAATTCCTCCCCTTGAGGCGACGTCGGGGAGGGATTTCGGTTACACGTCGACCGCTCGAATGCCGGGCCGACCGCTCAGGTGTCGAGCCGGTGCGGGGTGAGGCGAGGTGGACGGTGAAGTCCGCCGGGCCGGTGCACACCAGCAGGACGGCAAGGACAGCCACACCCAGCACGCCCTTGCGCCGGGTATGCCGGCGAGGGGTGCGGCACCCGGCGGCGGGGGCGGCCCGGTGCGAGGACGGATCCGTCTCGGCCATGGCGGCTGCCTTCGGTTCGGGAGGGTGGGAGCGCGCGAACGACCCCGGCGGCACGGCGGGGGACCGTGCCGCCGGGGAGCTTGAGCTGGTCAGGCCGTTCGCCGCCGGGCGGGGATCCGATGCTCGAAAGTGCCTGCGCGGGAAGGCGAGTTCGACGTGATGTGCTCACAGACGTTCAGACTGGCCCGCGTATGTGATCGAAACCGGGCTGGGAATATGACCGAACCGCAACAGCTCCCGCATTGTGATCATCAGGTAACAGTGTTCGGGCCGACCGGCGGCCTGCACCGATACTGACCTCATGTCTCGTGTCCTACTGGTTGAAGACGACCCCGCTGTCCGCGAAGGCGCCCGGCTTGCACTACGCCGCCAAGGGCACGAAGTCGCCGCGGCCGAGACCGGGGAGGACGGGCTGGCCCAGCTCCGGTCGTTCCAGCCGGATGTCATGGTGCTCGATCTGATGCTGCCCGGAATCGGTGGCCTTGAGGTCTGCCGCCGCGTCCGCGCGGACAGCCAGCTCCCGATCATCATGATGACGGCCAGAGGCGACGACGTGGACATCGTGGTCGGACTGGAGACCGGGGCGGACGACTACGTGGTCAAGCCCGTCCAGGCCCGCGTCCTGGATGCCAGGATCCGCGCCGTACTGCGCCGCGTCGAAACCGGTCCGTCGCCCGAGGGCGCCGCTCCGGCAGCCGAGACGCACGGCGAACTGCGCATCGACCGAGCCGCACTCGCCGTCACCTGCGGGGGAGCGGCGGTCCAGCTCGCCCCGTCCGAACTGCGGCTGCTGCTGACACTGTCCGCCGCCCCCGGCCAGGTGTTCAGCCGCCAGCAACTCCTGGAAGCCGTCTGGGAACACAGCTACCACGGCGACGTCCGGCTGGTGGACGCCTGCGTCAAACGACTTCGGACCAAGATGGGCGAGCCCCCGCGGCAGCCGCGCTACATCCAGACCGTCCGGGGCTTCGGCTACCGGTTCCACAGCCCCCGGTGACGGCCCCCTTGTCCCCACACACCTCCCCTCCGCGCCAACGGTCGCGGCATCGACTGCTGCCAGGCGGCCTGCGAATCAGACTGGTCGCGGCCTTCGCGCTGGTGGCCGCCCTCGCTGTGCTGTCCACGGGCGCTCTGACGTTCCGTGAGGCCCGCACGGGCATCCTCCAGCAGAGCCAGGACACCGTCATACGCCTCGTGCGGAACCGAATCGACACCCTCGCCTGGGGCCTCACCTTCCCGCCTACGCAGCAGGACCTGGAAGCCCTCGCGGTGAACGTCGCTGAGGCCGATCCCACACGGCAATGGCGGGTCATGGCCACCTATCGCGGCTTGAATGCCACCTCGGCACCACAGGACCCGTTCACCGAACTGACGCCCGCCCTGCGCACCGCCGCCACCACCCACACGCCGACCGTCTTCCAGCGCGTGACCGTCGCCGGCCGCTCCGACCTGGTCGTCGGCATGCCGGTCACGTTCGCCTCGCCGGACCACAAGCGCGCGGCCACCGGCCTCACCGTCTTCGTGGTCGTACCTCAAACCGCCGAACAGGCCTACGTCCAGGCCCTCGTCTCAGCCGCGGAAGGGGCCACTCTCCTGGCCTTGGTCCTGGCCGTGCTCCTCGCACTCCTGGCCGCCCGGGGCGTGCTGCGCCCGGTACGGGACCTGCGCCAGGCCACCCGGCGCATCGCCGAGGGACGACTCGACACCCGTCTGGCCGTCCAGGGCTCCGACGAACTCGCCGACCTGTCCCACACGTTCAACGAGACCGCCGCCGCCCTGGAGGAATCGGTCGCCGAACTGCGCCGCATGGAGACCAAGGCCCGCCGCTTCGCCGCGGATGTCTCCCACGAACTGCGCACCCCCCTCGCGGCCATGTCGGTCGTCACCGACATCCTCGACGAGGACGCCGCCGGGCTCGACCCCGACACCGCCGCCGCCGTCCGGCTGATCAGCCAGGAGACCGCCAACCTGGCCCGACTGGTGGAGGATCTCATGGAGATCTCCCGCTTCGACGCCGGCGCCGCCGCCCTGCACCTGGACGACATCGACCTCGCCGAGTCCATCCAGCGCACCCTCATCGCCCGGGGCTGGCAGAACCACGTGGACACCCGGCTACCCGAGCCCGCCGCGCTACGCGGCCGGGTGGACCCCCGCCGCCTTGACGTGATCGTCGCGAACCTGATCGCGAACGCGCTGCGGCACGGGGCACCGCCGGTACGGCTCTCCCTGCACGTGGACCCGCGGCCCGCCCGCGACGGCGCGCACGGAACCGAGAGGTGGGCGGCGATCGAGGTACAGGACACCGGGCCCGGCATCCCCGAGAGCGTCCTGCCGCACATCTTCGACCGCTTCTACAAGTCCGACACCGCCCGCACCCGCACGCAGGGCAGCGGCCTGGGTCTCGCTATCACCGCCGAGAACGTGCACCTCCACGGCGGCACCATCCGCGCGGCCAACCACCCCCACGGCGGCGCCCGGTTCATTGTCGAACTCCCCCTCCCCGAGCTCCGAGAGGAGGAGCGGTCATGAGGCGCACGATTCTGCTCGCCGCCGCAGTCCTGCTGCTGTCCGGCTGCGGGATTCCCACGACCGGCGTGATCCAGTCCGGCGACCCGGCCACCGGGATCCAGCCCAAAGCGCTGATCTTCTTCGTCGCGGACGGCCGCGTGGTCCCGGCAGTCCGTGAGCTCACCAACCCGGTCGACGTACGCACGGCCGTTCAACTCCTGCTCGCGGGCCCAGACATGCGGGACCGTCAGTTCGGTTTGACGACCGCGCTGACCCGCATCCCCGCCCCGACGATTAGCGCGAGCGGCGCCGAAGTGAGGCTACAGCTTGCCGCGGGCACCGGACCGTTGTCGCCGCTGGCCACCCGGCAACTGGTCTGCACGGCCGCCGCGGCACGCCAGACCGAGGACCCGGACACCGCGACGACGGGGGTCACGGTCGTGGTGTCCGGACCCGACGGGCGGCCCGCTCAGGGCAGCAGCCAGTGCCCCATCCCTCGGCCCGCCGCCAACTCGACCGAGACACCGGCGCACCCGCCAGGCGGGTAACCCCTGCCAAGCTCGAACCGACCGCAGTCACGGCGAGATCCCGTTCCCCCGGCTCCGAGTCCGACCCGGCCGTTATCGGCGCAGCGGCCGGCAGCCCCGAACCCACCGAGAGGCCACGAGCGCGCCGGCCGCAGCGCGACGCGCCCGGCCGGGACGTCCCGGCTGACCACCACCATGTCGGGTTCCTCGCCGAAGCCGGTCACGGTCACCGTGATGCGCTGGCCGCGCCGGAGGCCGGGGTGCGGTGTGCGGACGAGGCCTTGACGGTGCCGGACGTGATGATCGCCCTGGCGGCACAAGCGCGCTGTACCTCGACTCGGGTGGTTCGAATGGAATCCCCGGACTCTTGGTCGAACGCGATGGTGATGAACTCCGTCCGGCGGAGTGCGGCCAGGCCGGCCGTCGTGCGCGGGACTTGCCGTCGACGGCTTCGGCGCGGCGACAGTCACTGATGCGGTTGCACACAGGCCGGATCGGCTCACCGCGGCCTTACATCAGCTCGTCCGGTGCGCGGTGGCGGGCTGCTTGGCGTCAGCCGCGGGTGATCTCGGCGCCGGGTGCGGCGGAGAGGGTGAAGGAGAGCAGGGCGGTGGCGGTGAAGTCGTCTGCGGATTCGACGGTCTGCCAGGCGCCCACGTGGTCCATGAAGCCGCTGCCGTGGCCGTCGAACGCGGCGAAGGGGTTGCCGTCGTTGGTCGGGCACTTGCGCATGCCGGGGAAGGAGTTGAGGTCCTTGAGCTTCTCGGCCGCGTTGGGGCCGTTGACGACGCCGCCCCGGAGGATGTCGCCTTCGCCGTTCAGGTCGCCGGCGAGGTTGGCGGGCTGGTGTTCGGGGCAGTGCGGGAAGGTGCTGCCGGCTCCGATGACGAAGGAGGAGCCCCAGGCGTTGGCGCCCAGCGTCCAGTTGCGCTGCTGGGTGGCGAACGCGTCGTAGTGGGAGTCGCCGGTCACGCGCTGGTACAGCTGGGCGGTGGCGGCCAGGCCGAAGGTGTGGGGCACGGAGTCGAAGTCGGTGTAGACGGCGCCGGCCCGGAAGGGGTCCTTGGCCGCGCGGGAGCTGCCGTCGTCGAGCTGGCGCCTGAGGTCGGCGACGAGGTCGCCGCGGGTGACCTCGGTGCCCTTGGCGCCGGAGTCGAGAAGCTTGGCGAGATCGGCGTGCGCGAGTGCGCTGACGTCGCCGAGTCCGAGGGTGCCGAGGGTGTCGGAGGCGATGTACTGCTTGGCCCAGTGGCCGGCCTGCTTGGTCCAGCCGGCCGCCCGGCCGTCGTCGAGGGCCCGCGCGGCGAGGGCCATCTCGGTGGCGCCGAATTCCATGTCGTCCTGCCAGGACGCCTCGGGGTAGAAGCTGGGCGGGAAGGCGGTGACGAGGTGGTCGCCGGGAGCGGTGTCGGCGAGCGCGTAGACGTGCGCGGCCTTCTCCAGCTCCTCGTGTGCCTGCTCGGGGTTGTCGGCGGCGTCCAGCTGTGCGGCCAGGGCGAAGGTCGCGGCCACGCGCCCGGCGAGGTTGGGGCTGATGGGCTTGCCGGGGGGTGCCGCGCGGAAGACCGGGCGGTGCTTGATCATGTAGTTCGGGTCGCCGGGCTCGACCTGCAGGGCGTCGTCGGCCTCGGGCAAGCGCCAGTCGTCGTGGTCGGAGCGGATCTTGCCGGAGCCGTCGTCGGTGTCGCCCTTGCCCAGGCCGACCTGGACGTAGAGGGTGCGGGACTTGTCGTCCCACATCTTGTCGAGCCAGTCGAGCCCGTGGCGGGCCTCGGCGGCCAGCTCCTTACCGCCGACGGGCGTGGTCCGCTGTGCGAGCAGGAGACTGGCGGTGGAGTAGGAGGCGGTGTGCGTGAACTTGAGGAAGTCGCCGGCATCGTTCCAGCCGCCGGAGACGTCGACAGGGCCGCCGACCGGCTTGAGGGGCGCGGTCAGGACCTTCTCGTCGGCGTCGTAGGCGGGGGTGTCGTAGACGGTGGCCTGGCGGTCCGCGAGGTGGGAGGGCTGGCGCCGCAGTTTGGTGGGCACGACGTCGGCCCCGTCGCGCTGGGCCTGGAAGAAGCCGATGTTGTCCTGGACGAGCTTGCCGAACAGCTCACCGGCGGGTGCGATGTGGAACTGCGGGGAGACCGCCTCGACGCGCCCGGCCACCTCCACCCGGTAGTCGCCGGGCTCGGTCAGGCCGGACAGGTCAAGGATGTGCACGTTCCGGTAGGTGTCGTTCCACCGGCCGGTGGAGGCGCCGACCTTGCCGCTGAACACCTCGTGCCCGGCTGTGTCACGTACCCGGAAGGACGCCGTCGCCGCCGCAGGAAGTGAGGTCATCAGGTAGGCATGCTTGGTCTCACCCGGCGTGTAACCGACCTGATCCACACGGACCTCGGCACGCGGACCTCCCGCCAGGGCGTCCGACCCCTGAGCGGACTGGACACAGAAGACCGCGACGACCGAAGCGGCCACGCCTGCGGCGGTCATACCGATGACACGAGTGCGAATTTTTGCCATGCCCGCACACTCTCAGCCGGCGAATGAGGCCAACATGAGGAAGACCGGGCAGCCGCCCCGCCGGCCCTCACGCCCCCGCTTCCCCGGTCCTCAGACGGCACCGGCACCCCGCCCCCGACCCCGCCCCGCACGCGGAACTCCCGCCGGCAGCGGCGTGACGCGCTCGTGCCCCGGGGCACCGGCCGGACATAACGGTTAAGCACTGCTACGGCGGCGTTCGTGCCCTTTTCGACCCAGTAGGCTCGCCCGTCATGCGTGTACTTGTCCTTGAGGACGACCCCGAACTCGGCCCCGTGATCATCAGAGGCCTGCGCGAAGCGGGCTTCGCCGTCGACTTCGCCGGTGATCTCGCCGAGGCCGACTTCAAGCTCGCGGTCAACACCTACGACTGCCTCATCGCGGACCGCACCCTGCCCGACGGCGACGCGCTCACCCTCCTCGCCGCCCAGCGCACGCAGGGCTCCACCCTGCCCGTCCTCCTGCTCACCGCCCTCGACGCGGTCACCGACCGCGTGGCCGGCTTCGAGCACGGTGCCGACGACTACCTCGTCAAGCCGTTCGCCTTCGCCGAACTCAGCGCCCGGGTCCGCACCCTGTGCCGCCGCGGCCAGCCCGCACGGCTGCCCGAACTGCGGGTCGGCGACCTGGAACTCGACCTGCCGCGCCGCCGAGTGCGGCGGGCGGGCGTGCTCCTGACCCTCACCGCGAAGGAGTTCTCCGTTCTGGAGGTCCTGATGCTGCGGGCCGGCGAGGCCGTCACCCGCACCGACCTGATCGAACGCTGCTGGGACGAGCAGGCCGAACCGCTCTCCAACGTCGTCGACGTCCTCATAGGCCAGCTGCGGCGCAAACTGGGCCCGCCCGAGCTCATCCACACGGTGCGCGGCGTCGGCTACCGCATCGACGACCAGGCCACCGGCCTGTGACGCCGCGCACCCCCGCCGTCGCGCGCCTGCACCGCGCCCGCCGGGCGATGACCCTGCTGTTCGCCGCGACCACCGCCGCCTGCCTACTGGTGCTCGCCGTCATCGCCGTGCGCACCGACGGCCGGTCCCGGACGGCCGAACTCGACCACGCCGTCAGCCACCGGGCGGACGGGCTCGCCCGCACGCTGTACTACGACGGCGGCGTCCTGCACCTCGACGCGCTGTCGGAGGACGACCTGGCCCGCAGCGCCGAGAGGCTCGGAGTCCTCCAGGCACCCGGCCACACCCGGCCGCAGATCCGCTACGCACGCGATTCCCCCACCGCCCTGCCCGGCCAGGCGGCGCTGGACGAGATCTGGCAGCAGGTCCAGCACGACCAGGAGACCGTCCTGATCAGCGCCGACGTCGACGGCCGGGAATACCGGTGGGCCGCGGCCCCGATCTGGGACGACGACAGGATCGGCGCCGCCGTCCTGGTCGGCGCCGACCCCGCCCAGAGCCTGGCCGCCCACACCCGACTGCTGCACTGGCTGGCCGCGGGCTGCGCGACCCTGGTGCTGGCCGCCGCCGCAGTCGGCCACCTCCTGTCCGGACGGGCCATGCGACCTGCCCTGCGGGGGCTCGAACAGCAGGAGCAGTTCCTCGCCGAGGCGGCCCACGAACTGCGCACCCCGCTGGCCACCCTGCGGCTGGTGGTCGAGAACGGCAGCACCACGCCGGCCCGGGCACCAGAGGCCCTGGACGAGGCCGTCCGGCTGGTCGACCGCCTGGGCCGCCTGGTCACCGGCCTGCTGGCCCGCGCCCGCGTCGAAGCCGGCACCCAGGACATCGAGCTGACCCCACTACGGCTCGACCAGCTCGTCGAACAGACCGTCGAGGAACTCCCCGACCACAGCGGCGTCACCCTCACCACCGAAGCCGCCATCGTCAACGGCGACCCCGAACTGCTCGCCCAGGCCGTCCGCAACCTCGTCGAGAACGCGCTGCGGCACGGCGGCGGAACCCCGGTCGAGGTGAGCGTCACCCCCGGCCGCGTCACCGTACGGGACCACGGCCCCGGCGTCCCGGCCAAGGACCGCACCCGGGTCTTCGAACGCCGCGTCACCGGGCCTGCGAGCACCGGAACCGGCACCGGCCTCGCCATCGTCCGCTGGGTGGCCGAACTTCACCGCGGCACCGCCCAGCTCTCCCCGGCCCCCGGCGGCGGGACACTGGCCGAGCTGCTGCTGCCCCAGCACACCAACACCTGAGCCGGCCCCGCCGGCCCGATCATCGAGCGTCGCGGGCTACTTAGAACCTTCCCCCGCCGCTACCTACCCGAGGGCAGCATGGACCGGATCTACCCCACCAAGCTCCCCGAAAGCGCCCCCGCGCTACCCAACACCACCAACACGCCCGCCGATTGATCGGCTACCCCACGAATGGGGACATGACCGTTCGTCACCTCTGAATCGGCAGGATACTCATCGGGGCCAGCCGGAATACGACAGAACGATGCCGTTCTTCTGGTCAACGGCATGCGATGCAAGCCGGGACGGGTGACCCTCAGCCTGCGAAAGCAGCGAGGGCCAGGCGCTGGGCTATCGCAGCGGCGCGGTCGTTGGCCGAGGAGGTGCCCGCCGCGTAGACGATCCGGCGGTTCAGGTCGCGGGTGGCGAAGACGCCGGACTTGTAGCCCATGTCGCTTCCCGTCTTGCCCCACAGGAGGGTGCCGTCGGGGAGCGGGGAGGACATCAGGCCGACGCTGAAACAGGCGGTGCCCTTGGCAGGGCCCAGGTTGCAGTTGGAGGAGCTGGCGTAGGGCAGGGGCTTGCCGTCGGTGCCGCGCGGGACGGTGAAGAGTTCGGCCTGCTGGGCCGGGCGCAGGAGGCGGCCGGTGAAGAGGCCGGTGATGAAGCGGTCGAGGTCGGCGGTGGTGGAGGTCATGCTGGAGGGCAGACCGCCCTGTTCGTTGACGTCGACGAGTCGGCCGGTGCTGCGCGGCAGGTAGCCGGAGAGGTACGGGCGGGGCACGGACGTGGCGTGGCCCGGCACTGAGGTGGCTGTGTGGCGCATCCCGAGCGGTTCGAGGATGCGCCTGGTCACCTCGTCGTGGAAGGAGTGGCCGGTGAGGGTCTCGATGAGCTTGCCGGCGATGCGGTAGCCGAAGGAGTTGTACTCCTGCTCGGTGCCGGGGCTGAAGCGCGGGCCGGGCCCCGGACGCCCCTCGGGGCGCAGCGTCTGCTGGATGATCTGATCGAAACTGAGGGAGTCGAAGCGGCCGTCGATCGCCTCGTCCTGGGAGGTCGGCGGTGCGCCCTCGAAGTCCTGGGGCAGTCCGCTGGTGTGGTTGAGTAACTGCCGTACGGTGACGGGCTCCTTGAACCTGTCCTCGGGCAGCAGCCCGGGCAGGTAGTGCTGGACGCTCTGGTCCAGGTCGACACGGCCCTCGGCAGAGAGCTGCAGGAGTATCACGGCTTCCATCGGCTTGCCGATGCTGCCGATCCGGAAGTGCGCCCCGGTGCTCACCGGCTTCTTGGTGACGGTGTCGGCGGACGTGCCCTGCCACGTCTTCCCATCGCGGTGCACCTCGGCCACGACGCCGGCCACGCCGTCGTCCTGGCGCGGGGTGATCGCCTCGTGCAGGGCGGCGCTGTCCAGACCAGGGGAAGCACCGGTGGCCGCCTGGGCGGGGACGGCGACGGCGCACAGCGCGGCGGCGGTCATGACGGCGGCCAGGGAGACGGCCGACGGACGGCGCAGGGACATACGGACTCCGATCGGGAAGGCTTAGAACTGCTGTTTCGTGTGCCTTCGAGTCTTCCTGCCCGGGCGCCCCTGATCGATTCGGGATCACCCTGACCCGCCCCTGAGTACCCCCTGACGATCACCCTGACCAGCAGGTCATGCCGTCTCTTCCCCCCTCGCTTTGCTGATCGGTCCAATGACCGGGCATCTCGTCCTCGCCGTCCGTCAGCCCGCACGAAGCCGCAGGGAGCCGGTTTCTGCTCCCGCAGATGGGTGAGAAGTCGGAGGGCAGCCGGACACGGCAGAAGGGGACCGCTGCAGCAAATACGGGCACCTGATCTTCGTCTGGAGCCGCGTTCCCGCAGGTCGCCGGAGCCGCCGTCGCGGCAAATGCGCGATTTACCGTGACGAGCCCGACAGCGCATCACATGCCGTTGACCAGCAAGAACATGGCCCTACGGCATCATTCTGTCGTATTCCGGCTGGCCCCGCTCATTCGCTCTCGGTGGTCTGCTCGATCTGGTCGTCGAGCAGGTTCTGGGCGATGGCCGCATAGCGTGCTGGCGGGAGGCCAGCGAACGGACCCAACCGGCGGCGATCTGGCCGGTGACGCAGGCCCGGGCGAGGGCGTCCCGCTCCTTCGCGGTGAGCATCGGTTCCGAGGCCTTGCCGGGCTTCCCGGCTTCGCTGCGGCCGTGGTGTTGCTCGTTGGCCCGGTCGAGTCAGGACAGGGGAGAGGACGGGGTTGTCGTCAAACCGGTGCAACCGGTGCGGGGCCCGGCCGGTCACGGGTGCGGCACCGCCGGGCCGACCACAGCCGGCGCTCTCCCCGCTGTCACCGGCGCGCGGTAACGTCGCGGCCACATCACGCGACGGTGCGTGATCTCGGCGGAGGGGAGAGCAGCATGACCGACACCGACCGCGTCGACGGCCAGGTCGCCGAGGAGGACGTTCCGGAGCCGCCGTTCACCTGGTACAGCACCCGCGTTGCCGGGTTCAG
>NZ_JBMVFA010000056.1:0-36813 GCF_049543595.1 Kitasatospora sp. NPDC094028 | reverse complement strand
GCCCGGCAGGCGGCCGAGCCGCACCGACCAACGGCGGCCCGCCAGCGGCCGGAGCGCGGAACTGTTACCAACCGTCATCAGCCAACGGCCGGCAGGCAACCGGCGGTCTATCAAGTGCACGCCAGAAACCGACCACCGGCCCGGGGGCGCCGGGCAGCGCCTCCACCCCCGCCCGGCAGGCGGCCGAGCCGCACCGACCAACGGCGGCCCGCCAGCGGCCGGAGCGCGGAACTGTTACCAACCGTCATCAGCCAACGGCCGGCAGGCAACCGGCGGTCTATCAAGTGCACGCCAGAAACCGACCACCGGCCCGGGGGCGGTTCGGCAGGGACCTGCAGTCAGATCGGGGGGTCCGGGGAGGCGGAGCCACCCGGGCTGGCACGGCGGCGAGCGTGCCCACCACCCCCGCGCCGAACGGGTGTCGGCGGCCCGGCCGGGCCGGTACCGGGGTCACCTGCGGCCACCTCGACGGCGGGTGCGGGACGGACCCTCCCAGCCGGGCCCGAACGCGGGCGACAGGAACGCCGGAGGGGGCCCGCCCGGCTGCGCGCCGCGCGGGCCCCCTCCGGGCCACCCTCACCCCTCCAGCTCGTCCGCCACCGGCTCGGGGAAGTCCGCCTCCTCCGGAGGCTCCGTCATGTCCCACTCGGCCTCGTCCGCCCCCGCCGGCGGATCGACCGCGACGACCGGCCCGCCCGTCCCGGCCTCGACGGCCGCGAGCGCCGCGACGGCGCCGACAGTCGGGTGGAACGCCCGGCCCACCTCGGCGGGGCCCGGTTCCACCCGGGGCTCCGGCAGTTCCACCACCACCTCGACCACCCCGGCCCCGGCCGCGCCCGGCTCCTCCGTGTCGGCCTCGACGGCGGCCGCTGGCTCCGCCTCGGGCTGCTCGACGGCGGGCTGTTCCACCCCCGCCCGCCGCTGTTCCACGAACGGCTCGTCGCAGATTCCACAGAGGATCGCGCCGTCCTGCAGGTTCTTCGGCGTCAGCTGCAGCCGCCTCGGCGGAGTGCATCCGCAGTCCGCGGCCACCCGCTTGCCCGCCGTCCGTTCCTCCGGCTTCTTCTTCGCCCTCGGGTTGGGCTCCTCCTCGCCCTGGCCCTCCCCGCCGTCCAGGTACGGCAGGGACGCCCGGTCGATCGCCCGGATCGCGGCCGCGAAGTGCGCCCGCGCGGGACCGCCCATCTTCGCCCGCGCGAACCCCACCACCGGCTCCGCCTTCGCCGGCGGCTCCAGCCCGAGCTCGCGCGCGATGGCGGCCCACCGCCGGTTATGCCACCGGCCACCCTGTGAGCTCTGCGTCTTCTCCCCCCGAACCGCCCCGATCCCGTGGGCGGCCTCCCGCAGCAGCGTCTCCATCACCGCCTCGCCACCGATCTGCAGCAGCTCGCCGGCCACGAACACCTCCGGCAGGCGCCGCTCCCCCGGCGACTCCCCCTCCAGCGGCAGCGCGGCCCACCGGTCCGGCCGGTGCTGGCCCCGCCGCAGCGGCGCCGGCTTCCCGTCCTTCCCCTTCCGGTTCGGCTGCCCCGACCCGGTGATGATCACCGCCCGTGGAACCTCCTCGTTCGCCGCCCGGATCGCGGCCCACGCCTGTTCCAGCGCGGAGATGATCCGCGCCCCCTCGTACCCTCGCCGGTCCTTCGCCATGTCCTATTCCTAGCGTGCACACACTATGTCTGGGGCCTGATTTGGAACTCGACTCGCGGTGTTCCACCGGTCCGGTTCCACGGGCGGCCGACCTGTTCCACGGGTGGAACGGCTACGCTCGCCCCCGCCCCGTACGGGGCGACTGTTACCGGGAGAGAGAGGGCGCCATGTCGGTGAGAGGTGGGTGCGGGAACTGCGGTCACCCGCTCGACCCGCACTCCGGGGGCCGCTGCGGCAACTGCGGCGCGACCAACCCCCGCTGACGCCGGAGGGGCGGGCCCCGGTGGCCCCGCCCCTCCGCCGAGCCGGTCAGTACCCGGCGTGCACCAACGCGCCGGCCGCGTTCTCGGCGGCCACGCTCACGTCCAGCTCGTCCTCGTCGTCCAGCTGGTCCAGCAGCGAATCCAGCGCCCGCTCGATCACCTCGGCGTACGCCTGGGTGCGGTCGGCGTCCCGGCCGGACTCCTGCACCTCCTTGTCCAGGTCGCGGTGCGTCAGGGAGACGGGGAACTGCGCCGCGACCAGCGCGTCTCGCAGGATCTCGGCCGTTGTAGCTGCCCTGTGGCGTCCGCCGGCGCATCCGATCGCCACCCGGAACGGGGTGGTCTCAGCCCCCGGGCCCATCGCGTACGACTGCGTCATGGTGATGGCGGCCGCCACCACCTGCAGGATGCCCGGGGTCGCGGTGACGGCGTCGCGCACCTCCTGGTCCCGCGCGGTCTTGTACCGAAGCGCCGGGTTCACGTGCGGGTCCTTGAAGTGCCGGCGGAGGTCCAGGACCAGCTCCGCCTCCGGGACGCTGCCGTGCAGGTACCCGAAGCTGATGATCTCGACGTTCATCGTGTTCCCCTCCTTCGCCCCCGACCGGGGGCGGGTTGATGGTCGGTCGGCCCGCCCGGCCTGGGCGGCTAGAACAGTTCGATCTGCAGGGCTCCGCCCGGCTGGCCCGCGATGATGGCCCGCTCGATGGCGGCTTCGACATCGGCGCCGGCCGCCAGCGCGGCCTTGATGGCGTCGCGGATCGCGCGGGCCCGGCCGGCTGCGCCGCGGCGGTCGGTGAGCGCGTGGCCGATCGTCCCCATGCGGGCGGCGTACTCGCTGGCGTTGTCGGCCCGGGTGCCGGCCAGCCAGTGCTCCGGGTTCTGGCAGCTCGGGGAGTCGCACCTGTGCCGGACGACGTCGGCGGCCAGCAGCTGCTCGACGCCGTGCACCATCGCGTACCCGAGCGCGTGCGCGGTGACAGTCCGGCTGGTCTTGGCGGTCCGGCTGCCCGCCCTGAGCTTCCCGTGGCCTGAGTCCGAGACGGCCCCAAGCCAGTACCAGCACTGGGTGGCCCCGCGCCGGTAGGTCTTCGCCTCGTACCGCTCCTGGGTCTTCGGGTCGGCCAGCAGCTCGGCCCACGGCACCGGGACGGCCGGCGGCCTGGTCCGGGCCACCCTCAGACCTCCCGCTCCCGCTCGCAGTAGGTGCAGGCGTACTCCCCGTCGCCCCACTCGCCGTGCTGGGTGCAGTGCCACTCCGGCTCGCGCATCGTCTCGACCTGGGCGACGTCCTGCAGCCCGTACCGGGCCACGGCGGCGTCGAGCGCGGCCTGGACCTCGGCGGCGGTGAACTTCGCCGGGTACGTCGCCTCGTGCACCTCGACCGTGTACACCGGCTCGTTCCACCCGGTCAGGTGCCGTCCCAGCACCATCGCCTCGGCGGTGACGGTGAGGTGCCGCAGTTCCAACGCCCGCTGTTCCACCGCCTCGGCGGTGAGCCGGTCGGCGCCGACCAGACCGGTGCCCCGGCAGTGCGCGCACTGCCCGGACTGGTCCGGGTGGGAGTTCTGGAACTGCTGCCGCTCGGTGGCCAGCAGCTCGGTGATCGCGGCCGCGTTGCCCACCGGCACCTCGACGTCGGCCTGCGCGCCGCCGAGCCCGCTGCCGACCGTGAGCATCACCACCTGGTGGTCGGGCCCCATCGGGTACTCGTCCACCATCTCCTGGACGGCCTGGGCGAGCGCCGCGGCCGCCTCCCGCTCCTGCTTCACTGCTCCTCCTCCTTCTCCTGGTTGGCGAGCAGGAACGCCCCGGCCCTGGCCAGCGCCTCCTCGCGGGTGTCGTACGTTTCCTCGGCCTCGTCCGTCCGGCGGTTCGCCGCGGTCCCGATCCACCACCAGCCGCTCTCGTCGGGGTGGTAGCTGATGCGGGCTTCGCCGCCGGCCATCTGCAGCTCGGTCGCCTCCGGCACCGGGACCATGATCCGGGTGACGCCGGGCCAGCGGCTGCGGGCGGACTGCCTGGTGATCCCCCACGCCTCGCCCAACTGGACGTAGGTCGCGCCCTGGCTCCCCGCCCGGCCGGCCACCTCGGCGGCGACGGCGTCGGCGGCCGGACCGACCTCCCGCAGCATCCGCAGCACCGACAGCGTGTAGTCCTGGGTCAGCCGCAGGGCCTCCCGGGTGTGCTTCTTCGCCCCCTCAGGCGTCTGCGCGACCCGGCGGGAGATCCGCTCGGCGTGGTTCCACGCGAGCGAGTAGATCTCCTTCCGGAGCTGTTCCAGCTGTTCCTCGGTCGGTTCCACGTAGGCCGGCGTGATCGGTGCCCAGAACCCCTCTTCGTTCTCCATGATGGCAAGTCTACCTGTCGCCGACAGTTCTGTCTGTCGAATCAGTGGAACTGTCGGCGACAGTTCCACCTGTCAGGAGGGGACGCACTCGCAGGATGGAACGCGCTCCCACTCGCCCTTCTTCTTGGCGACGACCGGACCGGCGCCGGGGATGCCGCTGCCCCCGCACCGGGTGCAAGAGGCGTCCGCGCCGGGGTCGAGCCCCCAGCTGTCCCCGCAGCCGTTGCAGCGCGCGCAGTCGGCGAAGTCGTCGGTGTTCGGGATCGGCTCGCCGTACTCCTCGACGTCCACCGAGCCGCACCGCGGGCAGGTGATGCTGTACCGCCGCTTCCCGGCGTACAGCGGGGGCCGGCTGCGCTCGCACCCCTCGCACGCCTCGCGGTCGATGGGGTTGGTGGTCTTGCACACCACGCACCGCCAGTGCACGCCGTCCGCGTGGCCGGGCTGCAGCTCGACCGCCCCGGCCTCGGCGGCCGCCGACCCGACGACGCTGGACCACGGGTCGGCCTCGTCCTCGTCGCCCTGGTCCGCCTTGAGCGCGTCGGCCTTCGCCTGGACGGCCTGCCTGGTCATCCCCGCCGCGCGGCCGAGCGCCGCGTAGTTCGCGTGGCCCGGGTCCGCCCACGCCAGGATCTGGTCCAGCCGCGCGCTGACGGCGGCCTGGGCCAGCTTCGACTCCTTCATGGCCTCGACCCGGCGCGGGCCCAGCACCACCTCCAGCTCGCGCACCAGCCGGGACCGCAGCCGGGCCCGCTCGGCGCGCATCGCCGGGACGGCGTCCACCAGCAGCACGCCATCCTCGGTGGCGGCCCGCTGCTCGCGCTCGGCGAGGTGGACCAGGTCGCGCTCGCTGGAATCCGCGCTCACCAGCGACTCCCGGCCGCTGGTCGCCCACCACCGTTCCAGTTCCATCGGGGTCCGGCCGGAGGCCATCTCGCGGCGGTAGCCGTACAGCCACGCCCGGGTGCCCACCACCAGCAGCCGCTGGTCCTGGCCGAGCTCGATGCCCAACGCCTCGGCGATCAACTCGCGGTCCGGGTTGAGCCCGAGCGTGCGGGTCAGGTGCGGGGCCTGCTCGTCCAGCTGGCGGGCGGTCCAGTCCGCCCACCGGCGCTCGATCCAGTCGGGCAGGGCCTCGTACACCTCGGCCAGCGACACCACGACCGGCGCCGGCTGCTCCGCGTCGGGCTCGCGCTGAACCAGCCGGTCCATCTCCTGGGCCGCGCGGAACGCCTCGGGCGACCAGTCCACCTCGTCCGTGCCGGGCACCTCCACCAGGTTCTCCAGCAGCTCCTGGGCGACGGGGGCCACCCGCTCGGCGAGCGCGTTGCCCTGCTCCGCCGTCAGGTACGGCAGCTGCCGAACCCCGGAGTCGATCGTCCAGTACATGCTGGTCGGGACCGCGTCGGGCCCCTGCCACAGCCACAGCTCCGCCCCGCCGTGGTAGGTCCGGGCGTCCCGGTCCTGGCGCCAGTCGTCGCAGTGGAACCGCAGGACGCCCTCCTGCAGGTCGAGCACCAGCGCCTGGTAGTGCCCGGCACCCATCCCGGCCGGCTGCGGCCCGGGGTTCTTCCCCTTGGTCCGGTCGTACGCCTCCATCCACTGGTCGATCGCCTTCCGGTCGGGGATCGGCGGCATCTGCGCCTCGCTCGCCGGGGCGACGCGGACGGTCCTCGCGTGCGGCACCCGCAGGCGCCTGCTCTCGTTCACCATGACAAGTAGATTGACACTGAATCAGCTTCGTGACAAGTAGGTTGTCACGCCTGGCCGGAAGTGGCTCCCCGGGCTCCGCTACGTGCGCTGACCTGGCCGGATTCCGGGTGCCCTGCTGGCGGTCGGCCCTGCTGAGCGGGTATCTGTAAGGGCGTCAGTTCAGCCGTGGGAGGTACATGTGTGGCGGCGGACGCCAGCTCCGGGCAGCGTGCGCGCCTGGCGGCTGCGCCTGCGCGAGATCGAGCGGGACCGCCTGCGCAAGGCGGGGCAGGCACCGCCGACCCTGCGGCAGCTTCGTCCGGCCCTCGTCGCCCTGGCCGTCGCCGTGGTGGCCGGGGCCTTCTGGCTGACCTGGTCGGTGCAGCTGCTCGGGCTCCTCGGCCTGGTCCTCGGCGCCAGCCTCTACCTGTGGCTGCTGGCCTTCCTCGTCCGCCTGCGCGGTGCGGCCGTCCGCCGGCGCCGCGGCCACTACACCTCGGCGGAGGCGGCCTCGCTGACCGACCACCAGGTGCCCGCCGTGGTGCTGAGCCTGCTCCGCCGGGACGGCTGGCAGGTGGTCTCCGCCCCGCACCAGGGCCAGCCTCGGATACTGGGCGCCGACCGGACCGGCCGGGAGATCGACGTGACCTTCCGCCCCTCCGACTGGGAGGAGGACACGGTCACCTCCGGCCCCGGCCCCGCGCCGCTGCGGGCGGCCGGGACGGTCGGGTACGGCGGCGTCGTCCGGCTGATCGTCTCGCTGGGCACCTTCTCGCGCGGTGACGTGCTCTGGGCCTCCCGGCAGGGCGGCCTCCACCTGGTGGACGGAGACCTCCTCCGCCGCTGGGCAACGGGCGAGCGGGTCCACCGGCTGCTCGGCATCGTCGGCTGACCCGCCGGCAGGGGCTCTGACCTGGGCTGGAAAGTTCCAGCCGCGGGCCTGCGAACGGCCGGTGAGTTTCGGGCGGGGCCCGGTGAGTTCCGCCCGCCGAAACTCACCGGTTTTCTCCCCACCGCAGGTCAGCGCGGCGAGCAAGTTGTGCCGCAAGTCGTCCTTACCGCGGCGGAGCAAGCTATCGCGCAAGCCGGGCTTGCGCCCGTCTTCCGCCCACCGCGCCGGGGGGCACGGTGGAGAGGAACGCGCCGGGGGGCACGTTCGGGTGGGCCTGTTCGGAGGCAGGTGCGCGGGCCCTCGCTGCGGCCGTACCCTGACGCCAACAGCGGCCCCGCAGCAGGGAGACAGCCCCGATGCCAGCACTGCCAGAGTCCCTGACGCCCGGTCAGCGAATCCAGCGCCTGCGAGAGGCCAGGGGCATGTCCCGCGCGGTCCTAGCCGGCCTTCTCGGCCGCTCCGAAGGCTGGCTCAAGGCAGTGGAGAAGGGCCGGCTGCTGCCGCCCCGGCTGCCGATGCTGGTGAAGATCGCCGAACACCTGCGGGTGAGCGACCTGTCCGAGCTGACCGGCTCGCTCTCCCTGCCGGCCGAGCTGTTCGCCGGCCCCGAGCACCCGGCTCTCGCGGTGGTCCGCCGCGCCGTCGATTCGGCGTCGCTGGCCCCGGCCCCCGGCCGAACCCCCCACCTCGACCACGTCGCGGCCGCGCTCGCCTCCGGCTGGGCGGCCCGGGACTCCCGGGGCGACCACCGCACCGCGCTGGCCGAGCTCCTGCCCGGCCTGGTCGCCGACGTCGCCGCGGCCGCCGTCCACCCGGACGTCGCCGACCGGCGCCGGGCCCTGGTGCTGTACGCCTCCGTGCTGAACCTGACGCAGATGTACGCCGCGTACCAGGGGGACGGAAACCTGGTGTGGCGGGTGGCCGAGCGGTCGCTGGCCACCGCGCGGGCCGCCGGCGACCCGGCCGCGACCGGACAGGCGGCCTGGTTCCTCGTGCAGGCGCTTCGGGAGTCCGGGCAGTGGGACTCCGCGCAGACGGTCACGGAGGAGACGCTGCGGCTGCTCGACCCGCTGCGGGCCTCCGCGCCCGACCTGGCGGCGGCCTGGGCGGCCATGGCCTGGCATGCGGCCATCACCCACGCCCGCGCCGGGGAGTCCGGCTCGGCGTGGGGCTGGTTCGACCGCGCCGAGACGGTGGCCCGCACCCTGCCGGCCACCTGGTGGTCGTCGCCCACCTCGGCGTCGCCGACCGCGATTGCCGTGCACGGGGTGACCGTCGCGGTCGAGCTGCGGCAGGTGGGCACCGCGCTGGCCTGGGCGGACCGGCTCGACCCCCGGCAGATCCCCGCCCGCCCGCGCCGGGCCCGGCACCTCGTCGAGGTGGCCCGCGCCCACCAGCTGCGGGGCGAGCACCAGCGCACGGCCGAGCTTCTGGGCGACGCCGTCGCGGCCGCACCCGAGACGCCCCGGTGGAACGGCGAGACGCACGCCCTGGTCCGCCAGCTCCTCGACGGCCCGGCGTCCGTCCGGCCGGCCGCCCGGCACCTCGCCGACCAGGTCGGCATCGCGGCCTAGCGTGACGAAGAGCCGTTGCGGAACAGCGTTCTACCGGCCGGTATCACGGCTCTACGTCACGCTTACAGTCGTCTCGTAGGCCCGGTGCCGCTCGCGGTAGGCCCGTGACCTGCACCGACCGCTGCAGTACCGCTTGTCCTTCCTGGTGCCGGTGCCGAAGCCGGCCAGCACCGGCTGGTCGCACATCGGGCACCAGTACCGTTCCCAGCCCGGCCAGTCCTCCTCGCGGGACTGCTCGGCGAGCACCACCACGGCCAACACCGCCGACCAGCGGTGCCGCTCGCGGTACGCCTTCGCGCGGCAGGCACCACTGCAGTAGTGCCGTCGCCGCGAGCTTCCCCAGGGCAGCGGCCGGCGGCACTGGAGACACCTTCTCCGGGGCCGGGCCACACCTCCAGCATGCGCCCGTACGGCAGCGCGGGGCCTAGTTCGTCATACCGGGGTGGGGGGCCCAGACTGTGCCCCCCACCGCCGTCCCCGCTCCCTAGGGTGCCGGGATGGCACATCTGGCACCTCAGCGCATGTCCGGAACCGACTCGGAGGCGTACCGCCTCGCCATCCTGGCGTCTGAGCGGCTGCGGGTCTCCCTCGCCCGCCACGGCCTCGACCTCCCCGGGGTCCGCGGCGACCACCCCTCCGGCGCCGGCGAACCGATGGTCGAGCTCGGCCGGGCCTCCGCCACCGTGGTCCACGCCGTGGCCGAGCTCCTGGACCGCCTGCCCCTCGACGGCAGAGAGGCGGCGGAGTGAGCTACCACGGTGGCGAACGGGCCGTTCACGAATTCGAGCGGCACCCGCGCGACGGCGAGCGCGTCCTGGACGCGGAGACCGGCCGGGTCGGCATCATCGACGGCCAGGAAGTCCTGCGCGGCACCTGGAGCGACAAGGTCGTGGACCGCCGGGTCTGGCTCGTCCCGCCCGGCGGCGGCCACCAGTGGCCGGCCGACCCGGGCCAGCTCTCCCCCGCCCCCGAACCCACCTGACGGACCGTCAACCGCACCGCCCCTGACCTGCACCGGGTCAGGGGCGGTTTCACTTTCTCGACCAGAAATGAGGGAGTTAGGACACGGAGCATCCGGAGCCGGTGTCTTGCCGGGCGTCGGTTCGTTGGCCGGGGCATGGACACCATCCCCACCCCCGCCCCATCGCTGCCCGAACTGCGCGGCAACATCCTGGCCGTGGACCTGCTGCGGGCCTGCGTCCGGCACGACGCGGACGACCTGGCCGACCTGCTGGCGGAGCTGAACACCGGGATGCGCCGGCTGACCGACCCGGCCGGGGGCTTCGCGCTCGACAGCTTCACCCGGTACCGGGTGGAGGAGATGTTCGCCGACGCGGTCGAAGCGCTCGGCTGCCGTCCGGGCGACACCACTGCGCTGCCGACCACGACCGTGGCGGTGGAGGTCGTGGTCACGATGGGGCGCATGGGCATGCCCGCGAACGTGGCGGCTGCGCTGCGGGCCTTCGCTGACGGGGACTTCGGCCCGCTCGGCGACCTGGGCGGCCTCGACCGTGTCGCGGCGGTGTCGCTGGCGACGGCGGCCGCCGAGCGGGCCGGCGCGTCGTCTCCGGAGGAGGTGCTGGAGAAGCTGGACCGCCTCCGCCAGCAGTTCGGCGCCTGAGCCGTCAGGCGGTCCTTCGGGCGACGGCCGCCGCGGCGGTGCTGCGGCCGATCGCCCGCAGCACCTCGGCCAGCCGGGCGCCGACCGTCGCCAGCTCGGCGGCACCGGGCGGGACCTGGTGCCAGCACGCGAGCGCGTTGCGGGCGGCCAGCTGCACGCCCTGGTCCTCGACGGCGGACCACTTGAGCCGGTGCTCGGCGGTGGCGGTCCACCGCTCGGCGGCCCGCGCGGCCTGCCCGGCAGCGGCCGCCACGGTCGCCTGGACTTCGAGCACGTCGCCCATCTCGGGCGACAGGTGTCCGGCGGTCCGCAGCACGGTCCGTTCCCACTGGGCGGCCAGCTCGGCGGCGGCCTGGTGGTGCCCGGCCCGGATCGCCTCGGCGATGGCCGGCCGCAGGTCCACCGCGGGCTCCGGGGCGGGCGCCTGGGTCGGCATCGGCGGCAGCAGGTACGACGGCTGGGAGCGCGGGCGGGGCACCTCGACCTCGACGGGCGGCGGGGCGAGCACGACCGTGCCCGACTCCAGCCCGGCCTGGGCGGCCGCCACCGGGTGGAGCTCGGCGAGCCGCTGGCCGACCGGACCGCTCCGCAGCAGCTGGGCCAGCTGCACCGTGTAGGCCGGCGGCCGCCACGGGCCACGCCGAGCGGGCGGGGCGACCACGCCGTACCGCTCGACAGCGTCGGGCAGCTGCAGGTCCTCCTCCCGCATCGGCAGACAGCTCGGGTCGGCGATCACGTCCACGACCACGGTCGTCGTGCCCTCCGGCCGCCCGGCGAGGGCCTGCGCCAGCCACGCCCACGGCAGCGCGGTGTACCGGATCGTCGTGCTGCCGGTCTTGGCCAGCGCGAGGTGGACCTGGTGCTGGCGGTGGTCCCGGATCAGCTGCCCGCACACGTAGACCAGCAGCGGCCCGGCGGCGGCCGCGGCCTCCTGCAGGCGCGCGAGCACGGCCTGGGGCTCGCCCGGGTCCACCAGCTGCAGCGCGTCCACCGGCCCGGCCCAGCCCTGCAGCAGCCGGTCCGCCGAGACGTTCGCCAGCACGGTGACGCCGTGCTCGGGGTCGAGCAGCCGGCGGCGGCTCCGCCTCGGTGCGGCGGCCAGCAGCAGCACCCGGCCGCGGGCCTCGCTCTGGTGGTTCGTCATGCCGTTCCCCCGTTCGTTCGTGCTGGTCAACGCGCTGCGGGGCGGGACTGTTACCGCCACTGGCGTTCCCACCTCTCGCGCTGGGAGCGCTCGACCCGGGCCCGGTAGACCTCCAGCGGGCTGACCTCCTCGGGCAGCGGGAGGTTGGCCTGGAAGTCGGCCTCCGCCTCCCGCTGCCAGCGCCTGACCGGCCGGGCGGCCTGCTCGTCCTCGACCCGCCGGGCGGCCCGCTGGCGGGCCTCCTGCAGGGCGGCGCGGGCCGGGGCCGCACCGGCCCGGTTCCACTCCGGCAGCTGGGCCTGGCGGGCCAGCAGCGCGGCGTACCGGCCGTGCTCCTCATCGGCCCGCCAGCCGTCCGCCAGCACGGGCGGGCGGGCCTGGTCCCACTCCACCCGGGTCTTGATGATCCGCCACAGCCGGTGGCCGACCAGCGCGGCGAGCGAGCGGGCGGAGCGGCACTGCACCGTGATGGCCTCCACCAGCTCGCTGGCGGTCGCCCGGCGAAGCGCCAGCGCGGTGGGCTCCACCAGCCCCTCCAGCTCACGGGCCGACAGCACCCCGGCCCCCCCTCGCTGGTGCTGCCACCAGCGGCGGCACCGGGCGAGCACCTGCCGCGCGGCGGCCAGCTCCTCGGCGCTGGGCGCCTGGCGACGGCGGCCCGGCCGCCATGCGTCCTCGTCCCCGAGCTCGCCGGTTTCCCCTGGGATGGTGGACCTATCTCCCCACAGGGGAGATAGCGCCTTCGCGGTATAAGGAGACATCTGACACTCAGTGGGAGAACCAGAGTCTGGTGTGACATCAGGGGCGGTGCGGGGGGCGGGGAACGGCTCCGCCGGCGGTTCGAGCGAGACCGGCGCGATCGGGGCCTGGGAGAGGTGCCCGAAGTACGAGTCGGCGTCGTCGGGCTCGGGCAGCGCGTCGCTGTCCCACAGCCGCAGGGCCTCCTCCAAGTCCTCGGGCAGGCCAGGCACGACCAGGTCCACCGGGACCTGGAGCTGGTAGCGGGCCGGGTAGCCGGGGGCGGCGTGCTGCAGGCAGCGCACCCACCCGAGCCGGACGGCGTTCCGCAGGGCACGCCAAGCCGACCGCTCGGAGACGCCCTGAGCGGCCTTGTAGGTGTTGATCAGGCGGGGGACGTCGCGGATGATCCCGCGCGCCCCGGACTCGTACGTGACGTGCTGCAGCATCGCCTGGACGACGGCGCCGTGGCGGCCGCGCTCGTGGGCAAGGCAGGTGAGGCGGTACCAGGTGGTGCGGTGGACCGCGGGGAACCGGAGGGCTCCCGGGCTGGTCTCGGTGACGGTGACGATCTGCGAACTGGACGATGGCGAACGCTCGGTCGTGAAGGGGTGACCCGGCGTGTCAGATCGGGGCAGTGCTGTGCAGACCGGTGAGCTGACGGCTATAGTCGTCTCCCGGATGAACATGCAGAAGGGTGTGTCGTCCTGGCCCTCCGCCCCGGTAGTTTGGCGACTTCGGTGGGGTGAAGGGGAGAACAAGCGGTTATGTAGTTGGACGTGGTGTGCGCCTCAACGGGACGGCAATCCCGGGTGGGGCGCTTTCTGCGTTTTCGGGCCTGTGTGGCGGCTCCAAGATCGGCGGGTTTAAGCCAACGGGCAGCATTTCACAAGTCACACCGTCCGTGCTGGTGATGACACGCACTCGTGTTGCCACTGGGCGGGAACATCCCGATTTGTGATGATCCGAAGATCGGAAATTCTGCGACGGGGTCTCAGCCCTGCTCCTGCAGATCGGTCCTGATCCCGAACCACCCTCGGTAGTGCAGCCGGGCGGCGAGCGCGGCGGCGGCCTCCTCGGGGCCGGCCTGGACGGCGAAGTGCTCGGCGGCCAGCTCCCGGACCCGGGCGACGGTGACGTACCGACAGCCGTCCGGCCCGGCCGGGGTGAACGTGATGGCCATGTCCGCGGCCGACCGCAGCAGCCGGCAGCGGTGCTCCCGGCCCCGCTCGGCGTCGGCCTGGGCATCGGCCAGCCGGCGGGCCCGCCGGAACGGCCTCACCACCGCGACGGCGGCCACCGCTCCCAGCACGGCGCCCACCAGCTCCACCACCACCTGGTCCCTCCTCTCGTTCGTGCTCGCTGCTGTGTCCTGCCCTCGGCCCGCCCGGCTGGAACCGGGCGGGCCGAGCGGCGGCCGGCGTCCTAGACGAGACCGGCGACCAGGGCTCCGGCGAGCAGGGCCAGCGCGCCGATCATGACGTGGATGGCCTGCCGGAGTGCGGTGTGCTTGCGGCGGGCGATCCGCGAGAGCGTGACGATCCGCTCCGCCCGGTGATCGGCGGTCAGGTCGGCGGTCAGTTCCGCAGGCGAGCACTCGGCCCAGTGCAGGAACGACCCGGGCACGGTGGTGTGGCGGCTGTACAGCGTCGGCCGGACGACCAGCAGCACCATCACCAGCGCGATGACCAGTCCGCCCCCACCGAGCCCGACCAGCACGGTGACCGGGGTGGACAGCTCGCGGCCCTGCACTGCCGCGATCAGCACGGCCAGAGGCAGGCTGAGGCCGGACAGCAGGGCGCCGGCCTTGGCGTCGGTGCGGGCAATCTCGGTCGTCACATCGGTGCGGGCGGCCGCCCACTGGACCTCGCTCACCACCGGCTCCGGGTCGCCGGCCGGTCCCGGCCCGGCGGTCTGCTGCGTTTCGGTGGTCATGCTGTTCCCCTCCTGTTGGTCCGTTGACGTGCGGTCTTCGTGCCGGGTCGGCCCGTCCGGTCACCACCAGGGCGGGCCGACCCCGGTCAGCGGCCGGCCTTCTTGTCGGTGGCGGCGGCCAGCTGGCCCTCCAGCTCGCTGATCCGGTCGGCGGCGGCCCGGGCGGCGGTGGCGGCCTGGTGCTTCTCCTCCAGCAGCTCCTCGATGCGGGCCCGCATCTCCTTGGCGGTCTCCTCCATGTCCTTGACGATCTCGCGGTGGTCCTCCCGCGCCGTCTTCGCCGCCTCCTTGAGCTCCTTGATCGTCTCGTCCTTCGCGTCGGCCGTCGCGGTGGCCTTGGCGACCAGGACGGCGGTCTTCTGCTCGACGTCGGCGGCGTGGGCCTTGGCCTGGTCGCGCTCGCCCTGGGCGGTGGTCCTGTCCGCCTCGGCTCGGGTCACCTTCCCGGCGGCCTCGGCCAGCGCCTCCTGGAGCCGGACCTGCTCGGCCTCGCGCTCCTCGGCGGTGGTGGCCTTGAACGCCTCCAGCTCCGCCTTGAACTCCGCCAGCTCGCCCTGGGCCTGGGCCACCTCGCCGGCCGCCGTCTCGCGGACCTGCTTCACCTGGGCCTCGGCGTCGGCCTGGGCCTGGCGCACGCGCTCCTCGGCGGCCTCCTGGGCTGCCGCGATGGCGGAGGTCTTCTCCTCCTCCAGCCGGGCCGCGTCGGTCTCGAACTGCGCGCGGGCCTCCTGCAGTTCGGCGTCGGCCTCGTCGGCGGCGTCCTCGGCCTGCTTCTTCTCGGCCTTGGCCACGTCGCGCTCGGCCTGGGCGGCCAGCCGCTGCTTGTGCTCCAGGGCGAAGTCCTTCCGCAGCTCGGCGACGTCGGCGGCCGCGCTCTCCTTCTCGGTCTGGATCTCGGCGGCCGCGGCCTCCGGGTCGGTGATGGTCTCCAGCCGCTCGATCACCAGCGGCAGGCGGTCCATCAGCGTCCGGACGGAGTCCAGCACGTCCTTGCGGAGCACGCCGACACCCTCGATCGCCTCCTTCACCGGGCGGTCGGAGGGGGTCTCCGCCCCGCCGGCCCGCTGGCGGCGCTTCTTCTCCCGGTAGGCGGTCAGCGCGGTGTGCTTCGGGTTGTCGCAGTACTTGTTCGGCTGTCCCACCCCCTCGGAGGGGATGGGCGGGCGGGTGCACCCCGGGAACGCGCACACGGCCGCTCCGGCGGCGTCGTCCTCGCCGGGGACCTCTGCGGGCTGCTCGCTCATGGGCTCGACCTCTCGACTCCGGGGCGGACCACCCGCCCTGACCTATTCCATAGCATAGCACACCCTTGCATTGCATGTCAGCCACGATATGCAATGAAACGCTATTGAATTCAGGGGTGTTCGCTCGCCGCCGGCTGACCGGGCCCCGCTCGGCCGGCGGCTCGCCAGTCCTCCGCCCGAGCTGGGGGTGGTTCCCTCGTTGGGCGGCCTCACGGTGGGGGCGCGGCCTGGTGGGGGGCCAGGGACCGGGCGCCCCCGGGGCGCCCGGCCTGGGAGGGAGTTTCCGGTGGTCGTCGCCCCCCGGGCGGCGGCCGGCGGAAAGTCCCGGACAGGTTGCCCTGGTCCTCCGCCGGGCTGTGCCAGGGTGCGGAGGGCGTCCGGCGAGGGGGCCGCACCCGGCTCCCCCGCACCCACCCCACCACCAACGGCGGGAACCGCCCGGCACGGATCTTGAGGCCACCCCCTCCGCAGGGTGGCCCGTCGGAGACGATCTCTGACCCGCACCCCGGGCAGCTCCTGCGGGCACGGCACGGGCCCCTCGGTGTGCGGCAGACTTGGGCAGGTGACGAACCCTCAGACTCCCCGCCGGCCGCTGTGGCTGGCCGAGCAGCACCCGGCCGCCCCGGCCCCGCCCGCCGACCGCACGGCCCGGCCGGACCCCTGGGAGGGCCTGGTGCCCCCGCCGGCGGCCCCGGTCCGCCCGACCACCGGGCGCCGACCGCTTGGGCTGCGGATCGACTCCGCCGGCTGAGCGGACGTACGGCGGCGCAAAGCCGAGCCCACTAATCGACCTCGGTAGATTGGAAAACATGACCTCGCTACAGATCACCGTGAGCATCACCCCGCAGCAGGCAAGCCGATTCAACCTGCGGAAAAGGCGCCATAAATTGGAGCAGGACGAATACCTGAAAGAACTGAGAAAAGAGGGGCTGACCCATCGGGAGGCCCGGGTGCAGCTCGCGCTGATCCGACCCGACACCTGGCCCCCGCTCGACGTCGTCGTGGCCGCGGCCCTGCGCCAGCGCCTGGCCGAGCCGGACCTGGCCGGCCCCTGGGAACGGCTGACCCCGGAGGAGGAGGGGGAGATGAAGCTGAGCGGCCGCTGGCCGGGGCCGGCCCCGGATGTGCGGCTGGTGGAGCGGAACTACCTCCTCCCGTCTGAGCTGGTCACCAAGCTGCGGACCGCATCCTGGCGGGTCAGCGCGCGCCCCCTGGCCCTCTACAGCCCGAGCCTCGGGAGGGCCGAGCGCGAGCGCCTGGCCGACCTCATCCACTCCCCCGGCCGGATCGTCCGGCAGGCACTCGACCGGTACGGCCGGCCCGAGCCGGAGGAGACGTCCGAGTGACCAACCGACCTCGGTTGATCGGCCTCCGCGGACCGCCGATCTTGGCCATAAACAACCGACCTCGGTTGTTGGCCCGGCTCGGAAAACCCATTTCCGTACGCCGCTTCGATTCGCCGCAAATACTTGCATCTCGGCGCGTGTGGCGCTATTTCTTGATACGCTCTAATCGGCCTGAGAAAGGAGAACCCGCCGTGACTGAAATCGAAAGTCCGACCGAAAAGGAACGGGAGCGGGAGGTGGCCCGGCTCGCGTCCTGGGCGGCGGCCCTGCTGGACGACCCGGAGGTGGCGGTCCTCGACCTGGAGACCACCGGGCTCGGGGATGACGCGCGGATCGTGGAGATCGGGGTGGTCACCACGGACCGGCGGGTGCTCCTCGACAGCCTGGTGAACCCGGGCATCCCCATGCCGGAGGAGACGACCCGGCACAACGGGATCACGGACGCGATGCTGGCCGGCCGCCCCGACTTCGACGCCCACATGAGCGACTTGACCCGCGCCCTCACCTACCGCACCAATCACGAGTTCCACGGCTCCCAGCTGCACGGGCGCCGGGTCGTGGGCTGGAACGTCAAGGAATTCGACTGGCCGGTGCTGCGGCGGGAGCTGGCCGGCTACTACCGGCGGCAGGGGCACCCGGACCCGCAGGCCAGCGCGGAAGCCTGGCTGTCCACCATGACCTGGGAGGACGTGATGATCCCGTTCAGCACCTGGTGCGGGGAGCCGTCGCACCGAGGCGGCTACCGCTGGCAGAAGCTCAACGGCCCGCACCGGGGGGCGGCTGACTGCCTCGCGGTCCTGGACCGGCTCGCGGCCCTGGCCGGCCGCCCGGCCCTGCCCGCCCAGACCTCCGCCGACACGCTGACCGGCACGCCGGAGGTGACCTGCTGATGCCGCAGCTTCGCCTGATGACCGACGATCGCCAGCTCGGCGAGCGGGTCCTGGAGCTCCTGCTGCCGGTGCTGCAGAACGCGCCGACGCTGCGGGTGTCCGAGCCGACCCGGCTCACGCACCGCTCCGGGGGCCTTCGCGTGGTCCTCGACGTACAACCGAACGAATCCAACCAGCGGGAAGAGGTGGCGTGATGGGACGGCAGAAGCCGGGCAAGCCGCGGCGGGAGCGGCCGGAACCGCAGGAGCACGGGCACGAGGGGTTCGAGATCCCGGACGACTACCGCGACCCGGGCGGCCGCCCGGTGGACCACCAGCTGCTCGGCCAGCTGCTCGGGGCGGCAATGGACCGGTGCCTCTCGTGCCAGGACGTCCTCACCACGTTGCTGGTGGAGGACCCGGTGACCACCGCGCGGCTGGTCGAGCTGGCGTGCATCTCGGTGCACGGCGCGATGGGCGGCCTGCCCCGGACGATGACGGACGACGGCATCCCGGGACCGGCCGCGCCGGAGTTCCGGCGCCTGGCCCGGCTCGGCCTGGACGGCGGCAACGACTCGATGTTCACCGCGTGCGAGGGGATGAGCGCCACCGAGCGCCGGGAGGCGGCCAACACCGCGCTGGACTTCGTGGTGGCGGCGGTCTCCGGGGTGATGGGATGACGACCTACCAGACCAACGCCGAGCCGGGGAAGCTGCAGCCGGCCGCGCCGCTCGACCCGGCCGCGCTGCGGCAGCTGTCCCGGCACGCCAGCGACGTGCTCTCCCCCGCCGGCCGGATGCAGGACGCGCCGCCGCTGGCCGACGCCGGCGCGCACCTGTCCATCGCGCTCAGCGCGTTCAACGCCCTTCTCACGCCCACCGAGGGCGCGCAGGACATCGACCGCCTGGCGGACGCCGAGCACGCACTGGACCACCTGCACCGGACGACCAACTACGTGCGCGAGCACCTGGTGGAGACCGTGTCCGGGGAGGAACGGGACGCCCGGCACCGGGGGATGATCGAGAGCTGTCTGGAGGAGGGGCTGACGGTCGTCGGCTCGCTCACGGCCGAGCTGCTGATGGCGAACGGCCGCCGGGTCACGGTCCGGCTGACCACTGACGACGCCTACCAGACCATCGAGCTGGAGGAGGAAGGGCGAAGTCGTCGTCCATGGTGGGCGGTCTTCCACCGGGGCAGGCGGGGGACGCGCACGCTCCGGCTCTCCGGCCGGGACCGCCTGGAGCTCCACCACGGGATGCACGAGATCGGCCGGATCGTCTGGCTGATGCTGCGCGCTGAGGACGGCCTGGCGGTCCCGGCCCGGCGGAACGGCGCGTGATGGAGGAGTACCGGCACCGCTGCGACGACTGCGGGCGCTACGACTGCGACCGCTGCGGGACGCACATCTGCCTCGACTACTGCGACTGCATGCGCTCCCACCACTGCCCGTGCGAGTGCACCGCCTACGACCGCCAGCTGACCTACGGCCCGGACGGCTGGGAGTAGGCGAACCGCCCGGCGGGCAGCGTCCCGCCGGGCACCAACGAAGGGGAGGGGAAAGGGATGGCAGGGATTCCTGACCAGCGGAACGGGGCGGGGGCGGGGGCGTCGGCGGCCCGGATGGGCCAGCGCCAGCTCGACGCCGAGCGGGCCCGCCAGCACGCGCGGGCCCGCTGGGCTCTTCCGGCGGCCGGGGCCGGCGGCCTGGTCCTGGCCGTGCTCGTCGGCCTGCCGTGGTGGCTCGGCCTGGTCCTGGTGCTCGTCGTCGTCGGCGCGGCCGCCCGCCGGGTGTACCGGCCGGTGGGCAACTCCTGGACCATCGGGGCGGCGGGCGAGCGGCGCACGGCCCAGTTGCTGATCCCGCTGCAGCG
Source organism: Kitasatospora sp. NPDC094028 (assembly GCF_049543595.1). Taxonomy (NCBI): domain Bacteria; kingdom Bacillati; phylum Actinomycetota; class Actinomycetes; order Kitasatosporales; family Streptomycetaceae; genus Kitasatospora; species Kitasatospora sp. NPDC094028. The sequence continues at coordinate 17,628 of NZ_JBMVFA010000056.1, read as the reverse complement.
CGACGGCTGGACAGCGCTCCACGACCGGGCGGTACCGGGGAGCCGGGCCAACCTGGACCACCTGCTGATCGGCCCGGCCGGGGTGCTGATGGTGGACACCAAGAACTGGCAGAGCACCAAGTCCAAGCTGCGGGTGGACGGGGGCCGGCTGTTCTACGGCAGGTACGACCAGAGCAAGACTCTGCAGACGGCGGCCTGGGAGGCCGAGCGGGCGGCCCGCGCGCTCGGGGTGCCGGTGCGGGCGCTGGTCGCCGTGCACGGCGCGAGCGTGCCCGGCGGGGTGGTGATGCTGGAAGGCGTCACGGTGGTGCCCGCCAAGCGGGTGCGGCACCTCGTGCGCAACCTCGCCCCGGTGCCGGGGTTCGACCCGGCCCGCGTGCAGCAGCTGGCCGAGCACGCCTCCCGGGTGCTGCCCCCGCACGGCGGCTGACCCCGGTCAGCGAGAAGGGGCCCCGGTTCACCCGGGGCCCCTTCGCCGTTCCTGCTGCCGGAACTGACCGACAATGCCGACTTGTTGACATCAGCTCTCGCCCGGTCACCCCCTGGTGCCGGCGCGCTCGGCAACCGGTGCCGGAGAGCACCGAGCCGACCGGCGCCCCGCGCCGGACGGCGGCCCCCGCTCCCCGATCAGCCACGCCTCCCCCTTCTGCGTCACGGCGGGTCACCCCCACGCCTGCCCCGCCGGGTAGTTGTCTTTCTACGGCGGTGCCACCTCTTCGCACGGGCGGTCGGCGCGGCTGCGGGCCTTGACCTGCGTCAGAGACCACCCGATCGGGGGACGCCCGCGACGGCGGGAACCGCGGTAGTGCCGAGCTGGTGAACGCGAGAGGGCCCCGCCGGCGGCGGGGCCCTCGTCGTGCTGCTCGGGTGTCAGTGAACGGGGATGCTCTCGGCGAGACGGCGGATCTCCCCGCCCACCTCCAGCTCGGCGAGCATGGCCATCAGCTCGTCGTGGGTGGCCTTCGGCAGTCCTTCGCGCAGTCCGGCCTGGAGGTAGCCGGCGGAGATGGTCTGCACGATCGTGCGCCGGGAGCACAGCTTGACCATCCGCTGGCTGATCTCCTCGGCGCGGGCCTCGTCCCCGGCCTCCTTGGCCTGGGTGAGCTCCTTGAACAGCATCGCACCGCGCAGGGTCTCGGCGAAGACCTCCCGCTCCTCCGGGGTGGTGGCGGCCTCGGCCAGCACGTGCGCCTCGATGCGCCGGGCCTCGTCCATGTCGCCGCGCTCATAGGCGTCGCGCAGTGCGTGGCCCTGCCGGGTCTCGTAGATGTCGGGCAGCTGCAGCGGGCTGCCCTGGGTGTTCGTCATGGTCCCCTCCGGTTCGGTGTGGTGGTGGTCAGCGGTGCCGGCCGCCGGGCTCCAACGCCTCGGCGGCCGCCAGCCCGGCGGCCCGCGCACCCGCGGCGGGCCACTCCAGCACCGCCTCGCCGGGCTCCTGCACGACCTGGTCGCCCTCGTCCCACGCGGTGCAGTGGCTCCGCTTGATGCTGTCCTCGACGCCGATCACGGTGATCTGCCAGACCGGCCACTGGGTGCGCGGGCGCGGGCCCGGGTCGATGGCAATCACGTCGTACTCGTAGCCGTGCCGGGTGCGGTACCGGCCGCCGACCCTGCGCGGGCCGATCTGCTGGGCCACCCACTCCTCGTAGGTCGGCTCCGGGCCGCACACCTCGCACTGCGGGTCGTCGCACCCCTCGCCGTGGTCCTGCTCGTCCACCCTGGTCCCCTTCCCCTCACCCCGGGTCCGGCCGGGCGGCCGAACCTCCGAACCTAGCGCGGGCGCGGTCAGTACCACGCCCACTCCACGATGTTGCGGCCCAAGCTGGCGCCGTAGCCGGGGCTCACGGAGACCCGCTCGGTGCCGCCGAGCCGGTTCCACACCTCGCGCACCGTGTCCTCGGGCACCGGGCCCTCGGCGTGCAGGGCGCCGGCCTCCAGCCGGATCTGCAGCGTCCCGTCCTCGGCGACGTCCACCAGGTGCAGCTCGGTGTCCAGCCACGGCTCGTACCCGAGCCCGGTCAGCAGCTCGAACGCGGAGAGGATGTCCGGCCCGTACGGGGCGGTGTCGTAGAAGCCGTTCGCCAGCTCCACCTGGTGCTCGCGCACGATCCGCGGCCAGTCCACGTGGACCGGCACCGTGCCGAGCGAGAGGATCGGGCACTCCCCCGTCTTCATCCGGCCGTCGAACTCGCGGCGGGCCCACGCGGGCACGGGGGTGGACGGTCCGAAGCTGTGCGTCCCGTCCTCGTGGTGGACGAAGTCGGCGACGGCGGCCACCCACGCCTGGCGGCGCGCGGTGGACCAGCTGTCGGCGAAGTGGCCGGCGTACTCCGCCAGCACGGACAGCTTGGCCTGGGCCTCTTCCTCGCGCGTGGTCTGATCGGTCATCAGCTGTTGATCTCCTTCGTGGTGGTGGTGCTGGCCGGGGTCAGCTGGGGCAGGCCGGTGCCGGCCAGCATCGCAGCCTGGAAGGTGGCCGGGTCGAGCGTCTGCCGGTGGTCGATCGCCTGCGCGAGCATCAGCCCGTAGGTGAGCGCCTGGGCCTGGACGGTGGCCTGCAGCCGCGCCGTCTCGACGTCGGCCAGCCGGTTGACCTGGGTCAACTGCAGCTCGTGCCACCGGGCCTCGGCCCGCTCGCGGGCGGTGCGCCAGTGCCGCGCGGTGACGGAGTAGACCAGCACGGTGGCCACCAGCCACAGGATCGCGGCCAGTGCCCAGCTGCTGGTGTAGGCGGCAACCCCGGTCAGCGCGAACGCGCCGCTGGCGGCGAACGCCACGGCGGTGATGACCTCGTGGCCGTGCTCCTTCGACGCCGAGACGACGCCGTGGAAGGTGGAGCCGGCCGACAGCGCGAGCATCAGGGCGACGTCCCCCCAGCTGCCGGCAGCCCCCTGCTCGTGCCAGATCCGGGCCAGCACCAGCGCGGTCGTGGTGCTGAGGAAGGGCGCCACCCGGCCGCCGTAGCGGGTGACCAGGTAGGTGCCCGCGCTCATGATCTGCGGCGGCTGGGCGGGGACCAGCGGGGTAACAGTCGTCGTCGGCTGCCAGTGGTGCGGGGTCATCGCGTGAGCTCCATCTGCTGGTCTCGGTCGTCGTGCTGACGGGGGGTGGGCTGGGGGACGGAGGAGACCTCCTCGGCCTCCTCCGCCCGCCGGTCGGGGCGGCGGGCGGCCAGCTCGGTGGCGTGCTTCACCGCGGCCGCCAGCTCCGGGCCGGAGGGCCCGGCACCGGGCTGGCCCGGGTGCCACTCGGGCCCGTTGGGGCCGTGGACGGTCAGGGGCCCGGGGTTGGCGGTGCCGGCCGGGGGCGGCCCGATCTCCGCGACCATCCGGCCCCGGTAGATCACCTGGCCGTCGTCGGTGACCTGGAACGCCCGGCTGCTGGCGGCCTGGCCGGGCGGGATGGCCTGGGCGGGGGTGAGGGGGGTCTGGCAGATCCGCTGTCCGTCGATCGCCAGCCCCTGGTGGTCGAGCACGACGTGGTGTCCGGCGCGCTCGATCACCAGGCGCGGGTTCTCCTCGTACCGGCTCACGGCCGGTCCACCGTCTCGCCGGGGCCGTCCTCGACGGCGGCCAGCAGCTGGCGAACGGCCTGCGGGGGCAGGCAGCGCGGGGCCCGCCGGGCGGCGGCCGGCTTCTCCACCGGCCGCCCCTCGGCGGCGCCGTCCGCGGGGAACAGCGCCAGCTGCTCGCCGGTGAACGGCACGACCTTGCCCTTCACTCCTCCCACCGCCACGCGGTGAGCTCGTACATCTCGGCGAGCACGCTCAGCCGGATCTCCCGCTCCTGCCCGGCCTCGTCCGCGACCAGGGCGGCGGGCGGGCAGATGCGGCGCTCGACCACTTCGAGGGTGCGGCCGCGCGGCCAGTCGGCGAGCGAGTCGAACTCCGGGCGGAGGGTCCACAGCTGGCCGGGGCTGGCGAGCAGGGTCACGTCCCCCTCGGCGAGCCGCCGGCGGACCTCGCGGCGGGCCTGCAGCGCGCCGAGCTGGTCCTGGATCATCAGCTCCCCGGTGCGGAGGTGGCGGAAGCGGCCCTCCTCGTACGGGGTCAGCAGGGTCTCCAGCGCGACGGGGGTCATGCCCACACCTCCGAGCCGGAGCGCCGACGCCGGTACAGGTGCACGGGCACCCGGGCCAGCTCGGCGGAGATCAGCGCCGTGCCGACCAGCACGGCGAGCGGGCGGGCCCGCAGCCACAGCACGGCCGGGGCCAGCACCAGCAGGTACCCGGCGGCGGCGGCCAGCCCGGTCCCGGAGGCGGTGGCGGAGTGGGTGAGCGCGGCGACGACGCCGAGCACGGCGGCGAGCATCGCGGCCATGGCGATGACCTGCTGGCGGGGCTGGAGGGCGGCCTGGACGACGCGGAAGCGGTACATCAGCGGGCCACCTTCCAGTCCGTCAGCAGCGGCCAGCTCGGGGCGTCCGCGACGGCGGCCGAGCACGCTGCCATGCGGGCGGCGGCCTCGGTCGGGTACTCGCCGAACTCGACGGCCACCCGGCCCTGGCGGGCCTCCTCGCCGATCGTGTGCACGATCGCCCGCACCAGCGGGCGGATCAGCGCGCGCGGCTCGTCGGCGATCTCGGCGGTCGTCATGTCGGAGCTGAACAGGGCGACGGCGGCCCAGCGGCGGAAGTCCTCGCCGGACAGGCCGAGCTCGTTCAACGGGATCAGGTTCGTCTTGGTGTGCGGCACTGCAGCCTCCTGGGGCTGCCCGCCGGGCGGTCCGTGCCGCCCGGCGGGCTGGTGACGGACGGGCGGTCAGTACCGCTGGGGGACGCCGGGGGCGGGGCTGCCCCACGCGCCGGCGGACTCGTTGCCGTGCGCCTGGCCGGTGGCCCGCTGCTCGGAGCACGCCACGCGGCGGTCGTCGGCGCTGGCCTGGTGGTTGCGGTAGTCCTGCTGGCACTGCTGCAGGAGGCTCTGGCCCTCGCTCATCGCGTCACCGCCACGATGTCCACGGCCGCGAGGGAGCACACGGGGCAGTGCGTCACGGACAGCTCGCCGTCCGGCCGGCGCACGGCCACGGTGCGGAAGTCCGCGCAGTTGCTGCAGTGGGCGGGGCGGATGCGGCCCAGCGCGATCACGCGCTGGCCGACCGCGCCGGGCTTGCGGTTGACCACCATCAGGTGGCGTCGGGGGGGCCTGACAGAATGGGCCATGACTGTTCCCTCCATGGGGGATCGGTCCACGTCCCGGGGGCGCTCGAACGCCGGCCGGGGCTGAGGGAGTCGGGCCGCCAAGCCCGGCTCCCTCGCTTGTATCTCCATTGAACGCTCCGTCAGTCAGTCTGTCAACAACGCAACTTGCTGACTTGTTGACTGATCTGGTGTACGCTTGATCTGCAAGCTCGGCCGTCCGCTTGTCGGTCCGATCGGCAGTCAGTTGCTCTTCTACGCTGACCCGGGACCGACTAACCGATAGGAGGTGAACCTGACATGTCACTGCTTCTGTCGCCGGGTGTGACAACCCGGATCTTCGTCTTCTGCAACCAGAAAGGCGGGGTCGGCAAGACGTCGCTGACCGCCGGGTTCGCGGGCGACCTGGCCGGGCGAGGGCTGCGGGTTCTCGTCATCGACCTGACCCCGCAGGGCAACATCACGGTGTGGCTGGTGCCGGCTGTGCCGGTGCAGCGCACGATCAACGACGTGCTGTACCACGTCCTCAAGGACGGGGCCAGCGTGCGCGAGGCGATCGTGCCGACGACCTGGCCGGGGGTGGACCTGGTCCCCTCCGAGCTGGAGCTGGCCTCCCGAGAAGCCGACCGCGGGGCCGCGCTGGACTTCCGTCTGCGGCGTGCCATCCGGGCCGCCGAGCTCGACGGCGAGTACGACGTGATCCTCATCGACACGGACCCCAACCTGGGGCCCCTGCTGGTGAACGCGCTCAACGCGGCCCACCACGCCGTGGTCGTCGCCGACGCGGAGCGGTTCGGCGCGGACGGCGTCGCCAAGCTCCTGGACACCATCAAGGTCGTCCAGGAGGAGGGCAACCCGGGGCTGGACCTCGCCGGGATCGTGGTCAACGACTACGACGGCCGGCTTCTGGAACACCAGGGCCGGTGGAAGGAGCTCAGGAACAACTACCCCGAGCTCGTGGCCGGTCGTCTGCCCCGGTGCTCGGCCGTCGCCACCGCTGCCAGCGCGAGCGTCCCCGTGCAGAGTCTGCGCGGCGGCCGTGCCTGGAACCTGGCTCTCGCCCACCTGATTACCGATCTGATGAAGAAGAAGGCAGAACGCACGTGACGCGACCGAACCCCCAGCCCGCCGGCACCCCGAGTTTCGGGAAGGCACCGAGCGGTCACCCGGCCGCCGGCCGGGGCGGCGGAGAGGCCGACCACCCGGCGGAGGTCCCCTCGGAGACTCCGCCCACCGGAGAGGAGAGCCTGCCCATGCCCCCCAGCCGCGAGAAGCCGGAGTCCCGGGTGAACTTCGGAGGCAGGGTCAAGGAGAGCACCCGCAAGCGGGCCCGGATGTTCGCCGCGGCCAACGACGTTGACCTGCAGGACCTCCTGGACTTCGCGCTGGACGAGTATCTGCGGAGGCGTGGGGCGTGAACGAGAACAGCCCCAGCGGTGTCGTGACCACCGCTGAGGCCCTGAGCGAATTCCAGGAGGAACCCGGGATGCACGACCAGCATAAAGGCGCCGATCAGCCCGACGTACGGCGACAACTGGCCACACTCACCCCGACCATGAGGCGCCTGGTGAAGGCGTCGGCGGCCGGCGGTGCGGTCATCGCGGGGATCGGCTTCGTGGGCTCGTACAAGGCCCTGCAGAAGCTGGCCGAGCACCAGGGACAGATGGGGACCTTCTCCTACGTCTTCCCGGTCGGCATCGACGCGGGTATCGCCGTCCTGCTGGCGCTGGACCTGGTCCTGACGTGGCTTCGCATCCGCTTCCCGCTCCTGCGGTACGTCGCGTGGATGCTGACGGCCGGCACCATCGCCTTCAACGCGGCCAGTGCCTACCCCAAGCCCCTGCCGATGGCCCTGCACGCGCTGCTGCCGGTGCTGTTCGTCGGGGTGGTCGAAGCGGGCCGGTACGCCGTCGCGCGGATCGCGGCGATCGAAGCGGGCCGCCTGGAGATGGAGGGCGTCCGGTTCTTCCGCTGGGTCCTCTCCCCGTTCCCCACCTTCAAGCTGTGGCGGAAGATGAAGCTCTTCGAGATCACCTCCTACGCCGAGATCGTGGACATGGAACAGCGCCGGCTGGTGTACCGGGCCGTTCTTCGCCAGCGGTACGGACGTGGCTGGCGCCGTGCGGCTCCGGTGGAGGAGATCCTGCCGCTCAAGCTGGCTCGCTACGGCCGGGCCCTGCCCTACCTGGAGCCGCCGGAAACGGAGCTGACCCGGGACTACGCGCCCAAGGTCACGGTGGAACGGGCCGACCAGCCCACCGCCCCGGCCCCCGTCGCTGAGCTGCCCCGGGCCATCTCCCCGGAGCTACTGGAGCGACTGAACCAGCTGCTCGATCGGGCGGAGACCGGTTCCACCGGCCAGCAGCCGCTCGTCGTGGAGCCGGAGGCGGCCGCCGAGCCGGTGCCCGTGGAGATCCCCCAGCAGCCGGTGGAGCTGGTTGTGGAGGCCGAGCTGGAACAGCCCGAGCCCACCGTGGAACAGCCGGCTGCCAGCCTCTACAGCGGGATGGTGCCGCTGCGGAAGCTGGACCGGCCGGCGGTCGCCGAGCCGGTGGAGTCCCCCTCCTCCTGGTTCGCCCCCGAGCCCGCTGCCCCGGCGGAGGTGCCGTGGCAGGCTCCGGCCCCGGTGTTCTTCGACCAGGCCATGGCCGAGCGGCCCAGCGCTGCCGAGCTCTCCCGCCCGGCTGGCGTCCACGCCCGGCTCCCGCACCAGGACGTGGTCCTGCAGCCGGTGGCCGAGCAGCTGCCCGCCGAGCCGGTGGCGGACCTGCTCGACGTCGAGCCGGCCGCCCTGGTGGTCGAGCAGCCGGCTGAGCCGATCGTCCCGGCCGGGCCCGACGACCAGCAGCCGGAGAACCCCGAGCTGCCCGCGGAGCCGGAGGCGGAGAACACCGCCCCCAAGCTGTCCGGCAAGCAGATGCTGCGGGAGCTGCTGCAGTCGCTGACGCCCGAGCAGAAGGCGATGAACCAGCGGGAGCTCGCGGCCGACCTGTTCCCCCAGCTTCGCTCGGTGATGAGCTCGGAGGAGTCGGTGCGGAAGTACATCGGAACCTGGCAGCGCAACGGCTCGATCTGACGGCCGTTGGAGTAGGCGGGATACACACCGCCCGCTTCCCGCACAGCGGGAAGCTCCTGAAACCGCTGTCCCATTGTCAGACCCGGAGCGTACGGTGATGGCCCCCATCACCAGCGCTCCACCAGTCCCGGAAGCAACAGAGCCCCGGGCGGCGCTGGAACCGCCGACCCGGGGCCTGGAACAACGAGAGGGAACCTCGATGCACCAGTACGACGACCAGGCTACCGACCGTCGTGACGACCGTCCCACAGCGGACGGCAACAACACCACCCCGCCTCGGCGCTGGGCCGCCTACGCGGCCGCCGGCATGCCGCTGGCGGCCGGTGCGGCACCGACCGGCCAGCCGACCACCAACCCCACCACGGTCAACACCCCCAACGCCGGGCACATCCTCGGCAACATCGGGAACGCGCTGTGGGACGTCGCCGGGCACGTGCCCGGCGGCCACCTCGGCGCCGGCGGCCTGGCGGTCGCGGCCGCGGGCCTGGGCTACCTCAAGCTCCGGCTGGACAAGCCGTACGACCGCAACACCAAGGACGGGTTCGCCGACCGGAGCGAGATCCGCGAGCACTTCTCCGGCAAGCAGCTGCTGGAGCGCGCGGACGTGCTGCGGCCCGAGCTGGTGGCCACCCGCGGCCGCCGCAACCTCGTGCCCCTCGACCTCGGTCAGCTCATCGGCGTGGACATCATCCACAAGCGCGAGATCTACAACTCGATCGAAGACATGACCCTCGTCTTCGCCCCGCCGCGGACTGGTAAGTCCGCGCTGCTGGGCGGGTTCGTGGTGGACGCCCCCGGCTCCGCCGTCGTCACCAGCACCCGCGGTGACCTGTACCGGCACACCGTGCACGTGCGGGCCAAGCGCGGACCGGTCCTCGTCTTCAACCCGGACGTGGCTGGCGTGGCCAACACCCTGGTCTGGGACGTGCCGAAGGGCTGCAAGGACCCGGTGGTGGCCTTCCGCCGCGCGGGCTACCTGCTGTCCGGGCAGGCAACCGGCGCGGTGGAGGACTCCTCCTTCTGGGACAACCAGTCGTACCGCGTGCTCCGCAGCCTGCTGATGGCGGCCGACATCGGCGGCCGGACCCTGATGGACGTGCGCGAGTGGGTCACCAGCATGGATGAGGACACCATGGAGCCCTTCAAGCTCCTGCAGTCCTACAAGGACTGCCCGCCCGGGTGGGCCAGCGACCTGCTGCAGGTCATCAAGGCGCCCGAGCGGACCCGGGAGAGCATCCTGCTGACCCTGATCTCCAGCCTGGAGTGCCTGGCCCTGCCGTCCGTCGCGGCGATCGTCACCCCCAAGGACGGCTCCCCCGACTTCGACCCGGAGCTGTTCCTTCGCGCCGGCGGCACCCTGTACCTGATGGGCCGCCACCGCTCGAAGGGCTCGGTGGCCCCGCTGTTCGCCTGCCTCGTCGGCGAGATCTACGAGACGGCCAAGGAGATGGCGGCCAGCTCCCCGAACGACCGCATCGACCCGCCGCTGAGCCTGATCCTGGACGAAGCGGCCATCACCTGCCCGCTGCCGCTGCAGTCCTGGGGCGCCGACGCGGGCGGCTCGAACATCCCGATCACGGTCAGCGTGCAGTCCCCGAGCCAGCTCTACGACCGGTGGGGCCAGCGCGGCGGCGAGACCATCTGGCAGCTGGCGAACAAGCTCGTGTTCGGCGGTCTGTCGGTCACCCGCGACCTGCGCGACCTGTCCGAGCTGTGCGGCGAGCGGGACAAGGACGTCACCACCACCTCGACCAACGCCAAGGGGGAGGCGACCAAGTCGGTCTCCACGGTGCAGGTCCCGGTGATGCCGACCGACAAGATCCGGCGGCTGGCGAAGTTCCGCGGCCTCTACATCCACCGCAACGCGGCCCCGGTCGTGGTCAAGATCGTGCCGGTCTGGAAGCGCGACGACGTCAAGGCCGTGAACAAGGAGATCCGCAAGGCCGAGCGGAACCAGGAGAAGCTGGAGAAGCAGGCCCAGAAGCTCGGCATCGAGCTGCCCACCGCCCCGGCGGCCCCGCCGATGCCGGCATACAAGCCGGTCGTCCCCAAGCAGCCGCAGCCCGAGCAGCAGCCGGGCCAGCGTCCGGTGGACCCGTTCCGAAAGGCGGTCTGACCCGATGGCCCCCACCCCTCCGCCCGAGAAGATGCCCCCCGGCATCAAGGCGGGTGACGGCCACTTCGTCGTCATCATGGAACAGACGAAGATCAAGAAGCGTCTGGAACAGCTGGAACGGCAGGGCCTCAACGACCGGCTGTCCCTGCTGGAGAGCCAGAACCTGGCCCAGAACATCTACAAGCTGGCCAAGGCGGTCGAGGCGGACGCCAAGGCCAAGCTGAACGCCCCGTCGCCGTGCTGGGACTGGACCTCCATGACGGAGGAGGAGGCCGGCGAAGCCTGGGCGAAGCTCCTGCGCTGGCGCCGGGAAGTCCTCAAGGTCCGGTGGCCGAGCCGGTTCTGGGACATGACCACCCCGTGCTGGTACCTGCACCCGGAGGTGGTGGAGGAACTGTCCGCGCTCTACCTGGTGTGGGACTTCACCTTCAACGACTCGACCAGCACGGTCTACCGGGAGATCGAGTTCCTGGAGCGCTGGCTGCCCGGCACGCACGCCCGGGTCAAGGGCGCGCTGTCCAAGTGCTACAAGGACGGCGCCGCGGGCCGCCACGTGCCTGCGGACGACACCGAGCACTGGCGCGACCACGACGACGAAGCCGTGGGCCACTTCATCCAGGCCGACCTCGACGCCCGGCCCTCCGCCCCGCCGGCGGAGGAAGGCACCGAGTAGCAGCAACCACACAGGGCGGGGCCCCGACCGGATCGGTCGGGGCCCCGCCCTTTGGCGTGCTGGTCAGGAAGAACGAGAGCCGGGCTCCGCGATCGGCCGCTCACACTCCAAGTTGCGCATCCACGCCAGCGTCTCGATGTAGGCGGCCGCGTAGTCGGGGCCGATCTCCCGCCACTCCGGGATCAGCTGCTCGACCACGTCCCGTGCCCGGTAGTGCTCTTCGGCAATCTCCTGCTTGGTCGGCGGGAACGTGCACGGCCCGTCGGTCAGTGGCGCGCTGCCCCGGCGGCCCAGCATCCACAGGCAGGTCTGCTTGATGCCCTCCGCGGCCTCGGCCGGGCGCGAGCACCACATGGTCAGCAGCCGGTCCGGGTGGTGTTCCTTCCAGCGCTGCCCGTTCCACTGGAAGTCGATCTCCGCCTGGGCCTGTTCCAGCAGCAGCTCGATCTCCTCCCACGAACGCTTCACCGAGTCCGGGAGCGCTCGGGCCGGCGGCTCCTCCGGGAGGGGCGGGACCGACGTCACCGGGCCCGTGTTCCACCCGGGTGGAACGGCGGGGGGAGCCGGTGGAACCGGCGGGGCCCACGACGGGCGCGGGGGCACCTGCGGCCCGGGGGTGTACCAGCTCTCAGCAGCCATGCTCAGACCGTACCCATCCGTTGAGGGGCGGCAACAGTGACCCGGCGCGAACCGGTCACTGGAGCCCGCCACCGTAGTACTCCATCTGCTGCAGGGCGGCCCGCTCGATCACCCGGGCCTCGACGGCCGCCACCTTCTCGACGGCCGGGGCCGGCGGCTCGGTCACGGTCTCGGCGGCCGCGGTGACGCTCGCGCTCGCGCGCTCGGCAAGGATGTCCTTGGCCTGCAGCGCGACACCCACCGCGTCGTCCAGCGCCGGGCCTTCGAGGTCGCGGACCTCGATCGCGTTGCGCCGGGCGGCGTCCATGTCCCTTATATCCGCGCGGGCCTCGGCCAGCGCCTGGTCCTGGCGCTCGCGGCCACTGACCGGCTCGGCGACCTGGCCGACGTCCTCACGCCCGGCGCGGGCGTTGGCGGCCAGCTCGTCCTGGCGCCGCATCTCGTTCTCCAGCGCGGACCGCTGCACCTCCGCCCGGCGGGCCTCCTCGGCCTGGGCGAAGGTGTCCACCAGAGAGGGCTCGGGCAGCTCGGGCAGTTCCTCGGGCTCGGGCATGTTCCACTCGCCCTCGTCCACCGCCACGGCGGCGGCGGGAGCCTCGGTCTTCCGGGGCTCGGCCGGGGCCTCGACGGCCGCTTCGTCGGCCTCGACCTCGGGCGCGTGGAACGCCGGGACGGCCTCGACGGCGGGCTGTTCCACCTCGGCCTCGGCCTGTTCCACCGGGGCGGCATCGACCTCGGCCGGGTCGGCGGTCGGCTCCTCGCGGACCGCCTCCGGCTCCGCCTCGACGGCGGCCGGCTGCGGCTGCTCGACGTCGGCGGCGGGGGCCTGTTCCACGGCGGCCTCGGCCTGTTCCACCTCCGCCAGCTCCGGCTCGGCCAGCTCGGCCTCGGGCTCGGCCAGCTCCGCCTCCGGCTCGGCCATCTCCCACTCGTCCTCGGCCCACGCGGACTCCATGTCCGCCTCGGGCCACTGGACCTCGGCCACCTCGGGCTCGTCCACCGGCACGCCGCGCTTGTCCAGCTCGGCCTTGGCCAGCTCGGCGCGCTCGCGGGTCTCGGTGGTCTCCTCGTACCAGCCCTGGCGGGCCTGGTGGATCGTCTCCAGCTTCTCGGCCCGCTCGGCGGCCTCGGCGGCGATCCGGGTGTACGTCTCGGCCTCGTCCCGCAGCGCGGCGGCCTGCTCGGGGTCGGTCGCCTCGACCTCGCCGGCGCGGATGCGCATCTGCGCGGCCTCGCGGATGAGGTCCTGCTGGCTCTCGTACGTGACCTGCATCTGGTCGGCGACGTGCGCCGGGGCCCACAGTTCCTCGCGCCGGTAGCGGTCCACCAGCTCGCGCAGGTCGCGGTCGGTCGCGCCGGTCAGGTCGCGCCGGTCGGCCGGCTCGCCGAGTGCACGCCATGCCCGGTTCCACGACGCGCGGACCTCGACGGCGCCTTCGGCCGGGGCCGAGCCGATCGCCAGCCGCTCGTGGTCGTAGCTGTGGGCCTCGCGGTACTGCATCACGTCGGCGGCCCGCTGCAGCCACTCCTCCCGCGCCGGGTCGTCCTCGGCGGGCACCGGGCCCAGCGAGGTGGCGGCCCACTCGGGCAGCACCTCGCGCCCGGCCAGTTCCTCGGCCAGCGCGCGCTCGCGCGGTTCCACGATCTCGGAGACCAGGCCGCGGGCGTACTCGCCCACCTCGCCCTCGACGTGCCGCAGACGCCAGTTCCACGTTCCACGCTCGGCGGCGGCCTCTGCGCGTTCCACGGCGATGTCGTGCCGCATTTGGTCGGCCTGCCCGGCCTGCAGGGAGGGGGCCAGCTGGGTGGCCATGACCTGGGTCATCCAGTCCTGCTCGCGCTGCAGCTGGACGGCCTGGGCGTCCTGGAGCTCCTGCATGTCGTCGGCCTGCTGGACCAGGGCCTGGGGGTCGTGGAACTGGGCGCCGAGCACGCCGATCTGGGCGGCGGTCAGCTCCTCGGTGGTCAGCTCCGGGCTGTACCCGAGGGAGACGGCCTGCTGCAGGCGCATGCTCTGCTGCAGGGCCTCGGCCTCGGCCTGGTCGCGGAGCTCGGCGGCGGAGCCGGCCTCGATGGCCGCGGCCTCTTCCTCGGTGGCCAGCCGCAGCGGGGCCCACCACTCCCCGGGCAGCGCGGGCGCCTGGTCCACGGCCGCCTGGTCGGCGAAGAGCTCGCTGGCCTCGGTCTGCCCGGCGGCGGCCCCGGTGGTGTCGGTGTTCTGCTCGGTGCCGGCCAGCCACCACGGCTCGGCCTCGACCTGGGCCTGCATCAGCTGCAGCTCGGTGGCCCGCTCGGCGGCCTCGGCCTGGGCCACGGCGGCCTGGTCCTGGCGGGCCTGGGTCCGCTCGGCGCTGGCCAGCGCACCCTTGAGCCGGTAGTGCAGGGCCTTCGCCGCCACGTCGGCGTCGTGGAAACCGCGCTCGCGGGCGACCCGGGCCAGCATCTCCTCGGCGTCGTGGCCGTGCTGTTCCACGGTGCGGGCCAGCCGCACCACGGAGTTCCACGGCTTGCCCTCCAGCTCCTCGACCGTGCGGTGGTAGACGTCTTCGCCGACCGCGTCCAGCAGCACCTTGCGGAAGCGCACGTCGTTGGCGCGGGTGACCATGTCCTCCAGCAGCGGGGAGACCTGGTCGATCCGCTCGGCGGCCTCCAGCACCTCGGCGAGCACCGTGCTGGCGGCCTTCTGGCTGCCGTCGTTGCCCAGCACCCCGGCGAGGATCGCCATCGGGTCGGGCTCCTCGCCCACCGCGACACGGGCGCCTGGAACGCCGTCCGTGGGCACGAAGCCGGTGTTCTCCGCCGTTCCACGGGACATGCCGACGTACAGGGCCTGGCGGGTCATGCCCGGCTCGACCAGGGTCCGGCAGGCGTAGACGGTGCGGCCCTGCACCGAGTTGAGCGTGCCCGCGTAGGCGAGTTCCACGTACTTCTCGACGTAGGCGGGCGGGAGTTCCATCACCTCGCCGTCGTCGTACCGGACGGTCATCCGGCCGTGCTCGGCGTCCACGCCAACGACCTGGACCACGTCGCGGTTGATCGCGCACCGGTTGCCGCTGTGGCTTCGCACCGTGCGGTCGATGTGCCGCAGCACGACGCGGTCGCCGACGCTGGCGGCGGTCTCCTGCCGGGGGAGTTCCACGGTCGCGCCGTCCGAGACCCACCCGAGCCGGATCAGGTCCTGGCGGGCCCGGGCGGCGAGCATGCCCGCGGTCTTGTTGGTCCCGGTCACCATGACGGACTCGCGGCCGTTCATGATGTCGGCCACCCACGTCTCGTAGGTGGCCTCCACCATCTCCTCGAACGTGCCGTGCCGGAACCGGCCGCGGGCCGCGTACTCGGGCAGCACGTCGGTGTCGCCGGTCCGCAGCCGCAGGGAGGCGGGGCCTTCCCACTCGGCGGCGAAGCGGCGGACTTCCTCCAGCTCGTGGGCGTACTCGCCGAGCTCGTCCGCCATCGCCTTGAACGCGCCGCCGGCGCCGACCGCGCTGATCTGCTCGTAGTCGCCGGCCGTGACCATCTTGGCGCCGGCGGCCTGCACCAGCTTGCGCACGGCGGTCAGCGTGGCGGTGTCGGCCATCGACGCCTCGTCCACGATGACCAGGTGTTCCGGCCGAATCCGGTACCGCTCGGTGGTCTCGTTGCTGACGCCCTGGGCCAGCAGCTGGTTGTAGGTCAGCAGCTCGGCGAGGTTGGCGGTCTCGCTGATGCCCTCCTCGGCCAGCACGTTGGCGGCGGCCTGGGAGGCGGCCAGACCCATGACCCGCCCGCCGGCGGCCTCCCACACGTCGGTGACGGTGGCCAGCGTGTAGCTCTTGCCCGTTCCACCGGGGCCGACCAGCACTTCCGCTCGGCGGCCGGAGGTGGTGATCCCGCGCACCGCGGCGGCCTGCTTCTCGTTCAGGCCACGGCCCTGGATCAGCTCCTCGACCAGCGCGGGATCGAGCGCGCGGGCGGTGCGGTCCTTCGTCATGTCCCGCAGGGCCCGCTCCACGTCGAGCTGGTCCCGCGTGGCGTACATCGTGCCCTGGTGGCGGGTGTAGACGCACTCCCCGTCCTCGCGCAGCAGCTGCACCGGGACGGCCACCTTGGCCTCCGCCTCCAGCGCCACCAGGCTGCCGTCCGCGGCGCCGGTCTCCACCGCCATGTCGGTGAGCTCGCCGAGCAGCTGGACGACCTGGTGGACGTCGAGCCCGCCGAGACAGGCCGGCAGTTCCCGCGCGATGTTGGCCATCATGTGGTTGCGCGTGAACGTGGAACGCTCCGCCTGGGTGCGTTCCACGGCGGCCTTGATGACGGCCTCCGGGTCGAACGCCTCGGCCTCCAGCCCGTGCTCGGCGGCGGCCTGTTCCACGGCCGCTGGAACTCCGGCCAGCGTCTCCCGGGTGTGTTCCACGGACGCCTGTTCCCAGCGTTCCAGGAGTTCCTGGCGGGAGACCGCCTCCTTCTTCCCGGGCCGCAGCCGCGGGTCGATCGTGATGATCTGGGCCATCTTCGCCAGCACGTGCGGGCTGGGCATCCGGCCGTGCTCGTCCTCGTACGCGGCCGCCAGCTCGCCCAGCTTCTTGGTGATGCCCTGGCGGCGGGCGGAGAACTTGTCGCGCATCTCGCCGGAGATGCCCATGACCTCGATCGCCTTGCCGTCCGGCCGCCACTCGTAGCGCACGCCGAGCTCGGAGGCGATGGCCTCAGCGGTGACCCGCTCCGCAAGGAAGCCGGCGGCCAGCGCGTGCGCCCGCAGCCCGTTGGAGTCGATCGACAGCCACTTCTCGCCCTTCTTCCCCGTCACCGGGTCCACGGTCTCGACCTTGACCCGGGAGTGGATGGCGTTGTGGATGTGCAGCTGCGGGTCTTCCTCGCGGCTGAGGTGCTGCAGGAAGCTCGCCACGGTCCACTTCTCGGCCCGCACCCGGCGGCCCAGCGGCTGCCCGTCCGGGCCCTTGTGGCCGGTCCGGCCCTCGCGGGCGTACCCGGCGTGCTCCTGCATGTAGTCCAGCGCGGCCTGGTTGCCCAACCGCACGCAGTCCAGCACCTTGGCGGCCTTCGCCTCCATCGCCTCGGCGCCCTGGGCGTCGCCGGCCTCGCGCAGCCGGATCGCCTCGGCCTGGTACCCGGCGTGCAGCAGGCTGGTGGACTTCGACACCGAGACGGTCAGATCGTGGAAGCGGCGGGTGGCCGGCGCGTTGAGCCGAACCCCCATCTCGGCCTTCTTCTTCGCCTCCGGAGTGGCGTCCGGGCCCAGCTTCTCGATCGCCTCGGCGACGTTACGTTCCGTGCTCGGAGTGAAGTCCCGAATCGCGGTGCCCATCCGGTACTCGGCGCGGACCTCCGCGCGAATCCGGGCCTTGGCCTCGCGGAACTCGGCGCTACGACCGTCCACCTCGGGGTGGGCCTTGCGCCACTCCTGAATCCGAGCGTCCGTCACCCTGCGTGCCTCATCAATGAAGCGAGGGTCCGTGAGATGTGTGTACATCTCCCGCATCACGTCCGGGTCAACTTCACCGGTCAGACCGAGCTCGGCGGCGCCGTCCCCAAGCCAGATACCCGGAGGCTCGCCCTCCACTTCAATGGCCTTGAGGTAGTAGTTCTCACCGCCGCGAGCCACCTGCCCCAGCAGGTACTCCGGGTCGTGCCCGGTGCTCACAGTGGCGGTCATGATCGCACTCTACGGCTCCATCGGGTCTTGACGCAAGGGTGTGTGAGGTTAAAAGGGAAGCGGAGAAAACGGACAGAAGAAGAAACGGCGGGGGAGGAAGAGAGGCAGGCACCAAGGGAGAGGAGACCAGGGAGAGAACCAAGCAGCACGGGAAGGAAGGGCCACAGAGGGAGAGCCAACAGAACATCAGCAAGCACTCGGACCAAGGCAGACGGACACCGAACCAGAGAGGCCAGCAACAGCCCGGCAGGCGGCCGAGCCGCACCGACCAACGGCGGCCCGCCAGCGGCCGGAGCGCGGAACTGTTACCAACCGTCATCAGCCAACGGCCGGCAG
>NZ_JBMVFA010000055.1:0-37395 GCF_049543595.1 Kitasatospora sp. NPDC094028 | reverse complement strand
GCCTCGCGCTGCTGAGACGAGGTGACCACCGGTGGGGCGACTCATCGGACACATGGTTAACCTCAAGCCCGGGACTTTAGTCCCGGGTCGTTGACCGAGCACATTGGCTGGTACCGGCTGTACGGGCTGACCATGCGACCGGTCCCCGAGTCATGGGAGGCGTTCCAGGCGTACTGGCAGCACATGTGCACGCACGTCCTGGAGGACACCAAGGCGGCCCGGGACGTGCTCGACCTCCGGGACCTGGAGCGGCCCCACCCCCTGCGGTGGGTTCCCCGCCCCTTGTGGGACCGGGCGTGGCGGCTCTGCGCCCGGATCCTGATCTGGATCACCACCGGCCTCTACGAACCCGTGATCCGCCAACGCCTCGGCCTCACCTGGACCGCCCGGGACGAACGATGGCACCGACTGGCCGGCCGGCTCGTCCACGGGGTCTTCAGCTGCCTGCCCCGCCTGCGCCGCTACCACCCGCGCGCCCGCGCCGGCTGGCGCAGGAGCCGCATGGAGAACGCCGAATCCACGCTGACCGACGCCGACTAGCGGCACCGGTTGATGCGTGAGCCCGACCGGCCGGCGGTGGCGGTGTTGCCTTCTTGCGTGGGCCGCCGTCCTTCGCCCACCTCAAGCCCGAGCGGCTCATCCGGGTCGACGGCCCCACCGGCAACACCCTCGAAGGCCGCGGGGTCGTCAACCTCCCCGCCTTCGCCATCCACGCCGAGATCCACGCGGCCCGGCCCGACATCCGCGCTGCCATCCACCTCCACACGACCTACGGGCGCGCCTACTCCAGCCTCGGCAAGCTGCTGGCGCCCATCACCCAGGACCACACCGCGTTCTTCGAGGACCACACGCTGTTCGACGACTTTACCGGCATCGTCTTCGACCGCGCCGAAGGCAAGCAGATCGCGGCCGCCCTCGGCACCTGCAAGGGAGTCATCCTGCGCAACCACGGACTGGTGGCCGTCGCCGAAACCCTGGACGCGGCCGTGTGGTGGTTCACCGTCTTCGACACCTGCTGCCACATCAGCCTGCTCGCCGAAGCCGCCGGAAACCCCGTCCGCCTCTCCGACGACGTCGCCCGCCTGACCGCCCAGCAGATCGGCAGCCACCAGGTCGGCCACGCCAGCGCCCAGCGGCTCCTCGCCCGCGCAGCCCCCTCCTGACCACCGGTGGCGGGCAGGCCCGTCACACCCCCCCGCGATCGATCGAACCAGCGGGTGCCGCCCGCGAGACGAAGGGCACTCATGGCCGCCAGCAGCACGTTCGACCCCTCCACCTTCTCCCTCAGCAACCCCGAACTCATCCGCGACCCCTACCTCGCCTACGCATTCATGCGCCGCCACGACCCCATCCACCACTCCAGCATGTACGGCGGCTCCTGGGTCGTCTTCCGCTACCAGGACGTCGCCGACCTGCTCTGCGACCCGCGCCTGACCAACAACCGGGCCACGCTCCCGCTCAAGGCCCTGCCGCCCCAACAACAGCGCGAATTCGCCGATATCGTGCCCGTCCTGGAGAACTGGGTCGCCTTCTACGACGGGCGACCGCACGCGATCCGGCGCCAACACATGGACAGGATCTGTGATCTGTACTCCCGTGACGTCTTCGTCCCGCTCATCCGCAACGCCATCGACACCCTGCTGGCCTGCTGGGAGGGCCGCCAGGACCTCATCCGCGACTTCGCCCGCCCGCTGCCCGCGCTCGTCATCGCCGAACTCCTGGGAGCTCCCGCGGCCGATCACCGGCAACTCGCCCAATGGTCCGACGACACCGCCTACCTCTTCGGCGCAAGCGTCCTCAGCACGGACGACCTGCGCCGCGGGCAGCAGTCCATCCGCGCGTTCGCCGACTACCTGCGCGACCGTACCGACGAAGCCGTCCGCACCGGCACCCCGACCATGATCACCAGGCTGGCCGGCGAGCGGACCAACGGATTCACCTTCGGCCTCGAAGCAGCCTGCGCGCAGGCCATGCTCCTCATGTTCGCCGGTCTCGAACCCCTGCGGTATCTCATCGGCAACGCCGTCTGGGCGCTGGAGTCCCACCCCGAGCAACGGGACCTCCTCACCCGGAGCGACCGCACCCGCAGACAGGCGGTGGAGGAGCTCCTCCGGCACGGAAGCCCGGTCCAGTACATCGGTCGGATGGCGGCCGAGGACTTCGTCTACAAGGGCAACGAGATCAAGAAGGGCCAGCCCGTGCTCCTCTACGTGGGCGCCGCCAACCGGGACGACACCCACTTCGAGGACCCCGAAACGCTCGACCTCACCCGCAGGCCCAATCGGCACCTGTCCTTCGGCACGGGACCGCACGGCTGCATCGGGGCCGCACTCGTCCGCGTCCAGGCATCGATGGCCCTGCACGCGCTGCTGACCCGGTTCCCCCACCTGCGCGTGTGCGCCGACGTGCCGCCGACCCACAACTCCGCCCTCGGCTTCCACGGCTTCACGTCACTGACCGTCGACACCCGACCGTGACCGAGCGTCCGTCATCGCTGCCAGGTGCGGAACGCGGTCAGCAGCCGGTCCTGGGCTTCGTCGGAGAGGCTGTCCGGGGGGAGTTCGCCGAGTTCCTGGACGGTCTGCCGGATCTGGTCGAGATAGCGGTCGCAGCCGTCGCACGCGGCGATGTGCTCGATGAACCGGGCCTCGGTCGCGGGCTCCAGCGCGCCGTCGAGGAAGGCGGTGACCAGCTCGACGAATTCATTGCAGTTCATCCGGGTCATCGTCGCTCGCTCTCCTTCGCCGTCGAGGCAGTGGTGTCCGAGGCCGAGGAGAAGTACTCCTCCAGTCTGCCCCGGACGGCAGCGCGCCCGCGGTGCAGCAGCACTCGCTGGTTGCCCGGAGAGATCTGCAGCATTTCGCAGACCTCTTCCGATACGTAGCCTTCCACGTCGCGCAGGGTCACCACCAGCCGGTGCCGCTGGGGCAGTTCGGCCAGCGCCGCGGCGACGATCCGGCCGATCTCCCCGGCCAGGACGTGTTCCTCCGGCCCCGGCCAGAGCTGTGGCTTGCCGCCCGGTACCCAGTGGCCGGGGACAGGATCGTCGGAGGGCCGGAACCGGGACGGGGGCACGGTCGGCCCCTCGTCCTCGGGCAGCAGGCTGCCGAACGGTACTGTTCTGCCTTCCTTGGCGGCACGGTTCTTGGCCGTGTTCACCAGGATCCGATACACCCAGGTCTTCAACGAGGACCGGCCCTCGTAGCGGTCCAAGGCACCCAGCACGGCGAGCCAGGTGTCCTGGACGACGTCCTCCGCCGTGGCGTTGGTCGTGACGAATGCGCGGGCCAGGCGGAGCATCCCTGGCGTCCAAGAGCCCATCACCAGACGGAAGACGTCCTCGTCCTTGGCGAGGAGGCGTTCGACCAGGACATCGTCGGCAGGCAGCCCGCCCTCCACCGCCATGATGCCCCCGCAGTTCAGCCCCGCCCCGGAACTCACGCGTCCACGTCGGTCGCTGACGCCGCATGATTCCACAGTCATCAGCACGACACCACCAGGCGGTCCGCGGCGCGAGGTGCCGCCTGACGGTGCGCCAGGGCGGGGCGGCGGGTTCAGCCAGGTCCTTCAGTGCGGTGCCTCGGCCCGGCCCCGGTGGGCCGCCCGGTCGGCGCGGTTGCAGGACTCGGCCGTCGAGGCGGAGGCGGACATCGCGTCACTGACGACACGTCATGTCATCGGGGGTGCAGGCCCCGCACGCGGTTGACGCACGGATCGGCCGTCATGCTTCCTTAAGCACCGCAATCCTCCAACGCGTGCGGCCCGCCGAGTAGCGTCCCGTACGGGCCGGTTGAAACCGCGCTACGCGCGCCTATCGCAGGCAGACGTCGACGACACGGGTACGAACAGGCGACGACAACTGACGGGGCGGTGAGGTTCGATCCGCCCCTTCGAGAATTCGACACGCGGACAAGGAGACGACGGATGGGCAGCAGCGGACGGCCGCCGGCCCCGGGTTCCGACGGGCCGCAGCGCCCGAGACCGGACGAGAAGCACACGCCGGGGCGCCTCGAGCGCGTTCGCGCTGCTGCGGCGGTGCGAGCCACCAAGGGGGCCGCTCGTGCCCGGGCCCTCGTGCGGCGGGTCGAGCAGACTCCTCCGCCCCCGGGGCCGTTCCGTCCCGGCTTCTGGCGCAGCCCGATCCGCGGCCCCTGGCTGACCTCGGTGTTCGGTCTGGTGCTGCTGATCGGCATCCCGGTCCTCTTCGTGACCGGCGCGCTGTCCTACGCCGCCTACAACCCCGGCCTCGGCGTTCCCAACGACCAGACGCCGGACAAGGGCCTGCTGGGCTTCTACCTCTTCGACTGGCCCACACGTCCCTACTGGCTCTACCGGCTCACCCAGGGCGTGCACGTGACCCTCGGCGTGGTCCTGGTGCCGGTGGTGCTCGCGAAACTGTGGTCGGTGATCCCGAAGCTGTTCGAGTGGCCGCCGGCCCGCAGCGCCGCCCACGCGCTGGAGCGGCTGTCGCTGCTGGCGCTGGTGGGCGGGGCCGTCTTCGAGTTCGTCACCGGGATCCTCAACATCCAGCTCTACTACGTCTTCCCGGGTTCCTTCTACACCCTGCACTTCTACGGCGCCTGGGTGTTCATCGCGGCTTTCATCGTCCACGTGAGCCTCAAACTCGGCCGGATGACCCGCGCCCTGCGCTCCCGCAACCCGCTGACGGAGTTGCGCACCGGCCTCCACGACACCCGGCCGGAGCCACCCGACCCCGACGGCCTGGTCCCGACCGCCCCCGCGGTGCCGAGCATGAGCCGGCGCGGCGCGCTCGCCATGGTGGGCGGCGGCTCGCTGCTCCTCCTGGTGGTCACCGCGGGACAGAGCATCGGCGGCCGGCTGCGGAGCACCGCCCTTCTCGCGCCGCACAACCGTGCCCCGGGCAGCGGCCCGAACGGCTTCCAGATCAACAAGACCGCCGCGGCCGTCGGCGTCACCCCCGCGCACGTCGGCCCCGACTGGCGGCTGGAGCTCCACGGCCCCGGAGCGACGATCGTCCTCACCCGCGCACAGCTCCTCGCGATGCCCCAGTACGCCGCCGCACTGCCGATCGCCTGCGTGGAGGGATGGTCCACCTCCGACCAGCACTGGAGCGGCCTTCGGCTGGCCGACCTCGCCGCCCTGGCGGGCCTGCCCGACGCCGGGAGCGTCCTGGTGGAGTCCGTCCAACCAGCCGGCCCCAACAGCTCGGTGGTACTGCGGGCCAACCAGATCCACGACTCCCGATCGCTGCTCGCCCTGCACGTCAACGGCGCCGAACTCTCGCTCGACCACGGCTACCCGGCCCGCATCATTGTCCCGGCCAACCCCGGTGTGAACAACACCAAGTGGGTGCACCGGCTCACCTTCAGGACCTGACTGTGACGCGCCTCGTCCGCTGGTACGGTTCCAGCCCCCTCCACCTGCTCGTCCTGATCGCCTCGTTCGCCGTCACCGGCTACGCCCTGGTGCGCCTGTTCGCCGTCCGCCCGCTCGAGGTCGCGATCTGGTTCGTCGGCGCGGCGGTCCTCCACGACCTGATCCTGCTGCCCCTGTACGCGCTCGCCGACCTGTCGGCTCAGGCTGTCCTGCGGCACCGCGCGACCCGCGTACCGCAGGTGCCGTGGATCAACTACCTGCGCGTGCCCACCTTCCTCGCCGGCGTGCTGCTGCTCGTCTGGTTCCCTCTCATCTTCGACCTGTCGATCCCCTACCCCGATGCCGCACGACTGCCCGAAGGCGTCTACCTCGGCCGGTGGCTGGCCATCACCGCCGTGCTCTTCGCCGCCTCCGCACTGGCCTTCGCCCTCAAGCTCCGTCGCGTCAGGCGGGCCGCCCGCGCCACCGAGGAACGACGGGCACCGGGTCACGGCGCCGCACCGTGACGACCAGCGCGGACCGGTCGTCCTGCGCCGGCCCCGTTCCCGACGTCGGTTGCGGACCGGGCGCCAACGCCGGCGGCCCTGCGACCGGCGCCCGAGCCGGACGACCCGCCCGAGACCGAGAGCGCCGAATGGGAGCTGGCTGACGAAGCGCCAGCGGCGGCCTGCAGTTGCCCGCACCCGCCCGGCTGCGCCTCAGCCCAGCACCCGACACCCTGCTGGACCTGCTCAACAGCAGACCGCTCGTCAACGGCGAGGAGCAGGACGCGCTCGGCGACCCGGCCACGGGCACCCGCTGGGCACGGGAGCACGGCGGCGACGGCAGCCCCGCCGAACTGGCACTGCTGCGCGAGGCACGGGACGTCCTGCGGGACGTCGTGCGCGGAGAATGCCCGCTTACCGCACTGGGCCCGCTGCTCGAAGGGGTCCACCGGATTCCGGAGTTCACCGCGGACGGCCTTCGGTGGACGGTCGACACTCCTCCGCATGCCCGGCTGGCCGTCGAGGTGGTCCTTGCCTGGGCCGCCATCGAGGAGCAACTGCCCGGCCGACTGCGCTCCTGCGCCAACGACGAGTGCCGGCTGTTCCTGCTCGACCGCAGCCGCGCGAACCGCGCCCGCTGGTGCTCGATGGCCGTCTGCGGCAACCGCGAAAAGGCACGCCGCCACTACGAACGCACCCGCTGATCCGGCCGGCGCCCCGAGGGCCGGGCGGGTGCGAGTGACCGTTTCCTGCGGGATCGTGGCCAGGAGACAGCGGTTCCGCGGTGCGGGCGCGGGCCGCGAACCCGGACACAGGAGTGATCAACGATGGCGAAACTACTGTTCGTGCTGACCGGATCCCCCTACTGGACGCTCAAGGACGGCACCCGGCACGCCACCGGCTACTGGGCCGAGGAGTTCGCGGCCCCGTACAAGGCCCTCACGGACGCCGGCCACCGGGTCGTGGTGGCCACGCCCCACGGGGTGGTCCCCAGCGTCGACATGATGAGCCTGCGCCCCGACATGGCGGGCGGCGCCCAGGCCGCCCTGGACCTGGAGGGCATCATCCGGTCCGCGGAGGAGCTCCGACGGCCGATCCAACTGGCCGACGCCCGCCTGGAGGACTACGACGCCGTCTACTTCCCCGGCGGCCACGGCCCCATGGAGGACCTGTGCCTCGACGCCGACGCGGGCCGGCTGCTGACCGCGGCGCTCGCCTCGGGCAAGCCGCTCGCGGTGGTCTGCCACGCCCCCGCCGCGATGCTGGCCACCAGGGTGCGCGGGGTCTCCCCGTTCGCCGGCTACCGGGTCACGGCCTTCACCAACGACGAGGAGGACGCCGTCGGGCTGGCCTCCAGAGCCCGCTGGCTGCTGGAGGACGAGCTGAAGGAGCTCGGGGTGCAGTTCGAGCGCGGCGAGATGTGGAAGCCGTTCACAGTGGTCGACCGAAACCTGTATACCGGACAGAATCCGGCCTCCGCCGGCGCCTTGGCACAGGAATTGCTCAAGGTTGTCAACTTGACCCGGTCGTGAACGACCGGGCTTGTGGGTAGGGCGCGGCTGGCTGCCGCGTGGCCTCCCACGTCTGAGAGCTGCCGTCAGGCCGGCTCTGGGACGCGTGACTCACGCCCCGCGGTCCACACTTCCTGGCCCTTGCGGGCGATGTTGTGGGACGCGTTGTCGTCCGCGTGCATGACGGTTCCGC
This sequence comes from Kitasatospora sp. NPDC094028, assembly GCF_049543595.1. Classification (NCBI taxonomy): domain Bacteria; kingdom Bacillati; phylum Actinomycetota; class Actinomycetes; order Kitasatosporales; family Streptomycetaceae; genus Kitasatospora; species Kitasatospora sp. NPDC094028. Next base: position 29,848 of record NZ_JBMVFA010000055.1, on the reverse strand, counting down.
AGGACCGGCACGCGAACGTTGCTTGATCGACGCGGTTCTTCCGCTCGGTGTGGTGGCACTGGGAGCATTGCCGGCTGGTGTACGCCGGATCGACGTACACCAGCGGCACCCTGGCCCGGCGTGCCTTGTACTCAAGGAAGGTACCGAGCTGGTGGAAGCTCCACGAGTGCACCGTGGTCCGCTGGTCCTTGCGGAGCCGTACCCGGCTGCGGATGCCCGTGAGGTCTTCGAGGGCGATACCGGAGCCGGTGCGTTCAGCGGTGGTGACGATGGTCTTGGAGACGATGTGGTTGACGTTGGCGCTGTGCCGGGCTTCCTTGCGGGCACGCTTCTTGAGCAGCCGCTTCGCGGACCTGGTTCCCTTGGCCTGGAGCTTCTTGCGCAGGTCGAGCTGCCGCTTGCGGTGCCGGTTCAGGCCGCGCCCGGCGGCACGGTAACCGGTTGAGGTGGTGGCGATGTTGGCGATGCCCAGGTCCACGCCGATGAACCCGTCCGGGTTCTCGTTCAGTGGCGTTTGAGGCACATCGCAGACGGCGATCAGGTAGAACTCGCGGTCGCGTTCGATCAGGTCGCTCTCGCCCTTGCGGTGCCCGCGGAGCGTCTTGAGCGCGTCGGCGGAGCAGGAGAAGCGGACGTTCTTGAGCCGTCCGGCCGTGGTCCAGATCGACACCGTTCCGGCGTCGTACTGCCAGGACAGTCGGGTAGCCGGGGTGCATTGCTGCACCCCGGCCCCCTCAGAACCGTGCGTGCGACTCTCACCGCACACGGCTCAAGCAAGCCACAAGGGCTACGCAGACCTTCGAGCCAGCTTGTCATTCGCGTGGTGCTGGCGATGACATTCTGCGTGAATGAGGACCAGGTTCGTGACCTCGTCGCCACCGCCTCGGCTGCGATACGTGAGGTGATGCCTGTTCAGGCCGCCTCCCCGCAGCTGTATGGCAGCGTCCTGAATGCTGAGCCATGGGCTTTCCAGGTCGTATTCCACATCCCCGATCAGCCATTGCTTGCATTCCGGGCAGCGCCCCCTCTGTTTCTCCCAGAGGGCCAGATTCCGCTTGTTGAGGGCGGGTTTCTGGTTGCGTCGCCGATTTTCCCACATCTTGGCGAGGGCGGGGTCAAACGGCGACGCCCTGCCCCCCACTGGCTTGTGGTACTCGATCTTAAGCCACGCCAACTTCGGCAGGGATACCCCGGAGTTGTGATCCCCGAAGACCCAGTTGTCGTTGCGCGCCTTATTGAACCTGCCGAAGTAGCGTTTCCGCACCCAGCCACTCGGCTTGTTGGGGTGTCGTCTCTGCCCCCATCGAAAGAGAGCAACCCAGATGTAGTGATCCAGCTCGGTAAACGTCCGCTTCGCGGACACCTTGCGGTGGTAGTTCCCCCAACCTGTGATCACTGGCCTGAGCTTCTTGATGACGGCAGCCGCATTCGATCCCTGCATATGCTGGATCTCCTGGCGGATGCGATCCCTCATCCTCTTGACGGACTCCTTGCTCGGTGCGGCGAGAACCTGGCCGTTCTTCATCCGCTTGACCGTGAAGCCGAGGAAATCAAACCCGTCGTCGATTGTGACGATACGGCTCTTTTCCTCATTGAACCGCAGACCACGCGGTTCAAGCCATGCGGCAAGTTTGACCTTGACGCCTTCCGCCTCCTCCTTCGAGTGACACAGCGCCACGAAGTCATCGGCGTACCTCACAAGTGCCGGACTCCCTACTTTGAGCCTGAGATTTTTGCTCACGCCCTGGTAGTAGGAGCAGCCGGCCGCCGTCTCCATCCCGTGAAGTGCAATGTTCAGCAGAACCGGGCTGATGACCCCTCCCTGGGGAGTTCCCTCCCTCGTGGGCGAGAATCGGCCCTGTTCCATCACCCCCGCCTTCAGCCACTGTCGGATGAGTCCCCGACCGGGGAAGCCTCCGATACTGGTCATCAGGTGTTCGTGATTGATGCGGTCGAAGGCCGCCGCCAAGTCCGCGTCGAGCACCCACGTCCGCTTGGTGTTGGTCGTTGCCAGCGTGTTGTGGATGATCGAGATGGCGTCATGGCACCCTCTCCCCGGCCGGAAGCCGTAGGAGCGTGGCTCAAAGCGTGCCTCCCATTCGGGTTCCAGAGCATTTTTCACTCTGGCCTGCATGATCCGGTCCCGGATGACCGGGATACCGAGTGGCCGCAGCTTCCCATTGCTCTTGGGGATGTACACGCGCTTGACAGGTCGGGCTTTCCAGGGCTCATGTCTCGACAGGATCTCTCCTGTCAGCCTGCCCCTTTGTTCCGGGGTGAGTGCGATCTCCCCGTCAACACCGGCTGTCTTGCGCCCCGCGCTCACCTGCGTGACTCGCTTCACGCTCACCAGCGTGTTGCTCTTCGACCGCAGCATGAGCTTTTGCAGGTTTCTGACTCTCTTCAGATCCCCGTCCTGCGTTGCCTTGAAGATCCTCTGTCCAAGTCGCCGTACATTCCGTTCTTCCGTTGCCCAGTCAATGCCGTGCCACGTAGCGCCCGGAGTGCCATTCGGTCCGTTCAACCCTCTCAGGTCGTCCAACTTGCCCTCATGTGCGGGTTTCTTGCTTTCGGTCTTCACAGGCTCACCAGACCCACGTCAGCACCGTTTCCGATTGGGTATGACCCTATCCAGCGAGTTATACGTAAGTTCGGGAGGCTCACGCTTTCCTCTTACCTTTCGGTCGCTGGCATTCGCTTCTTGGGTCTTCCTGTGCCCGCTGGGGATTCACCTTCCTTGCGTCCGGTTTACCAGGTCAGTTCCTGGACCCCAATGGGGTTTCCATGTTCCGCATTCCTGGGATACGTGCGGGTCGGGTGCCTACTTTGCCCCGAGGCCAATGGTGTCCGCCCCCCGGTGTTGCCCCCCGGAGGTCATTCGGTGCCTTTCAGCACCGGGCCTTGCACCCAGTGTTGCAGTCGTCTATCTGGGCTGACGATCACGAGACTTTATGCGTAGGTTCACTTCGTTCACCCTTCCGCACTTCCCCTCACCTGTCCCTTCCTGACGACTGGGAGGCCTTGGGCTTGAACGTTCAGCTTCACACCCCTCCGTTACCAGAGGCGCATGTGAACGCGGGGACCGACCATGGACACTGGCCGGAGTGCGTCCCAATTACTCCTTTCCCGTGGTTCGCACCACTCATAGAAATGCGACCTCATGTCGCACGGCACCGGTCGTCGTACGGCTGGGCCGCGTCGGGACGGAACGTGATCGGCCTGGACTCGGCCTTGATCCGGCGCTTGGAAGCCGGCTTGCCGAGGTTTCCGGCGCGGATGTTCGCCTTCAACGCGGTGTAGGCGTCACGGGTCTTCTTGATCACATGCTGGGCGGCCTGCGCTCCCAGCCCCCGCGCCTTCAACTCGGAGTAGGTGTGTTTCCGAAGCTCGTACTCGCGCGGCACACCGCGCTCGAACGCCACGGCGGACACCCAGCATGCGGCGTCGTTGACCGTGCGCAGCGTGGAGCGCAGCGCGGTGGCCTGGTCGGCATCCGGCAGCAGCTTCACCTGCGTCACGAGCTTCACGGGCGTAACCGTATCATTGCCCTGTGTCACCGCGATGGGAACCAAACCCCCACATCCGCAGGGGTCGCACAGTCGTCTGCACCCTCCACGCCCACTTGGTCTTCACACCCAAGTACCGGCGCGGACCGTTCACCGACGAGATCCTGCGGCGCTGCGAAGAGATCATGCGCGACGTATGCGCCGACTTCGGAACGGAACTGGTCGAGTTCAACGGAGAGAAGGACCATGTCCACCTGCTCGTGCACTACCCGCCCAAGGTCGCCCTCTCCCGGCTCGTCGGCTCACTCAAGGGCGTCTCTGCTCGCAGGCTCCGCCAGGAGTTCCCCGCCCACATCCGCAAGTACCTTTGGGGTGAACACTTCTGGTCCCCCAGCTACTTCGCCGCGTCCTGCGGAGGCGCGCCCCTGGCCGTCATCAAGGAGTACATCGAGAACCAGAAGCGGCCTACCTGACCGCGCCCTGGAGACGCAGAGAACTCCGGCGCTTCGCGCCTCCGAGCCAGGGACGCGATTCCTCCCGGCCGTAAACGGCCGGGGTTCCTCGCAAGATCATGCTGAAGTAGGCGGCAGCCTCCGGGCCGGCCCGTGTGTGTGAGCAGACGTCAGACGGCACTCTGGCGGTGCCGCTGGTAGTGGCGGGCGGAGCGGGCGCGATTGCCGCAGTCTGCGGAGCACCACTCCCGGCGGGGATGGGCCTTGAGGAAGTAGAGAACACACCCCGGTGCCAGGCACGCTCGCAGTTGGCGACGGCTGTCCTGGCTGAACAGCGCGATGGCTTCCCCGGCGATGGCGGAGACGGCGGCGGAGGCCGCCTGTCCACCGCTTCGGGCGTGACGCGAGGGCTCCCGGCCGGGCGTCCAGGACAGCGTGAACCAGTGCGGGGTGTCGCCGGCAGTCTCGTTGAGCACGGTCACGGCTTCGTCGAGTTCACGGGTGTCGGACCCGGCTGCCGGGCGGGGGTCCCCGGTGGCCTCGGCGGCGAGCCTGCGCAACGCGTCGCGCAGGCCGATCAGTCGGTCCCGGAGGCGGTCGAGGTCGGGCGCGTCGAGGGCGTCGAGATCGCCCTCGGCTATCAGGTCGGTGCGGGCGGAGACGGCACACAGCCAGGCCCGGGTGTCGTCCGGGTCGCGTAGTGCGTCGTGCACGCCGTCCCGGTCGGCCCAGATGGTGTTCATCAGCTCCACGGGCAGCGGCTCGCCGAGCAGGGGGGCGTTGGTGTCCATGCCACCGAGGCTACCGCACTTCTAATGGTTGCAGCCCTATCTATCCGTTGACAGGGCGAAAGGCGAGTGCCATGGTGGTTCTAACGGTTGCTGCCGCATCCAAGCGTCAGGATCGGACGAGCGAAGGAGTGCTGCCCTCATGACCGGATTCGCCCCCGTCGAGCCCGCCACCGCCACCGGCAGGGCCGCCGAACTGCTGGCCGATGTGCAGAAGGCCCTCGGCCTGACCCCGAACATGACCAAGGCGATGGCCAACAGCCCCGCCCTGCTCCAGGGCTACCTGGCCCTGAGCGGCGCACCGGGGCGGTGCGCTGCCCGCCCCGGTGCGCGAGCGCCTCGCGGTGGCCACCGCCGAGTACAACGGCTGCGAGTACTGCCTGTCCGCGCACACCTACATCGGCGCCAACCTCGCCAAGGTCGACACCCCCGAACTGGAGGCGGCTCGCGACGCCACGTCGTCCGACCCGCGCATCCAGGCGCTGCTGACCCTCTCCGATGCCATCGCCCGCGGCCGGGGCCAGGTGGACGACACCGTCCTGCAGGCCGCCCGGGACGCGGGGGCCACCGACGAGGAGATCGGCGAGGTCGTCGGCCACCTGGCCCTGAACGTCCTGACCAACTACTTCAACACCCTCGCCAAGGTCGACAACGACTGGCCCGTGGTCCCGCTGCGCGCCGCGGTCTGACCCGGGCCGAGCCGCTCCGCCGGCCCGGCCCCGCCCCCGACCGGGGGCCGGACCGGTTGCCACACCATCGCCATCCGTCGGCGTCTTCGGCAGCTGGGGAAGGAATCTCCATGACGAACCCGGTGCGCAACGTTCCTGCGGGCTTCCACGAGGGAGAGCTGGCCGTGCAGGCCCGGGCGGGCGTTGCCAGGGCCGCGGCCCGCCTCGCGGGCATGCTGGCCCCCGCCCGGCTGGACGGCGGCGTGAGCCGGTTCCTGGCGGACAGGAGTTTCGCGGCGGTCACCGCCCGCGACGCCGACGGCGCGCTGTGGATCTCCCCGCTCGCCGGCCCGCCCGGGTTCCTCCAGGTCGCCTCGCCGACGGCACTCGAGGTGCGAGCCCTGCCCGCCGTGGGCGACCCGCTCCAGCACCTGGCGGCCCACCAGCCGGTCGGGCTGATCACGGTCGAATTCGCCACCCGCCGAAGGGTCCGGCTCAACGGCATCCTGTCCGCCGCCGGCCGTGACGGGCTGCGCATCGAAGTGGAGCAGGCGTACGGCAACTGCCCCCAGTACATCCAGCGCCGGCACCTCCACGCCACGCCCGTCCGCGCGCCCGGCGCCGAGCCGGTGCGGCACGGCAGCATCCTCACGCGGGATGACATCGACCTGATCGGCCGGTCCGACACCTTCCTGATCGGCACCACCCACCCCACCCGCGGCAACGACGCCTCACACCGCGGGGGACCGCCGGGATTCGTCCGCGTCGAGGACGGTCACCTGTGGTGGCCCGACTACCAGGGCAACAACATGTTCAACACCCTCGGCAACCTCAACGCCGACCCGACGGCCGCGCTGCTCTTCGGCGACTTCGCCACCGGACGGACCCTGCACCTGTCCGGCCGGGCGGCCCTGGAATGGACCCGCACCGGCATCCCCGGCGACGACGACCGCACCGGCCGCCGCGTCCACTTCCTTCCCCGGCACCTGGTGGCCGGCCGCCTCCTGCCGCTGCAGGCCGACACCGTCACCGCAGCCCCCGACAACCCGCCGCTGACCGACCGGCCCAGCGCACCGTGAAGGACAGTTCCGCCATGACCGACACCCGCCCGCCCTTCCCTCCGTTCGACCTCGACGGCGGCCTGGCCAAGGTCCAGGCCGCCGAAGACACATCCGGAAGGGAAGCGGCGCCGTGAACGAGCCGACCACAGAATCGAACGGACACACCCGACTGGCCTACATCCTCGGCGTTCCGCTCGCCGACGACGTCGAACGTCAATGGCCCCAGATGGGCGAGGTAGTACGCACCAGCAAGCTCGTCGGCGAAGTCGAGGGCAACTTCCCCGAACTGACCCTCGCGGTAGGCCGCCGCCTCCACCCGAGCGGCGACGTGATCGTCGTCGAATGGACCTGCGACTACGGCGACGGCCGGCTCTACCGCAACGTCAGCATCGCGGACCTACAGGACGGCAAAGCGATTCGTGTCACGGACTACTGGGGCGAGCCCACCACCACCCCGGACTGGCGGCGTCCGCTGACCGACCGGCTGGACATGCCCACAGACGGCATCTGGCCCGACGCGCAGCACCTCGGCCACCACTGAGCGCACGCCCGCGCCACCCGGACGGCACCTTCATGCAGCGGGAACGGACACGGTTGGCTGATCGTCATACGGGGCATGCCTTCCGTTCTCGTTCTTGGTTTCGACCCTCACGCAGTGCCTGGTATGGACGGGGACGCCATGCGCGCTGTCCTGGACAAGGAACTGGCCCGTTTTGGCGAACATGCCATCGATGCTTCCATGGGGCTGATTGCGCCGGATGAATCAGCCGAGTCCACGGTTGTCTCAGCATTGTCTGAACGAGACTGGGACGTCGTCGTCATCGGGGGCGGGATACGCAAACCGGAGCCTGCTCTGACGTTCTTCGAGCAGGTCGTGAACCTGGTCCGGCAACATGCACCAGGTGCCGCGATCGCGTTCAACACCAGCGGTGGCGACAGCGTCGAGGCCGCAAAGCGGTGGCTGTGAAACCCCGCCCTTGGGCTGAACTGCTCTCGGCGCCACGAAGACTGAACTCTCGTGACAGTGGGCCAAGGCTGTCACCGGACGTGACCTAGAGGTAGCCGCACGGGTTATCAGCCGAAGCCTCCGGCCGACATGTCCCCGACCGATTCGCTCACAACCTCGTAAGTGCCCGAGTGTGTGGACGGGCCACCGTCGCCCCTCCTCGCTTCACGCACCGCTGGGAGCACGAGTCGCGTTTCACGCCGCTCCATGGCGCCGTGCGCCTCCTTCCCGAGGCTGACAGCCTCCGAGCTGAGCGGAGGTGGCCAAACCCGCTGCGCGCCGGTGCGGCCGGGGGTGGTTGGGCTTCGCTTCCGTTGGTCTGGTCCCCGACGTAGCTCACAGCAGGTGAACTGGCCTGCCGACCGGGCGTGACCGCCGAGGTGCCACTCAAGTCAGACCGCGACCGGGCCCGGTGCGGAGCCTGGGAGCTGTAGCCCTAGCCAGGAGCGGCCGCCTGGACACCCCGCACGTGCCGCGTGCCCGCCCCGGCCCGGCCGCAGCGGGCTGGCGCCCCCGGCTCAGGGCGCGGTGGCTTCCCAGGCCGCCTCGATCATCCGGAAGACCTCGTCCACCGTGGCCCCGGGATCGTCCGCCTGGCAAGCCAGCGCGTAGGCGTCGATGGCGAACCGCGCCGTCGCCCGGCAGGCCGTCCCACTCCGGGACAGGCGGGCGTCGGCGGCCAGAGCGGCGGCCAGCGCCTGCGCGTGACGCAGGCTCATCGACTCCTCGTACTCCCGCAGGGCGGGTGATCCCTCGATCATGCGCCGGACGGGGGCGCTGCCCTCCGCCGTGCAGTGCCGCACCAGGGCCTGGACCTCACGGTGCAGCGCGGGGATGAGCGGCTCGTGCGGTTGCCGGTCGGTGACCGCCCGTGTGAGGCGCTGCTCGAAGTCCTGGTCGCGCTCGAACACCAAGGCCTCTTTCGAGGCGAAGTGGGCGAAGACCGTGGTGACGGCCACGTCGGCCTCGGCCGCCACGTCACGGATGCCCACGGCGTCGTAGCCGCGCTCCAGGAAGAGCCGCAGCGCGGTGTCGGCGATCTTCTGGCGGGTCGCGGCCTTCTTGCGTTCGCGGCGCCCTGGCGGCTCGGTCATGCCCTGACACTACCAGGTACGAATCCATAACCGTTGTGAAACACTAACGGTTAGGATTATCTTCGGCCGCATGAGGAAAGTGAGCTTCGCCGAGTTCGGCGGTCCCGAGGTCCTGCAACTGGTGGAAGCCGAGGAGCCCCACGCGGGCCCCGGCCGGATACGCATCGCGGTACGGGCGGCGGGTGTGAACCCCGTCGACTGGAGGATCCGGGAGGGCCAGGTCCTGGGAGCCCATCCGGTCGAGCTGCCCGCCGGGGTCGGGCTGGACGCCGCGGGGGTGGTGGACGAGGTCGGCGAGGGCGTCGAAGGGGCCGAGATCGGCGACCACGTGTTCGGCGAAGGCGCCGACACGTACGCCGAATTCGCCGTGCTGTCGGCCTGGGCCCGCATGCCCGCGGGACTGACCTTCGAGGAGGCGGCCGGGTACCCGTCCGTGGTGGAGACCGCGCTGCGCATCATTCGCGAGGTCGCCGTGCGGCCCGGGCAGACGCTGCTGGTCAGCGGTGCGTCCGGCGGCGTCGGGTCGGCGGTGCTGCAGATCGCCCGCGAGCGCGGCATCACGGTGATCGGCACGGCCGGGGCCGCGAACCAGGACTATCTGCGCGGCCTGGGTGCCCTCGCCACGACCTACGGCGAGGGCTGGGTCGAACGGGTGCGGCACCTGGGCCCGGTCGACGCGGCCCTCGACCTGGCCGGCTCGGGCGTGATCCGCGAACTCGTCCAACTGACCGGGGACCCCCGCAAGGTCGTCTCCATCGCCGACCTCGACGCGCCGCAGCTGGGCGTCCGGTTCTCCGGCGTGGCCGGGAGCGTGCCGGACGCGCTCGCCGAGGCCCTCGACCTCATCTCCCGGGGCAGGCTCCACATCCCGGTCGAGAAGTCGTACCCGCTCACCGAGGCGGCAGCGGCGCACGCCGACAGCCGCGCCGGCCACACCCGGGGACGCCGGGTCCTGATCGTCTGAGCCACCGCCCGCCCGGCATCCCCACGCCGAACGGACAGCCGGTAGCGGGCGGTGACGGCGGACGGGGCCGGGGCGGGGCGGCTACGCCTCCCCGGATGGGCCGGTCGCCACCGGTGCGGAGGCAGCACCGAGGCAGGCGTTTCCCGGATTCCTGGAGGCCACGTCCGGGGGCTCCTGTCCCAGGTCATCAAGACGGCCGCGCCATCGAGCCCGAGGAAGGCATGGACTTCGCAGCACCGTGACCACGGCGGCCCGCCAGCCCGGTGGCCGTCGTCACCGAGCTGCTCGCCACCGCCCCGGCCGGCGCCGCCCGCATCGAGGACCTCATCCAGCACGGCCCGGCCGCCCCGTCCGGCACCCGCTCGGCGGTCCGGACCGGCGGCCGATCGTCCTCGACATGACCCATACCGGTTAGACCACGACCGACACGACTGGGCGCTCTACTGGAAGCACCCTCCCGTCTCCTCCGGCCGGCCTGCCCCGACCGCAGGGCAGGCCGGCCGGCTGGCGCCCCCGGTGTCGGCGCAGCCAGCCCACCGAGTGATCGAACAACGCCTTCGGCCACTTCACGGACAGCTATTGTGCCCCTGGCCTCGTCCATCGAGTCTCCCGGGAGTCAGCGCGGCGTAGCCGCCGGCAGCGGTTGAAGCTTCAATCTACGATCGTGCGAAGCGTGAGCAGCGCCTCCGAGAGGAGGTCCCGCAGCGGTCGCCGCTCAGCCGGCTCCGCCCACCGTTGCTCGGCGGTCTGCTGTACCAGGACACCGACGCGAGCCGTGAGGAGCGCGGTGTCGGGCTCCAGGCCGCGGCCTTGCAGGGCCTCGGCGATGACGGCGGTGAGCACTGCTCGCTTGCCTTCCTCGCGCTCCTGCAGCTCGGGGCTGGCGGCGATGATCCTCCGTCTGCGCATGGATGCCGTGCGCAGCCCCTCGAAGACCTCGTCGGCGGCGACCTGCAGGGCACGCACGACGGCGTCCAGCGGTGCCGACGCGTCAGGGCTTTCCGCGATCTCGCGGCCGACGACCTGCTGCTGGCGCAACGAGCGCGGGCCGTAGAGGACTTCGCGTTTGGTGGCGAAGTGGTTGAAGAACGTGCGCTCGGTCAGGCCTGCCCGTTCCGCGATCTCGGCGACCGTGGTCCGGTCGAACCCCTGTTCTTCGAAGAGGTCGATGGCGGCCTCTTGGAGGCGGTCGACAGCGTTGGGTGCCCATCGTGACATGGTGCCGAGTCTAGTGATTGCAGTCACTGCAGTCACGCGCTACGGTGATTGCAGTCACTGCAATCGCTCTCATGCTCGCCGCCTCGGCGAAGTCATCGAAAGGGTCAAGCGATGCGCGTTTTCGTCACGGGAGCCTCCGGACACGTGGCCTCAGCCGTCATTCCCGAGCTCGTCTCCGCCGGGCACAGCGTCATCGGCCTGGCCCGTTCGGACAGCTCGGCCGCTGTCGTCCGGTCGTTGGGCGCAGAGGTGTTCCGCGGAGACCTCGACGACCTCAAGGGCCTGGCCGCCGCGGCTCACCAGGCTGACGGCGTCATCCACCTCGCGTTCAAGCACGACATGCAGCAGTCGGGGAACATGACGGAAGCCGTCGAGGCGGATCTGCGGGCGATCGCGGCGATGAGCACCCCCCTGATCGGGACGGGCAAGCCCTTCGTCGGCACCAATGCGACCGGTGCACTCGCGCTCGCGGGCTTCGGCGGGCAGCTGACCGAGCACGACACCCGCCCCGGCGGTCTGCGAATCGATGCCGAAAACACCGTCATCGCCCTTGCCGGCGACGGCGTGCGATCGTCGGTCGTTCGTCTGCCGCCCGCCGTGCACGGCGACGGGCGGTACGGCTTCGTCTCGGACCTGATCGCGATCGCCCGTGCGACGGGCGTCTCCGGCTACGCCGGCGCGGGCAACAATCGCTGGCCGTCCACCGATGTGCGCGACGTCGGCCGCCTCTACCGCCTCGCGCTCGAGTCCGCGGCCGCCGGTACGCGGGTGCACGCCGTCGCGGAAGAGGGCATCACGATCCGCGAGATCGCGGAGCTGATCGGTCGTCACCTCGACATCCCGGTCCGCACCATCACGAGCCAGGAGCTTCAGCAGCACTTCGGTCACTTCAGCATGTTCGCCGGGCTCGACAATCCGACCTCGAGCCAGATCACTCGCGACGCCCTCGGCTGGACGCCGACCCGCCCCGGTCTCCTCGCGGACCTCGCGCAGGACCGAGACCTCAACAGCCGGCTCAACGGCCAGAACAGCGAAGCGCCGACCACGTCTTCCTGACGCTTCCGCGGTCGGGTGGTGGTGTGTCACATCCGGTTGACCTACGGGCCGTTCCACCGCCGCCGACCGTCACTGGACGGCGGTGCGCAGGCCACGGGTGTACCAGTCGAGCCGTGCGCCGTCCTTGCCGTGCGTCTGCCGGCCGGGGGCGAACTCCGCCTGCGGCGCCACTGCGGCGGATGCGGGGGTAGAGGCCGCGCGCGATATCCGCCTGACCGGGAAGCAGGCCTTCCCGGGCGAAGCGCAGGTCGACGCCCTGCGAGCGCCTCGTCGGCGTCGCCCCGGACGCCGAACGCGCGCAGTGGCCCGGCGGCTTCCCACAGCGACCTCGGCTACGGCATCATGCGCGTCGACGAGGACCAGAAGTGGCACCCGTTCCACCTCGGCCAGCCGCTGTGGAACTTCATCAACGCCTGCTTCTTCGAGTACGGCATCGCCGCGTGCGACCTGGAGCTCGGCAAGAACCTGCACAAGCGCCGCCGCAAGGACCCGGAGTTCCGATCGACGTCCCGGGAAGGGTTCGGGCCGACGCGGCCGGAACGCTCGTGAACTACGTGCTCGGCGTCGCCGCGCAGAATGCCGCGCACGATGCGGATCCGGCCCACCGGCTCGTGTTCGCGGCCTGTGGCCGCTTCACCTGATTCTGCCTCAAGCCCGGGACTTTAGTCCCGGGTCGTTGACAGACCGATACGGGGCTGTCCGCTGGAGGCGCCGAGGCCGCCGTCGACGGGGAGCTGGACGCCGGTCACGTAACGCGCGTCGGGACCGGCGAGGAAGGCGACTACGGAGGCGATCTCCTCGGGGAGCGCGACCCGGCCCAGCGGGATGCGCTCCGCGAAGGCCTGGACCACCGGCGACTCGGTGGTCAGGCCCGCAGTGATGCCGGTGCCCAGCGTGAACCCCGGATGGACGGCGTTGACCCGTACCTCAGGGGCGTGGTCCAGGGCCATGGCGCGGGTCAGGTTGACAACGGCGCCCTTGGCCGCGTTGTAGGCGGCCATGCCGTAGTCGCCGCCCAGGCCGCCCGTTGAGCCCACGTTGACGATGGAGCCGCGCGCGGCCCGCAGCGGCCCGAGCGCGGCCCGGCTGGCGTGGAAGACCGCGTCCAGGTTGAGCGCCATCGCGGCGCGCCAGGCCTCGGGGGTCACCGCGTCGACGGCGCCGAACGCGGGCGCGCCCGCGTTGTTGACCAGGACGTCCAGTCGGCCGAGTTCGCCGGCGATGTCGGCGAACAGCGCCTCGACCTGGTCGGGAACGGTGAGGTCGGCGGTCCGCGCGACGACCCGGGCGCCCTCGGGCGCCCCGGCGGCTGTGCAATCCAGCTTCTCCGGGGTCCGTCCGACCAGGACGACCGTCGCGCCTTCGGCGGCGAAGCGGTGGGCGATCGCCGCACCGATCCCCGACCCGGCTCCGGTCACCACCACGACCCGCCCGCTGTCCGTGCTCACGATGCCCTCCTCGGCGAATTCCGCGTGTTCCGATCCGGCTCGCGGCAGGCCTGGAATCCCGCCTCCCGCAACCGCCTCCACCCTAGGAACGGTGCGGCCCCGTAGACTTGGACATGAACGCCACAGTGCGAGGACTTCAGCGCCAGCCCGGGGAGGCGACGGTGTCGGGGATGAGCGGACCTGGCGGCGGTGGGAGCTTCGCGGCGGACGTGACCGCCCCCGGCGCCCCGGAGCAAGGGTTCGACAGGTTCCGGCAGGGCTGGGAGGAGCAGGTCGGCGAGGCCTATCCCGCGCCGGCCTTCACCCCCGGGGCCGCGGGGGACTTCAGGATCAGCGCCCGCGCTGTCCTGGTGCACGAGTCCGTGGTCGCCGATGTGCACAGCCACTCGCTGGCCGGGACCAACGGCGGCGCCCTCGACCAGGGCGACGACATGGTCCTGTTCCACGCGGTCACCCGCAGCGTCTGGGACTTCTCCAGGCGCCGGGAGGGCCGACTCACCGTTCCTGCCGGGGACTTCGTGCTCCAGCGCAGCGGGCCGCCGACCTTCGAGGCGGCCCGGCAGGCCAGGGCGACGGTGCTGATCCTGCCCGCTCTGGGGCTCGGCCCGCTCATCGGCGACCGGCTGGTCACCGGCTGCTCGGCCACGGCCGAGACCCGGTTGCTGCTGGGGCACGCGCGGCTCCTCTCCCGGAGCGCGGAGGACCTCTCCCCGGGCGGCGCCCAGGCCGCCCACCTGGCCCTGATCGAGCTGGTCCGGGGCGTGCTGCGGCAACAGCCCGATGCCACCGAGCCGGCCCATGCGCCCGCCCTGGCCCAGGCCGCCCGGGAGCTCGCGGACGCCCGCCTCGCCGATCCGCAGCTCTCACCCGCCCTGCTGGCCAGGGAACTCGCCGTCTCCGTCCGGACGCTGCACCGGGCGTTCCAGGGCGGCGAGGAGACCGTCGCCGCGTACATCCGCCGTCGCAGGCTCGAACAGGCCAGGGCCGCGCTGTTGTTGGCGACCGGCAGGCCGAGCATCTCGGAACTCGCCGCGTACTGGCAGTTCGCCGACAGCAGCCACTTCAGCCGGGCGTTCAGGCGCCGGTACGGCCAGGGCCCGGCCGAGTTCGTCCGCGCATCGGCGAACCGCCCGGGGCCGGGCGGGCGCGGCGCGTGACCTCGCGCCCCGCAGGCCGTCGGCCAGGTCGCTCACCTGGACGGCGTTCATGTCGGTGAAGCGCCTTGAGGGTGCACGTGCAGCCGGGCCAGTGCCCGTCGATGTGGCCCAGGGTGCCCACCGGGTCCTTGGCGTCCAAGCGGCGACGGTCTGCGCGATCTTGTCGCTGGCGGTGGTGGGGCCCGGGTTCGCCGTGCCGATGAAGTCGAGGACGCGGTTCTTGACGAGCGTGGGGTCGACGTTGTTGACGGGGTAGCTGATCGTCAGGTCACCGTTGGCGGCCTGCGTGACCAGCTGCCTGGTTCGCCGGGGCGACGGCCGCCGCCCGCGTGGCGGCGGGGGCGGCGGCACTCGCGGGAGCCTGGGAAAGCGCGGGGCTCAGCAGGCTCATCACCACGACGGCGACGATGGCCGGTACGTTGCGGACCCGGATTCGGTACCGCCGCACGGCCGGTGGGCCGGCGGCGGGCGGGGCGTGCGGGGCAGCCGTCAGGGGTGTCCGGGGTATGGGTATGGGTCAGCCAATCTGCGCGCGGCGCGCGGTGCTTGGATGAGGGGAGGGCCGGGGCGCCACCGTGGGCGGGCCGGACAGCTCGAAACAGTGCCGCCCGTTGTGCGACGGGGCAATCCGCGGGCGGCTGAAGGAAGTCTGACGTGTGCTCGGCGGGCCTTCGGGTGAAGGCCCGCCGAGCACACGCGATCCCGGGACCTGACCGCTGCTCAGGCGTGCGCGAACGCCTTGCGCAGCACGGTGACGGCCTGGGTGATCGCGGCCTCGGCGGCCTGGGTGGGGCGCAGGGCGTCGAGCATCACGAAGTCGTGGATGATGCCCTGGTACCGGGTGGCGACGACGGGGACGCCGGCCTGTCGCAGCTTGGCGGCGTAGGCCTCGCCCTCGTCGCGCAGCACGTCGGCCTCGGCCGTGATGACGAGGGCCGGCGGCAGGCCGGTGAGCTGCTCGACGGTGGCCCGCAGCGGGCTGGCGGTGATTTCGGCGCGCTGTGCGGGGTCGGTGGTGTACTGGTCCCAGAACCACTGCATGCCGTCGCGGCGCAGGAAGTAGCCGGTGGCGAACTGGTGGTAGGAGCCGGTGTCGAAGGCGGCATCGGTGACGGGGTAGAAGAGCACCTGCTGGACCAGCGGGACGCCGCCGCGCTCCTTGGCCATCAGGGTGAGTGCGGCGGCCATGTTCCCGCCCACGGAGTCGCCGGCCACCGCGATCCGGTCGGCGTCCAGGCCGTGCGCGGCGCCGTCCTCGGCGATCCACCGGGCGACGGCGAAGTTCTGCTCGATCGCGACCGGGTAGCGGGCCTCGGGGGCGAGGTCGTACTCCGGGAAGACCACCGCGGCCTGCGTGCCGACGGCCAGCTCCCGCACCAGCCGGTCGTGGGTGTGGGCGTTGCCGAAGACCCAGCCCGCGCCGTGGATGTAGAGGATCACCGGCAGCGAGCCCGTTGCCCCAACGGGCCGGACGATCCGGACCTGCACCGGGCCGCCGGGCACGGTGAACCACTCCTCGGCGACCTCGGGCTTGTCGACCGGCCCGGACTGGACCTCGTCCACCGCCTTGCGGCCCTCGATGGGGCCGAGGTCGAAGAGGTAGGGCGGATTGGCCGTCGCGGCGGCGAAGTCGGCGGCGGCCTGCTCCAGGACGGGCGGCACAGGACTGTACTCGGACATGGCTGACTCCCTTGTGCGGAACGGGGAATGACGGGGTGACGGCTCCAGTGACGGAGCCGAGGGAAAACCTATGACACGATTACATTGTGCACAAGTAAAACGCTCGCGTTGAAGTCGCCCGCTCGGGGTTCTAGGCTTGTCGGATGGGATCACCGCAGGAGAGGCCGACCAGCCGGGCCGCAGCCGATGACCAGGAGTACTCGCTGTTCCTCGGCGACCAGCTGTGCTTCGCGCTCTACGCGGCCTCCCGCGCGGTGACCCAGCGCTACCGCCCGATCCTGGAGGAGCACGGGCTGACCTACCCCCAGTACCTGGTCCTGCTGGTGCTCTGGGAGCGCGGAAGCGTGGCGATCAAGGAGATCGGGGCCGCCCTCCAGCTCGACTACGGCACCCTCACGCCCCTGATCAAGCGCCTGGAGACGGTCGGCCTGGTCCGCCGCGAACGCCGCCCGGACGACGAGCGGACGGTCATGGTCACGCTCACCGACGAGGGCGGCGACCTGCGCGCCCGGGCGTGCGTCGTTCCAGCCGCCATCGGCGAGGCCATGGGGCTGCCGCCCGGAGAGTATGCCGAGGCGATGCGGATCCTGCGGGTCCTCGCCGCGAACGTGTCCGCCTCCGGCTGACCGGCAGGCGGACACGTTCGCGGCGGCGGTGGCCGACGCGCTTCCGGTCGGGATGTCCCTGGGGGCTGCGCGGATGCCACGGGTACCCTCCCGGGAGGTTGGTTACCGCAGCGGCGAGGCGGGGGTGGGTGCGACGCGGTACACCACGGACTTCTCGGGGATCAGCAATCCGTAGACCATGGGGCCGATCTCGTCCTTCCAGCGGTCGCTCTCGTAGACGGCCGCGTACAGCGCCTCGCGCTGGGCCTCGTCCTCGAAGCGGCGGATCCAGACGTAGCCGTCCTCGTCCTGTTCGTCGGTGAACGAGGCGGTCACGTCCATGCCGAGCGAGGCCTGGAACGGGATGACCACGTCCTCCATGTAGCGCACCCACTCGTCCCGGCGGCCGGGGTGGGCCTGGTAGCGGCGGATCTCGTAGAACACGGTGTCACTCCAGAAGTCTTGTCGGGGCGGTCAGTTGGTGACGGTGAGGACGAGCTTGCCGCGGGTGCGGCCGGCCTCGCCGCGGGCGTGGGCCGCGCCGGCCCGCTCCAGCGGGAAGGCCTCCTCGACCTCGACGGCGAGCTCGCCGGCGTCGATCAGATCGGCGATGGCGGCCATCGCGGCGCCGTCCGGCTCGACCAGGAACGGAGTGACCCGCACCCCCGCCGCCTCGGCGGCCGCGGCCAGCTCCGGGGAGACGCCGGCCGGGATCGCGACCAGCAGGCCGCCGGGGCGCAGGACCTTCAGCGAGCGGGTGCTGGTGCTGTCGTGGGCGTCGCCGACCAGGTCGATCACGACGTCGACGTCGGCGACGGCCTCCTCGAAGCGGGTGGTGGTGTAGTCGACGGCCTCGTCGGCGCCGAGCTCCTTGAGCCAGGGGTGGCGGGCGGCGCTGGCGGTGGCGATCACGTGGGCGCCGAGGTGCCTTGCGAACTGGACGGCGAAGTGGCCCACGCCGCCCGCGGCGGCGGTGATCAGCACCCGCTGCCCGGCCTGGACGTGGGCGGTGTCGACCACGGCCTGCCAGGCGGTCAGGGCGGCCAGCGGCACGGCGGCGGCGTGCGCGTGGTCGATGGTGGCCGGCTTGCGGGCGAACTGGCGGGCCGGGGCGGTGACGTACTCGGCGTAGGCGCTCGCCGCGCGCGGGAACCACGGCATGCCGTAGACCTCGTCGCCGACCTTCAACGTGGTGACGCCGAAGCCGACCGCCTCGACCACGCCCGACACGTCCCAGCCCAGGGTGAACGGCGGCTCACCCAGGATCCCCGCCATGCCGGTGCCGCCGCGGGTCTTCCAGTCCACCGGGTTGATCCCGGCCGCGTGCACCCGCACCAGCACCTCGGTCGGCAGCGGCTGCGGCTTGGGCAGCTGCGCGACCCGCAGCACCTCCGGGCCACCGAAAGCGTCCTGAACCACCGCGCGCATCGTCTCTTCGGACATGACTCTCCTCCTGAAATGGCAACCTGCGAAAGGTCCTCGACGGCCTTCTCGCTGACGGGGTTGAAGCTATCCCCGGGGGTGTAGTTACCATCAAGGTCTTCTACTTCCCGTCGGGAAGTGACCTGGTGAGAAGAGTGATGAACATGGCGACCACCTGCCTGACCGGCCAGCATTCGCACCACGACGTCTACGCCGCCCAGTGCCCCTGCCGGGCCCTGCTCGACCTGCTCGCCAACAAGTGGTCCGCGCTCGCCATCGGCGCACTCGAAGACGGACCGCAGCGGTTCGGCGAGCTCCAGCGCCGCCTCCAGGGCGTCAGCCCCAAGGTCCTCACCCAGACCCTGCGCCGCCTGGAGGACTCCGGCCTCGTCGACCGCACGGTCTACCCGGCCGTCCCGCTGCACGTCGAGTACGAGCTCACCGTTCTCGGTGGGAGTGTGGCCGTCCCGCTCAACGCCCTGCGCACCTGGGTCGAGGAGAACATCGACCAGGTCGGCGCGCTCGAGTCGGCTCCGGCGTAGGGCAGTTCGCCCCGGGCGGCGGTAGGTGTGCCGTCACCCGCCGCGACCACGGCCCGTTCGACGTCGCGTTCGTGCCCGTCAACGGCGTCATCGCCCGCTTCGAGGGCTACGAGGCCAACCTCCCCGTCACCCTGACGCCCGAACACGCCGTCGAGGCCGCGGCCGTCCTCGGGGCAACCACGGCCTGCGCCATGCACT
The DNA here is from genome assembly GCF_049543595.1 of Kitasatospora sp. NPDC094028. Classification (NCBI taxonomy): domain Bacteria; kingdom Bacillati; phylum Actinomycetota; class Actinomycetes; order Kitasatosporales; family Streptomycetaceae; genus Kitasatospora; species Kitasatospora sp. NPDC094028. The sequence goes on along the minus strand of NZ_JBMVFA010000055.1, from coordinate 10,983 downwards.
ACGGGCTGTTCAACAACCCGCCGACCTACGGCGAACAGTCCGACATCGAGGAGCGCTCCCGCCGGGCCGCCGAGGCCCGCGGCATCACGGCCGTCATCGTGGACGACGGATCGCCCGTTCCGGTCCCTTCCGCAGGTCGGTGACGGGGCAGAAGACGAGACGGACCGGCAACCGTTCGGCGTCAGGCGCCTACTTCCTGATGGGAAGTAGGCGCCCTTGCCGGTAACCGCCCCCTCGGGGCTACGGTCGCCACCACGAGCACCGCTCGCGGGGTCACCGGCCGCTCGTCGCCCGTCGTCCGTCGGGGATCCGCCGACTCCGTAACGGCCGGTACTCACGCCCCGCCGTCGCGGCTCGACGCCTGCGCGGCGCCCTCGCACCGGCCGGCACGGCCACACACCCACAAGCACAGAGACGAGTAGTCATGACCAGCACGCCCCTCATCAAGTCCACCTCCGCCGCATCCATCACCCTCGCCGCGGCCAACGCCCTCATCGCCGAGGTGCAGACCGCCGCGCAGGAGATCGGCTTCGAGGCCTCCGTCGCCGTCACCGACGCCGGCGGCCACCTCCGGGCCTTCCAGCGCACCGACGCCACGCCCTTCCTCGCCAGCGAGGTCGCCGTCGACAAGGCATGGACCTCGGCCGCCTTCGGTTTCGCCACCCACACCTGGAACGACTACGTGGCCGATCCCAGGGTCGCGCCGCTGGCCGGCCACCCGCGGCTGATGGCCGTCGGCGGTGGCTACCCGATCCTGGAGGACGGCAAGCTCATCGGCGGCGTCGGCATCTCCGGCGGCACCGCCGAGCAGGACCAGCAGGCGGCCGAAGTCGCCCTCAAGGCCCTCGGCTTCGACCTCCTTGCCTGACGGCCCCGCCGACGTGCTGCAGCTCGCCGTGCTCGGTGAGCTCGCCGGCTCGCACCGGCGGCCCAGTGTGTTGCCGTTGACCGGGGCGTGTTCCGCCCCGGGCAGTGCGTCACTGGTCCGTGTAGCTGAGGTCGCCCACCGTCCAGCTGCTGATGTCGGCGATGGCGATGCGGTACATGCCTCCGGTGTGAGGCAGGGCGTAGCTGCCTTGCAGGATGCGGGCGACGTGAAGGTGCAGATGGGTGGGCCGGGCGGTGTGCGGGGTATCGCCTCCGGTGTCGTGGGCGAGGTGAGCGGCGGGGGCCGAGAACAGCGCGGCGAAGGGCTTCAGGTGGTCGGAGGCCGTGAGGACTTCGGCGACCCGCTCGTGCCACAGGCTCTCCGGGGCCAGGCGCCCGGTGATGACCGCGCCCGGTACGACGACTGTCAGGGGCATCTGGTTGCTGTGCTCGGACTCCACCATCGCGGCGATCTCGACGAGCAGTGCATCAGGGTTCGACATGCCCCCAGAGGATAGTTCCGGCTGTGGCCGGCGCGCACGGCAGTCCTCGAACGGACTCCGGTCGCCGCGCACGGCTCTGTTGCCACTGCCCGCTGGTCAACGCGCCCGTTGCGGAGGAACCGGCCCGCGGGCCTGCCGGCCGGGCGGGGCACCGGCGCCAGGCCGCGTCGGCCCTGCGGTCGCCCGGGACCCGGCGCGGCGGCGGTCAGAGCTTGTACAACGCGGTGTAGGGCTGGGTGAGGCGTTCCTGGCGCGTTCCGAAGTCGACGAGGGTTGCGATGGCGCCCTCACCTTCGACGTCGATGACCCGGCCGAGGCCGAACCGGTCGTGGGTGACACGGTCGCCGACGGCGAAGTGTTTGGGTGGTGCTGCCTGCGTTCGGCTCTTGAAGGGGCTGGTAGGCAGGGGGCGGCGAGGTGCTGCGAAATTTGTCATTGCCGCCAGTGTGCGCCGCAGAGCGCGAAATGGACACCCCGCGGGAAGGGGAATTTCAGGTCGCACTGGTGTCCCGGCTTTCCGGATGTCTCCGGCGCTCGTTCTGTGCCACGTGCGGGCCCCTGTCTCGCTGGTGAAAGGCAGGGGGCCGATCCTCCCGCAGGCGCTGGTGGGAGAATGATCGACTGCTCAAGTGGATTGTGGGGCAAGCGACTTGGTCCTGTCGGGGCCTGCAGCGAGATGCCGCAGGCGCGGTTCGCGTGGGGCCGGGAAGGAAGGATTCCGCCGTTTCGGGCCCCGACCTGCTAGAGTCGTTTTAGTTGCAGTAGTGGTTCCCATGAACTTTGTGTGCGCCTTGCCTGTGTTGCGGGCGCATTTTTGTTCCCCCGGCTCTTCCCCGGGCGGGTTCTCCATGCGGCGTACCCGGAGTCCGCGATCGCGCGCTTCGGACAGCCCTTTGAAGGAGATTTTTATGGCTAATGGCACTGTGAAGTGGTTCAACTCGGAGAAGGGCTTCGGCTTCATCGAGCAGGAGGGTGGCGGCCCGGACGTCTTCGCCCACTTCTCGAACATCCAGGCCAACGGCTTCCGTGAGCTGCTCGAGGGCCAGAAGGTCGAGTTCGACGTCACGCAGGGCCAGAAGGGCCCGCAGGCCGAGAACATTCGCCCGCTGTAGTACCGCCCGGCACCCGCCTGGCAGCGAGGGGCCCGCACTGCTTGCACGGCAGTGCGGGCCCCTCGGCATCGCATCACGACGCACCCGGCCCCATGGCCCCGCCTCAGCCCCCCGTGAGACGCACGACGCAGCGCCCGGATCGGCGCTCCGCCCGCGGAGCGGCCTGCGGTTCTCCGCTCCCGCTCCGCGCGGTGAGCCCCAGCCGGTGGTCGACGTACCGCACGGTTCTTCCGTCCACGCTCCGCCCACCGCATCTCCCGGCCCGTTCCCTTGCGGTCTACGTCGGCATCCAGCGCCGGCCGAGTCCTCCTCGCGACGCGCCGCGCCGAGGAAAGGCATCCCGTATGAACCGCTCCAGCCGCTCCCCGCACCAGACGGGCCGCCGCCGCTCCGACGGCGCACACAGCGTCCGCCCCGCCAGCGGTTCCGTCCACGCCGACCTTCCCTCCTCCGGCCGCAACGCCGGCCAACGCGTCTCTGGGAGGAGCGAGTTCGCGATGCCGGCGAGCACCACACCGACGCTGCCGGCTGCCACGTCCTTCGACGAGTTGGACATGCCCGAGGCGCTGCTGCCCGTCCTGGCCCGCCAGGGTGTCACGGTGCCGTTCCCGATCCAGGCGGTGACGCTGCCGAACTCGCTCGTGGGCCGTGACGTGCTGGGGCGCGGGCAGACGGGTTCGGGCAAGACCCTCGCGTTCGGGCTCGCCGTGTTGGCCCGCACCGCCGGGCGAAGGGCCGAGCCGCGCCGCCCGCTGGCGCTGGTGCTGGTGCCGACCCGTGAGCTGGCGCAGCAGGTCTCCGAGGCGCTCACGCCGTTCGCTCACGCTCTGCGGTTGCGGATGGTGACCGTGGTGGGCGGGACGTCGATGAGTCGTCAGGCGTGGCTGCTGAACCGCGGGGCGGAGGTCGTGGTGGCCACCCCGGGGCGGTTGAACGACCTGATCCAGCGCGGCGACTGCCAACTGGACCGGGTCGGCGTCACGGTGCTGGACGAGGCCGACCAGATGGCCGACATGGGCTTCCTTCCCCAGGTCACCGAGCTTCTCCTGCAGGTCGGAGCGGACGGCCAGACGATGCTGTTCTCCGCCACCCTGGACCGCAACGTGGACCGTCTGGTGCGACGATTCCTCCACGACCCGGTCACACACTCGGTGGACCCGGCAACCGCGACGGTCAGCACGATGGAGCACCACGTGCTGCAGGTGCAGGCCTTCGACAAGGACGCCACCATCGCCCACATCGCCTCCCGTGAGGGCGGGGTGATCATGTTCACCGAGACCAAGCACGGCGCGGACCGCCTGGTGGACGTCCTGCTCGCGAACGGGGTGAAGGCCGCGGCCCTGCACGGGGGCAAGGCCCAGCCCCAGCGCACCCGCACGCTGGAGCAGTTCCGCACCGGCGAGGTGACCGCGCTGGTCGCGACCAACGTCGCCGCGCGCGGTATCCACGTCGACGGGCTGGACCTCGTCGTCAACCTGGAGCCGCCCAGTGACTACAAGGACTACCTCCACCGGGGCGGGCGAACCGCCCGGGCCGGCGAGTCCGGCACCGTCGTCACCCTGGTGCTGCCCGCCCAACGCCGCGAGATGACCCGCCTGATGGCCAAGGCAGCCATCACCCCTGTCACCACCAAGGTCAGCTCCGGCGACGAGGACCTGGCCCGCATCACCGGCGCCCGCACTCCCACCGGCATCCCCACCACGGTCGCCAACCCCGTCGTCGAACGGCCGCGGCGCAACTCCGCCACCGGCCGGGGCCGCTACGGCCGGGTCAACCGCCCCGCCGACAGCGGCCGCGACAACCGGAACTCCTCGGACCGCCGCGACAGCCCAAGGCGTCCGGTATTCGCCGAGCCACAAACGGAAAGCCCCCGCGCCGCGCAGCGAAAGGCATGTGCCGGCTGAGCTCGGCGTCCAACCTCGCTGCGCGTGGTGTTCCTTGATCGACTCGGCGCGTTTGACGGTCTTGCCGAGGCGCCCTGCCGGTGTTGCCACCGGTGGGAATCCCCAGACGCCGGTACTTGGATGTTCCGTTGGATGCGGTAGTCGTCGCTGGGTGGGGATCGCGCGCTGCGAAATGAGCTGGGCGGGCGCGTCGGCGAGTGCCAGACTCGCGCCATGCGGATGATCATTGAGGACATGGCTCGTGACCTGGCTCAGGTGCCGGGCGTGGTCGGGGTGCTTCTCGGCGGCAGCCGGGCCCGTGGAGAGCACCGTCCCGAATCGGACTGGGATCTCGGCGTCTACTACCGCGGTGGCGAGCTTGACCTCGCCGCGTTGCGCACGCTGGCCGGGCCGGGTGTGGATGTGGCCGCTCCGGGCGGTTGGGGGCCCTGGGTGAACGGTGGCGCGTGGCTGCGGGTTGACGGGGTGGCAGTCGACTGGATCCTTCGGGACCTGGGCCGGGTCGAGCAGGTGTGGGCTGACTGCTGCGAGGGCCGGTACGAGGTGGGGGTGCAGGCGGGGCATCCGCTCGGATTCTGGTCGCCCTGCTATGCGGGCGAGGTGGCGCTGGGGCAGATACTGACCGACCCCGGTGGGGAGCTGACCGACCTTCGGCGGCGGACCGCGACGTATCCGGAGCAACTGCGGGAAGCGCTGACGGCGGGAGCCTGGGAGGCGGAGTTCCTGGTCGATGCCGCGACGAAAGGCGCTGCACGGGCCGACGTCCTCTACGTGTCCCTGTGTCTGTCGCGAGCGGTCGGCGTGCTGGTACAGGCGTTGTACGCCGCGGACAAGCGATGGTGCCTGAACGAGAAGGGTGCCCTGGCTGTCGCCGAGACCCTGCCGATGGCACCGCCGGACTTCGGTGCGCGCGTGCGCGGCCTGCTGGGGTGCCCGGGAGAGACTCCTGAGGCACTGGGCGCGACGGTGGCCCGGGCTCGGGCACTGGTTCAGGAGACCCGCACGATGCTGAGCACGCCCTCTGCGTAGGGTGCAGGTCCGATCGGGTGTTGATGATCAGGCGGCGAGTCTGAGTCGATCGCGGTAGCGGGCCTGGTGGTTACGGGTGAACTCCTGTCGCTCGTGCCAGCTCCACACGGCAGGCAGCAGCCCGAGGCAGTCGACCACGATGTGACGCTTGCGCCCCGGCACCTGCTTCGCCCCGTCGTATCCGCGTGATGCCGCCGACACCGTGGCTGCCGCCCGCAGCGACTGCGCGTCGATCACCGCCGCGATGGGCTCGGGTCACGGCCGGCGTCCTCGCGCACGATGGCTGTGCGTCGTGGGCGGCGGGTGGCCCGTTCGCGGTGGGAAACGGGGCCGATCGGCCCATGCGGGGCCTCCGGTCCCGGGTGGATCATCGGGGCATGAGCGAGAGCGTGGCCATGCCCGCTGTACTGGGCCGGCAGCAGTGCCTGCGGCTCCTGGCCGGGTGCCGGTACGGGCGGGTCGTGCTGACCGAGCACGCGCTGCCGAGCGTGGTGACGGTGGCGTTCCGGGTGGACGACGAGGGTGTGGTGGTCGGTGACAACGGGGACGGGCGCCTGGCGGGTCTGATAGACGGGTCGGTCGTGGCGTTTCAAACCGACCGCACGGACGCGGAAGGCGGCAGCGCCTGGAGTGTGTCCGTCACCGGCTACGCCAACACGGTCACGGACCCGACGAGAGCGGCCCCCGGCACCGCGGGGGACGGATCGAGCCGGGCGGTGCCCGCAGGTCGGCTGGTGCGCATCAGCCCGACCGTCGTGACCGGGTGGTCCTTCACCCTCCCCGAGTGAAGCAGTCGACCGGCTGCCGGCCAGCGCCGAGGAGGCCCCGCACACCCCGTCGCGCCTGCGCGACCTGCTGCGCGCCGTCATGGCCGTCACCACCGGCATCAGCCTGCCGACCGTCCTGCGGCAGATCGTGACGGCCGCCCGGGACCTCACCGGCGCGCGCTGCGCAGCACTCGGCGCCCTCGACGGCCAGGGGCGCATCGAGCACTTCGTCCACAGGGACATCGGCGCCACCGTGTTCGGTCTGCAGCAACGCCGGATGGACGAAGACGGCAACGCACCGCGCGCTCTGGACGGCCGGGCGCGACGGAAGGGGTGCGTGGCCGCTGCACGCGGAGCACCCCGCGCCGGGTCCAGGTGCCTGCGTTCGTATCCGTTCACGCAGCCGAGCCCACGGCCGTCCGGTGGCGACTTGTCCGGCGTCGGCAACGGACGGAGGGTGGTCGTACGGCCTCGACGAGCAGGAGCACCGGCCACCCCGGGCCGGCAGCGGGGCTCGGACATGCGGCCTCGGCCGCGAAGGAGGTGGGAGCCCATGACCGGTAACGCGGACCGTATCGCGGAACTGTTCCGGATCAAGACGAACAGGCTGCTGGACCAAGCCGAGGACCCGCGTGAGGTCCTGGACTTCGCCCAAACCGGGCAGGTGGAGCTCCTGCAGCAGGTGCGGCGCAGCGACCTGGCCGCCCGGTGGTTCACCGACCGCCTCGCCCCGGGGCCGAACCGTTCACGCTGAGCACCAGGCGAACTTCGGCGACGCTCGCCCAGGCCCTGGAGGGCGTCCGCAGACGGACTCGGGTCGGTGGGCCGGGCCGGACGCCCCGCTGGCCGAGGTCGTGTGCGACGGCACTGGGCGCGTGCACGGAGCCGTCAGCCATGCGGTGAACGACTTCGACAGCGCGGGGGCGTCGGGGAGATCCACACCCACCCGATCGCGGAGGTGACCGCCGACCGTCGCTTCCCGGGCCGGCAGTTGCGGCTTCCGGTGATCAGCCGTGCAGTGGCGGTTCGTTGGCGGCGGCGTCGGTGCGCCCGGCGCGGAGCAGCTGGTTGCCGACGTCGATGAGGGCGCGTGCGGCGGCGTACTCGTCGCCGATCTCCGGGACCGGCGGGTCGTGCGGGTTGCGGTGGGCGACGGTGCGGCTCTCCAGCCGGTTGTCGCCGGTGTCGAGGACGGCGTGCACCTTGGTGACGTCGCCCTCCTCGAAGAGGTCCACGCGCAGGGTCCACTGCTTGGTGCGCGGCTGCTGGTCCGTCGTGTCGGCGTTCATGTCCAGACCTGTTCGTTGAGGGGGGCGGTGGGGCTCTCGTCCCGGGGGATGGGCAAGTCGGGGTCGGGTGCTCGGCCGTCTGCCGGTCAACCCGGCGGACGGTGGGCCGTGCTCGCGGCATCGGGGCGCCCGCTCTCGTCGGCGACGAAGCGGGCCAGGGCCCGGGCGCTGGCACCCGCATTCGGCATGGGAACCACCTTCTTCGTCCGGGGCCCGTATCTCCAGAATGAACGAGGCCGAGAGGTCGGGCATGGGCCGCCCGGCCCTGGTACAGGGTGGGGGCCGGAGTATCCTGGGAAGTGGCCTGCAGGGCGAGCGAGGGAGTTCGACCGGATGGCCCCGGGCGATGGGCGGAGGCTCCGCGCGGGGTGTCTGTCGGCGGTCGGGCTGAGAGGCCGGAAGGTCTGTGAGACCGGAAGGCGACCTCCAACACCTGATCCGGACCATGCCGGCGAAGGGAGCCCACCTTGCAGGTTTCCGTCTGCCCGCACGACATTGCTGTCGGCAACGGGTGAAACGAGGCCACGGACGGCCGGAGCGCCGGGACCGGAACGGCAAGCGCCCGGCGGAGCGGCGGACGGCGGGTCCTGCCGCCCGGGCCCGGGTGGTTCCCGAAACACCTGCCCGATGCACCGAGGCCGGCCTTTCTCTTAGGGCTGCCCGTACGAGGCCCCCACATCCGCTCGGCAGGGCAGTACCGCTCGTGGTTTCGCGACCGCCAGCGGCTCGACCCGACCGAAGCGTGCAGGGTGCCACAGCCGTTCCGCTTCGTGTCCCGGTTCGACTGCCTGGCTGCGGTGTTCCCTGCGGTGTAACGTTTTGATCAAGCAGTCGTGGTTCCGAAGTTCTCGCCCGCGGTCACATGCCGTGGGCGTTCTTGCTGTTCGACGCCTCTCCGGACCAGGGCGATCACCTCCGGGCCCGCACGAGCGGGACCCGATCAGTTCCCATGAAGGAGGAGCGCATGGCTACCGGCACGGTGAAATGGTTCAACGCGGAAAAGGGCTTCGGCTTCATCGAGCAGGACGGCGGCGGCCCCGACGTGTTCGCCCACTACTCGAACATCGACGCCCAGGGCTTCCGTGAACTCGTCGAGGGCCAGAAGGTGACCTTCGACGTCGTTCAGGGCCAGAAGGGCCCGCAGGCGGAGCACATCCGCCCCGCCTGACAGCAGCACGGACGAGCGCCCCGCAGGTACCCGCGTGCGGGGCGCCTTTGCGCCGGGCGCCGTAGGGCGGCACGGGCTGCGCGTTCGGCGGTCGTGGCCACGGACCACGACGCCCCGCGGCGCGCTGAGGAGGACAACGAAGAGAGCCCCGAAGCACTGAAGCCCCGCCGTGAGGAGCGGACGCCCGGAGCGGCAGGCCTGGACGGGTCCGGCCTCGGGCCGGATCTGGTGCTCGGGACGGGCGCCGCGCGGAGGGCCGGTAGCGGACTGCGGCGTGGTGGCGCTGGAGCGGTCTGGGTCCCTCGAACGACGCGCCACCGTCCGAGTGCCGCTGCGACACCGCCTCGCGCCCACCGACCGCCAGCGGCGCCCGTGAGCTGTTGCCCGGCAGTCGGTTCCGGCTGCAGAACACGGAGGGCGAGGACTGCCCGGAGACGGCTGACGGCGGTGAGCTCGGGACCGCCTGGGCGGCGCAGCCGTGCCGTGTTCACCCGTTCGGCTGACTCGTACGAGTGGTGCCACCTGGGCGGGGCTGATACGGGCGAGGATGCGGCGGGTGATCGATCTGATGGCGCAGACCCCGCTCACCCGGGATGGGCGTCTCGGCCCTGCCGACTCGCATCCCTGTTTCAGCGACCTGTCCTACCGGCGCAGACGCGACGCGATCGTGGCGCTTGCCGAGGGGCACGAGGTTGGTGCGCCGTCGCCGTTGGTCCGTTACAGCAAGGCGGAGCACGCCACCTGGCGCGCCGTGCACGCGGCGCTCGGCGCCGCGCGGCGCGGCCGGGTGTGTGCCAGGGTCCGCGAGGTCGCGCGGCGCGCTCCGGTGCCGGCGGATCGTGTGCCCCAGCACGCGGAGGTCGGCGAACGGCTTCGGTCGCTCTCGGGGTTCACGTTCACCCTGGCGGGAGGCATCGTGGCGAACAAACGGTTCCTGGGAGCCATGGCGTCGGGCCACTTCCACGCGGTGCAGTACGTTCGGCACCCGCGCATGCCGCTGTACACGCCGGAACCCGACATCCTGCACGACGTCTTCGGGCATGGGATCCACCTCAGCGACCCGTGGTTCGCCGACCTCTACCGCACGGTCGGCCGGGCCGCGGCACGGGTCGACAGCGACGACGCGCTGGACCTGATCAGCCGCGTCTACTGGTACACCCTGGAGTACGGCGTCGTACGCGAGGGCGGCACGGTCAAGGCGTACGGAGCTGCCCTGCTCTCGTCCTACGGCGAGTTGAGGCGCTTCCGGCAGGCCGACATCCGCCCCTGGGACCTCTCGGAGCTGGTGGCCCGCCCCTACCAGGTCGCCGGGTACCAACCGGTCCTGTTCGCCGTGGAGAGCATGGACGAGCTGGCCGACGTCCTGCACAGCTTCCTCGACGACTTCGACGAGGACACCCGCGACCGTCACCGCCTGCCGACCCTGGCCCAGCGCGGCTTCATGGCCCGCCCGACAGTCCCGGCTCGCGCGGCCGGCGCCGACCCCGCCAACACGCCTCGGCCTCGCACCACCACCGCCCGGGCGTGCTGACCGGCGCTCCGCGAGACGCCCAGCGGCGACCAGAAGGTGCTCGTGGCCGGGGCGCACGGGCGGCGGGCGCGCCGGTGTCCCGGCGCCGTTGTCCGTGAAGGCGGAGCACGCGTAGGTGATCAGGTCGGAGGGCCGTCAGCCGGACCAGCCGCCAGACGGCCCGTCGCCGCACTCCAGGCCCGCCGCCCCGCCCACGTCGCCTATGTCGGCAGCACCAGCAAATCCCCCGGACCCGCCGTCCGGCTCGGCTGGATCGCCTGCCCACCACACCTGCTGGAAGCACTGATCGAAGTCAAACGCCTCGCCGAACGCCAGACCCCACCGCTCGAACAGCTCGCCCTGGCCGACCTGTTGGCCTCCGGCGGCTACGACCGCCACCTGCGCGCTCGCCGCCGCTCCTACCGGCAGCGCCGCGACACACTCGTCGTCGCCGTCACCGAACACGTCCCCGCCGCTCGTGTCATCGGCATCGCCGCCGGACTCCACCTCCTCCTGCAACCACCACAACACACCGACAACCGAAGGGTCGCCACCGCACTGCGCCACCACGGCGTTGCGCTCAACACCCTCGACCACTACCTGCGCGCCGACGAACCATCCGACCCCGCCGCCCTCGTCATCGGCTACGCGACCCCCAGCGCACACGCCTACCCCGCCGCCGTCGACGCGCTCCTCACCGCCCTGGCCGACGCGCTGCGGTGACGCCCCGGTCGCCCGGGGGCGTGTAAGCGATCTCGTGTAAGTGCCTTGTGGTTATCGGATGCTGAGCCGGTCCTCGAAGAAGAGTGAGAACTGGTTCAGCGCCTCCTTCCA
>NZ_JBMVFA010000054.1:0-39692 GCF_049543595.1 Kitasatospora sp. NPDC094028 | reverse complement strand
CTCCCCGCCGGCGCCACCGGGACGGCGAGCGGCCCGGCCACCGGCACACCCGGTCCGGCGACGGTGTCCGGCACCCCCGCGCCCGGCGGCACCCCCACCCCCCCCCCCCCCCCCCCCCCCCCCCCCCCCCCCCCCCCCGGCCCCCCCCGCCCCCCCCCCCCCCCCCCCCGGCCCGGCCCCCCCCCCGGCCGGTTCCCACTCCTACGGGGCCGGGCTGAGTTTCTTCCAGGGCATGCCGCCGTTGGCTTCGGCGGTGCCGGGGGCGGCCGTGGTGTACCACTGGGCGTACCAGTAGGAGCCCTGGTACTTCACGAACGCGGCCGTCGAGGCGGCCGGGTCGCCGGTGATGAGGTGGGTCTCGCGCGCGGTGGAGCCGCCGGACACCTCGATGTCGTTGCCGCCGGCGGAGCGGAGCTTGAACAGGCCGTTGTGCTTCGGCCCGCCGGGCGCCCCCTCACTGCCGTTGTCGGCGATCGGCACGAGCTGCCACGCCTGCTCGGTGCGCCCGTCGCACGGGAGCGAGGCGAGGTCCTGCCGGGAGGCGGTGGCGGTCAGGCACCGGCCGCCGCTCGCCACCGTGTACCGGCCGCCGCCCACGTCCTGGATCGCCCAGTACTGGTTGGGGTTCTGGTCCATCGCCTCCACGAGGTGGGCCCGGGACTGGTCGGGGTTGTTGTCGATCATCATGGGCCGGCCGGCCCGGCTGTCGCCGTACTCGAACTGCCAGCCCTTGTCACCCTTGTCGTACATCCGCCACAGCCGTCCGCCGTCCGGCCGGTAGACCTGGCCCTGCTGCCAGTCCGGTGCCTGGCAGGAACTGCCCGTGGCCGGGGCCGGCGGGGTCACCGTCCGGACGTCGCGGCGCTGGTCGCCGGTCGAGCCGTACTCCTGCCCGCCGATCCTGAACGTCACGTTGGCGGGCCCGGTGATCGGCAGGTAGTACTTCAGGTCGATGTCCCGGGAGGTGCCGGGCGCCAGGTCCTCGCAGTAGCCGAGGGTGAGGGTGAGCCGGTGGAAGTCCCCCTTCAAACCGCCCGTGTTGGGGCCGGTGTGGCCGGGCACGAGGCCCTTCATCTCCTTGTAGTCGTTGTCCTTGACGACCGGCGGCGTCGACGTGGGCAGGTCGAGCGAGATCTCGGTGCCCTGGGCGAGGGTGACGCCGGAGTTGTTGGTGATCCGCAGCTTCGGCTGGACGGGGTAGAAGTCCTTCTCCCCGGTGGGGAAGTCCACCAGTTCGGCCTTCACGTCGATCACCTCGGCCGGCTGGGGCCTGCCGCCCGCCTTGGTGTTGTCGGCGGCGCCGGCGCCCCTGAAGGCGTTGTCCAGGCGGGTGGTCAGGTCGTAGCCCATGCCCCATTCCCCGCCCGGGCGCTGAGCGTAGTCACCGGCGAGCTCCCAGATCATCGCGCCGCCGATGCCCTTGTCGACGATGTACTTCGCCTTGGCGTCGACCGACTTGTCGTTCTCGGTGGACAGGAACACCTTCTTCGCGTCGTTCCACAACCAGGACGCCTGGAGCGCGTCCGAGTACTTCTGCGCGTACGAGCCGCTCAGCTGCCCGGACGGCAGGCCGGTGTCGACGCCGTAGGAGCGCAGGTAGCCGGGGGTGCGACCGTCCTGCAGGTTCCTGGTGTGCCACAGCGGGTTCGACCCGGCGCCGACCTCCCGCTCGTTCTCCAAGTCGTGCCAGATGTTGTCGATCCCCACCGCGCCCAGCCCGCAGGACTGCGCGTTGACGGGCCCGCGCCCACCGGTGCCCAGCGGGCACTGCGCCTGGTCCGGCATCGACGCGGTGCCCCACAGCCCGTCCGTGCCGCCCTGGACGTCGCGCCAGCCACGGGAGTAGTACGGGATGCCCAGGTTGATCCGGCCGGCCGGCAGCGCGCCGCGGTAGTAGTGGTAGGCCCAGTCGACGTTGAAGTAGCCCTCCTTCTGGAAGTCCTTGGTGTCGGGCGCCTGGTCGTTGTAGATCCCGGCGTCCGCCAGCTCGTTGTCCCGCCCGTCGTCGTACAGCGGGGCCTGCGGGCCGACGAACTTGTTCCAGGAGCCGTGCAGGTCGTACGTCATGACGTTGACGAAGTCCTGGTACTGCAGCGCCTGCCCCGCGTCCAGCCCCCGCACCAGGTAGCCGGAGGAGGAGCCCGCCGAGGTCAGCAGGTAGTACCGGCCCTTGTCCGCGCCCGAGCGGTCGAGCTTTTCCCGCAGCGTCTTCATCAGGGCGTTGTAGCCCTGCTGGAGGCCCTTGCGGCGCGGGTTGGACACGTCCCAGTCCTGCGGGTTGCCGGTGTTGGGCAGCGCGGTCGGGTACTCGTAGTCGATGTCGACGCCGTTGAACCCGTACCGGTCCAGGAAGTCGCTGACGGAATCCGCGAAGGCGTCGATGCCCGCCTGGTTCACCGACCCGTCGGCGTTGGTGGTCATCGCGTAGAAGTTCCGCGTACCCGCCCAACCACCGACCGAGATCAGCGTCTTCACCGCCGGGTGCTGCTTCTTGTACGTGTTCAGCAGGTTGAAGTGCCCCTTGTACGGCAGCGACGGGTCCATGGCGTTCTTCTCGCCCGGCCAGGTCATGCCGGTCGCCGGGTTGGCCGGATCGTTCGGGTCGCCGATGCTGATCCGGTTGTCCGTCACGTTCGCGAACGCGTAGTTGACGTGCGTGACCTTCGACCAGGGGATGTTCGACGCCAGGTACTTCGGGTCGCCGTTCTTGCCCGCGCGCCAGCCGGTGAAGTAGCCCACCACGCGCCGGGTGCGGTCGTTGCCGACCCACTCGCGGCCCGCGCCGTCGTACACGTCGCAGTAGCGCGCGGCCACGCCCGGGGTGGGCGTCATGCCCTCCGGGCGGCAGTCGCCGGAGGCGGCGGGCTTGGTGCCGCGCCCGTCCTGGGCGGCGTCGAACGGGTCACCCGCGTCACCGCCGTCCGGCTGGCCCACCGGGCGGGCGGACAGCTGCCACTTCTGCGCCGCGGAACCCAGGCAGTCGTAGAGCTGCAACGGCTTCCCGGTGTCCGACCCCGGGACATCCAGACACTTACCGGTGGCCGGGTTCCGCAACTCCTGCCGCGCCGAGTAGAACCACTTCTGGGCCGGGGAACCGTTGCACGTGTAGAGCTGGACGGCCGTCCCGTTGTCGGCGTGGCCGCCGTCCACGTCCAGGCACTTGGCCAGCGACTGCAGCGAGCCGTCGTCCGCCACCGTCCACGCCTGGCCGTCGGAACCGGCGCAGTCCGCCAGCCGCACCGGCGTCCGGTCGTCCCGGCTGCCGCCGCGCGGCTCCACGCACATGCCGGCCAGCCCGCGGATCGTGCCGACCTGGGTGCCCGTCCCGGTCTCCCGGAGCTTCCACCGCTGGGCCTGGCTGTTGGCGTCACACGCCGTCACCGCGAGCGCCGAGCCCGCGGCACCGGCGGTCAGGCAGCCGCCGTCGGCGCTGCTGACCAGGGTGTACCAGCCGGCGCCGGCGCCCTTGGGCTGCCACACCTGGTTGGCGTTGCCCTCCTGGGACTCGACGAGGTGGGTGGTGTGCGGCCCGGGATCGTGGTCGACGACCATGCCCGGGTCCAGCGAGGAGACGATCCGCCAGTTCCCGCCGCCCAGCGAGCGCATCACCCAGCGCTGGGCGCCGGAGCCGGCGGGCGCGGCGGCCTGGACGCTCGTCCCGGCGGCGGTGCTGCCGCCGCTCAGGTCCACGGCCATGCCGGTGGCCGAGCGCAGCTCCACCTGCTGGCCCTCGCGCGGATCAGTGCCGGAGGCCGGGTCGCGGGGGGTGATGATCACGTCGTCGGGGTACTCGATGTACCAGAGCTGGTTCTCCTTCAAGTCCTTGGCACAGGGCTCGTTGCTGACCCAGTTCTCGCCCGCGGACCGCTTCGCCGGGTCCTGGGCGAGACACCTGGCCAGGCCCAGGTACAACGCGACCCGGCCGTCGCCCATCTGCTTCAGGGACCAGGTGCGCGGCTCCTCGGGGGCCAGGTACGCCCAGGCGTTGTAGCGGTCCATGAAGCGACCGTTGCGCTGCGACTGCAGCGAGATGCCCGAACCCACGTTGTGGAGCAGCCACCGCTGGCCGGGCCGCTGGTCGTCTTGGCGGGTGACGAGGTAGCTGTCGGGCTTGTCGTTCCCCGAGCTGTCCTGCTCCACCTTGTCGTCCAGCACCAGGTTCGTCGCGACGTTGCGCAGCCGGATGATGCCCTCGCGCTGCGCGGACGCGTCGGGGGTGACCTTCATGCCGTCGTTCGACCCGGCGCAGTTGAAGATGTACCGGTCGGAGCCGGGCGCCGCCTTGCCGAAGTCGGTCAGGCACTGCGACAGCGCCTGCTGACCGAACGCGTTGGGGTGAACGGCCTCCTGGAGGTCGCCCTGCGCGTTACCGACCCACCCGGCACCGGGAACGTAGGGCACCCACCGGAACCACTCCGCCTTCGCCGCCGACAACGGAGCGGCATTGCTGTTCGCGTCCGTCGCCTGCTCCGCCGTCTTCGCGCACAGCTCGTGCCCGGCGAAGGCGTCCTGGACGTTCAGGAACTTCGCGCCGGCCGTCCCCGCGGCCTGCCGCAGCATGCCGGTGATGCGGGGCACCATCGAGTTGCGGGCCCACTCCGCGTCCACGTCGCGGAACGGGCAACCCCCGCTGCTGAACCGGCTGAAGCTCGGGCCCTGCGCGTAGCGGAAGTCGTCCGTGGCGGGAAGGGGGCTGGGGTACGACTGGAGCACGAGTTGGTAGTTCGACTGGCCGGAGGCCGACATGACACGGCGGATCTCGGTCAGCGTCTTGGTGACGTCGGCCCGCACCGTGTCGAGCTTCCCGCTGAACACCCGCTCCGCGTCCGGCACGCAGGTGGAGTTCAGAGCGGTACTGAAGTAGGCCTTGGCGCACGCCGACATGATGCCGGAGAAGTTCAGGTCGTTGCCGCCGATGGAGACGACGACCATCCTGATGTTGTTGGTGCGGGCCAGGTCCGCCAGTTGCTGGATCTGGGGCTTCTCGTCGTTGCGCGACCTCGTGAGGATGTCCTCCGTCGTCGCGCCCGAGCAGGCGATGTTGAACCGCCGCCCGACGGGAATGCCCTCGAAGTCCGTCCCCTTGATGGGAGCCACGTCCGAACGGTCGCACCGGTTGCCACCGTTGTCGTAGGACGTCGCGTCGTACACGCAGTCCTGCTTGCTGTCCTGGCAGCGGGAGCGCCGGTCCGTTCCCCAGACGTCCCCCTCCTGCTTGGTGAGGGCGTTGCCCGCCCACCTACCGCCTTCTCCGGAGATGTAGCTGTCGCCCATCGAGACGATGGCCGCCGGCTTTCCGCAGGCCTTGCCGTGGGTGGCGGCGATGGAACGGGGAACGGGCTGCGAACCGCCGCAGTCCTCGACACCGAACCACACCGCGTGGTGATCGGAGTAGGGCTTGTCCAGGCGATAGCCCAGGTAATCCGCCGGGGGCTGGGCGCTGCTGATCGCGTAGTCCAGGTTCTTTCCGCTGCCGTCATCGGGGTCCGGGCGCGGGGCCGGGTACGTCTCCGCATCGGAATCCACGAGGTGTGCCCCGCCCAGGTCGGCGGGCGTCCACGACCTCGCGATCCGGTTGAAGTCACCGAGCACGGTCCAACTGTCGGTGCCCGCGTCCGCCCTGGCCGCCGCGATGCGATTATTGGTGTCACCAACGTCGTTCGAGTTGTTCGCGCCGTGCACGCTGTAGAACCACGTGTTGCCACCCAGCCTGATGCCGAGCATGGGCTTGGGAGCGTCTGCTCCCCGCACGTTGACGGCCGGGCCGATGACATGAACGTTGTTGACGTTGAACGGGACGTTCAGGCTGCGCTTGACCACGAAACCGAGGTTCCTCGTGGCGGTCCCGTTCTGGGTGGCAAGGAAGAACAGGTCGTAGTCCTTCGCCTGGACGAACGGCTTCTCGCACTTGGCCACCGTCCACTGCGCTGTCTCGTCGGTGTCGACAGTCGGCAGGTAGCTGGCCTGGGTGTTGAGCAACTGGGGGGTGCCGCAGGGAACTCTGCTCCCCAACTCCTGGAGCGCCACCACGTCGGGTGCATCCTTGGTATTCAGGAGGTCGGCCTCCAGATTTCCGCCCTGGCCGTCCGAAGTGCCGTCCCAGCGGTCCTGGTTCCTCATGTTGAAGGTGGCCGCCGTGTAGGTGTCCATGGCGGCGACGGCGGGCGCCCCCTGCGTGACCGCGAGGGCCTGCAACAGGCCCACGACCAGCGCCAGTCCCAGCAACTGGCCCAAGGCCCGCAGTCCGCCCGGCCGGCGTACCCGCCCGCTCAGCCCTTGCATGTCCATGTACTCCGCTCCTCGATGGACTTCTTCACGCGCGGAGCGTGGCGGAGCGGCGTATACAGCTGATCAACGCGCGGTGGACGAAGCCCGCGAGCGGAGTGGGCGCGAGCAGGGGCGATCAGCGAGAGGGATCCGCCTCCTGGACCAGGGTGACCTTGCGCAGCAGGTCGGACAGGGTGCGGCGCTCGTCCTCGGTCAGCACGCCGAGCAGCCGGTGCTCCTCGCGGCCGACGACGTCCAGGGCCTCGTGCCAGGCGGCGCGGCCCGCGTCCGTGAGGACGACGTCGACCTTGCGCCGGTCCTCGGTGGAGGGGGTGCGGGAGATGTAGCCGCGACGCTCCAGGGTCTCCAGGCGGCCGGTGATGGAGGCGGGGGCGAGGTTGAGGTCGGCGCGCAGGTCGGAGGGGGCGGCGTGGCCGCCGCGGCCGGCGAGGACGTGCAGGGTGTCGAACTCGTGCTTGTGCAGGCCGTGTTCGGCGACGCCCTGTTCGCGGACGCGGCCGAGGTGGTGGGTGAGCCGCCACATCCGGGTGACGGCGCCCTCGATGTCCGGGTCGAGCTCGGGCAGCACCGGGAGCCAGCGGTCGACGTGGTCGTCGGTCTTGTCGCGGGGGGCGGTCGGCTGCTGGTTCGAGTGCTCGGGCATGGCTCGAAGTCTACAAAGAGACAGATCTGTCGCCGCCAATATATTCGTTGCCGAAATTTCGTCACCGAAATACAGTGCTCCTCATGTCCCAACCCCCCGCATCCCCGCACCCGTTGCGCCTGCGCGACTTCCGGCTGCTGTTCATCGGCCGGACGGTCTCCGTCCTCGGCGACGCCGTCGTCCCCGCCGCCCTCGCCATCGCCATCACCCGCGCCACCGGCTCCTCCGGCGCGCTCGCCCTCGTGCTCGGCTGCGCGATGGTGCCCAAGCTGCTCCTGCTGCCCTTCGGCGGGGTGGCCGGCGACCGCTTCGACCCGCGCCTGGTCGCGCTCACCACCGACCTGGTGCGCGCCGCCGCCCAGCTGCTCGTCGGCCTCGAACTCCTCGGCGGCCGCCCGAGCCTGGCGCACATCGCCGTCGCCGAGGCGGTCGGCGGCGTCGCCTCGGCCTTCGCCATGCCGACCTCCGCCCCACTGGTCCGCGGCACCGTCCCGGACGCGCACCGGCTGCGCGCCAACGCCCTGCTCGCCTCCGCCGCCAGCGCCGCCCGCCTCGGCGGCCCCGCGCTCGCGGGTGTCCTGGTGTACACCGCCGGGCCCGGCTGGGCGTTCCTGCTCGACGGCTTCTCCTTCGTGCTGAGCGCGGCCCTGCTCACCCGGATCACCGTCGCCCGCGTCCCCGCCGAGCGGAGCTCACTGCGCCGGGACCTCGCCGAGGGCTGGAGCGAGGTGCGCGCCCGGGACTGGTACTGGACCAGCCTGATCGCGCACGGCGTGTGGAACGGCGCCAGCTCCGTCGCGCTGACCCTCGGCCCGCTGATCGCCGCGACCCGGCTCGGCGGGGACGGCGCCTGGGTGGCGATCACCCAGGCCTCGGCGGTGGGCCTGCTGGCGGGCTCGCTGCTCGCCGGGCGGGTGCGGCCCCGGCGCCCGGTGCTCGTCGGCAACCTGGCCCTCGCGCTGTACGGGCTGCCGCTGGTGGCCCTCGCCGTCCCGACGCCCGCGCCCGTCACGGTGGCCGTCTACGCGGTGGCGCTGGCCGGGCTGGGCTTCCTCAACCCGGTCTGGGAGACGGTCGTCCAGCAGGAGTTCCCCGCCCACGTGCTGGCGCGGGCCACCTCGTACGACTGGCTGCTCTCGCTGGCGGCCGCGCCGCTCGGGTACGTCCTCGCGCCGCTGGCCGCCGACGCCTGGGGCAGTCGGGTGCCGCTGCTGGCCGCCGCCGCGCTGGTGGTGCTGGCCTGCGCGGGCACGGCGGCGGTCCCGGGCGTGCGCCGCTTCGGCGCCGCACCCGCGCGGCCGGAAGCCGCGCAGCCCGAGCCGCGGCCCGACGCCGGGGAGCCCGGGCCGGCGGCCGCCGAGCAGCCGCCGACCCCAGTCAATTCCTAGCCCCGGAAGGTCAGTTCCAGATGCCGGTGACGTCACTCGCGGTCGCCGCGTTGCCCGCGTGGCTGGTGGTGCCGGCCAGGTCCTCCAGGGTGCGCAGCACGTTGTAGTGGTTGTAGGTGGTGGACGAGCTGCTGCCCGGGGTGACGTGGGCGCCGTAGAACACGGTCGGGATCCGGTTGCCGGACAGGCTGTTGTCCTCGTCGAAGGTCACGACGAGCAGGCTGTTGTGGGTCTGCGCCCAGGTCGCGTACGCGCCCAGGTTGTTCTTGATCCAGTTGTCGCCGGTGCCGATCGAGCAGTCGTGCATGTCGCTGCACAGGTTCGGGATGACGAAGGAGACCTTCGGCAGCGTGGTGTAGTCGGTCGGGAACTGGGCGAACGTCTTCGCGGAGTTGAGCGGGACGTTGCCGAAGCCGAACCACGGGTTGTGCTTCTGCGCGTACTTGCCGCTGCTGCACGTCGTGCTGCCCTGGCTGGGCAGGGACTCGTTGTAGCTGGCCCAGGTCCGGCCGGCGGCGAGCACCTCGGAGGCCAGGTTCGGGGTCTGGAACCCGCCGACGACCACACAGCTGTCGTCCGTGGTGCCCTGGGTGGAGCCGGAGAACAGCGCGTAGTAGTTCGGCTCGCTGGGGTGGGTGATGGCGTAGGACTGGGTGAGGTTCGCCCCGCCCGCCTTCAGGGTGTTGTTGATGTACGGCGCGCTGCTGCTGCCGATGATCTGGGAGTAGGAGTGGTTCTCCATCACCACGACGATGATGTGGTCGGGCGTGGGCAGCCCGGCCGCCTGCGCCTCGGTGGCGGTGACGGCCCAGAGGCCGG
Organism: Kitasatospora sp. NPDC094028; assembly: GCF_049543595.1. Lineage (NCBI taxonomy): Bacteria > Bacillati > Actinomycetota > Actinomycetes > Kitasatosporales > Streptomycetaceae > Kitasatospora > Kitasatospora sp. NPDC094028. Next base: position 30,554 of record NZ_JBMVFA010000054.1, on the reverse strand, counting down.
CCGAGGCGGCGACGAGCGCGGCGGCGGAGCCGATCGCGGTCGCGGCGCGGCGGGAGGTCTTGTGCACGGGGGTGTCGTTCACGGGCTTCGCGGACGGAGTCATGACGAAATCCTCGGGTGGAGGGCGGCTCCGCGCGGAGCCGCCCGGACGGGGGTGAGGGTCTGTCGTTCTTCCGCCAACGCGCCTAGTACGGCAGGCCGTTGGCGAAATCGGTGGCGAAGGTCGACTCGACGGTGGTGAGCACACCGGAGTCGCCGACGATCAGGCCGAGCTCGCGGTTGCCGTTCAGCGAGTTGTCGGAGAAGTTCTCCGAGCCGGCGAACACCTTGGCCGAGGAGGTGCCGTAGTCGGCGACGACGGCCTTCGCGTGGATGTACAGGCCGGTGGTGGAGGAGTAGGTGACGACCCGGGCGCCGGCCGCGGTGACCTGGTCGAAGGCCCAGCCGTACGAGCTCGGGTTCATGCCGACGACGCGCACGGTGACGCCCCGGTTGGCGGCCGCGGTGATCGCGTCCACGAGCGCCTGGTCGCCGAACTCCAGCTGCTCGACGTCGAGCGAGGTCTGGGCGCCGTTGATCAGGGCGAGCAGGCGGTCCTGCGAGTCGGTGGGCGACCAGACCAGGTTGTCGCCGTCCGAGGGGGTGACGGCGGTCTTGGCGTAGTCGGCGGCGAAGACCTGCTCGATCGCGGCGACGTCGTTGGCGTCGCTGTCGAAGACGCCGTAGTCGCGGCTGCTGCTGTAGTACGTGGAGTCCAGGTTCCCGGTCAGGATCAGGGACTTGGCGCCGTCCACGGTGAGGGTCTTCTGGTGGGTGTAGACGTACGCCGAGGAGGAGTACGTGACGCCGACGCCGGCGGCCGAGAGCGCGGAGTAGGCGGCGCCGTTGACCGAGGTGTGCTGCCCGTCCAGGATCACCCGGACCTTGACGCCGGCCCGCTTGCGGGCGATCAGGTCGTTGACGGCCGTGGTGTCGCGCAGCTCGTACATCGTCACGTCGACGGACTTCGTCGCCGAGTTGATGAAGTCGTGGACCACGCTGTGGCTCTGGTCCGGGAAGACGATCGCGGAGTACGTGCCGGAGGCGACGGTGGCGGCCTGGGCGCTGCCCGCGGCGGATATCAGGCCGGTGGTGGCGAGCAGCAGGGCGCCGGTGCGGCGCGCGAAGGTGGCCAGGGACATGGGGGCTCCACGGTCGGTGAGGGGGAAGGGGAAGTCGGCCCGGACGCGGGGTGGTTCGGGGCCGCGCGGGCCGCTCGAACAGCATGGCGGGGCCCGGTCAACGCGGGTAGATGACGGGAGGTAAAGCCTTGTCCTCCGTCCGGAGAACGGACGGTGCGCCCCACCGGCCCCGAGCGCAACGGACGGTCCGCGCGCACCGGTTCAGGTTGCCCGCCGGCCGCCGGACAGCCGATAGTGGATCTTCGATCGACGCGGTCCGACGCCGCGTCAGCCGACGAGAGACCGAGGAACATGGCGAAGACCAGCCTTCTGCGCCCCCTGGCGGTGGCCGCCGCCGCGGCCGTCCTGCTCGCGACCGGTGCCGCGCAGGCCACCGCCGCCGAACCGGGCACCGCCGCCGCGGCCCCCGCGCCCGACACCGCGGGCGTGCTCGCCGCCCTGAAGGCCACCCAGGCGGCCGGCGCGCCCGGCGCCTTCGCGGTGATCCGCGACCACGGCGACACCGAGTCCGTGCGTTCCCTGACGGTCGGTCAGGCCGACCTCGACGGCACCCCGATGAACTCCTCGTGGAGGTTCCGGGTCGGCAGCAACAGCAAGATGTTCGCCTCCGTTCTCGTGATGCAGCTGGCGGAGCAGGGGCAGATCGACCTCGACAAGCCGCTGCGCGACTACCTGCCCGCCGGCACCCTCCCGGAGGGCTGGACCATGACCGGCCGCCAGGTCATGGAGCACCGCGCCGGGATCTACGACCACACCAACGACCTGCTGGAGCAGGCCGGCGAGGAGACCACCAGCGCCTTCGAGGCCCGCATCCGCACCAACGTGTACGCGCCGGCCGACCTGGTCGCGATGTCCGTCAAGCACGGCGTGCAGTACACCCCGGGCAGCCGCTACTCCTACTCCAACACCGACTTCGTGCTGATGGGCCTCGCCGTCGAGCACCTCACCGGCCGCCCGTACGCGGACGTGCTGCGCGAGCGGATCATCGAGCCGCTCGGCCTGCGCCGCACCTCCTTCGTGGTGCCGGACCAGGAGATCACCGGCCCGCACATCACCGGCTACCTCACCAACGACGACCGCACCAAGCCGCTGCTCGACTCCACCGAGCAGACCGCCTCCTGGCTGTGGGCCGCCGGCGGCGTCATCTCCTCCGCCGAGGACATGGACCGCTTCCTCGGCGCCCTCGTGGCCGGCAGCGCGGGCGGGCTGGTCAGCGACGACTCGCTGAAGCAGATGACGGCCGCGCTGCCCACCCCCACCGCCAAGATCAGCTACGGCCTGGGGCTGCGCCGGATCTCGCTCTCCTGCGGCGACGTGTACGGGCACGGCGGCATCGTCCAGGGCTACCAGACGCAGTCCTTCACCACCCCGGACGGGCACCGCAGCGTCGTGGTCTTCGCCAACGCCTCCAACAACGGCTCGGTGACCCAGGGGCTGATGGGCGCGCTGGAGCCCGCGTTCTGCGGCGCCAAGCCGGCCGCCGCCGCGCCGCGCCTCAACCAGCGCAACTCGGTCGCCCCGAACGGCGGCGCGGGGGCCGTGGACCGCTCGCTGCCGGTGGTCGAGGACACCCGGATCTGAGCCCGCCTCCCGGGCACGACGAACCGCCCCTCGCCATCGCGGCGAGGGGCGGTTCGTCGTGGGGGCGGTTCCCGGTCCGGCCCGCCGAGGCCGGCTGAGGCCCGGTGAGGCCCGCTGGTGCGCAGTGGCTCCCGGCGGCGCCCGTTGGTGCCCGCTGGCGCCCGTTGGTGCCCGCCGGCGCCCGGTCAGACCGTCCCGGCGGCGGCCGACCGGGCCGGGGCGTAGCCGTGCTCGGCGGCCAGCACCGGGCGCAGCGCCCGGATCGCGTAGAAGTTGCGGGACTTGACCGTTCCCGGCGGCACCCCCAGCCGGGCCGAGGCCTCCTGCACCGAGCGGTCCTTCAGGTGCAGTTCGACCAGCACCTCGCGGTGGTGCTTCTGCACCCGACGCAGCGCCAGCGAGATGTCCCGGGCGACCACCACCTGCTCGTACGGGTCCTCGGCCAGCGGGCGGTCCTCCGGCGTCTCGCCGATGACCTCCTTCGCGCGGGCGGCGGCCATCCGGTAGTGGTCGATGGCGATCCGGCGGGCCACCGTGAACAGCCACGGGCGGCTCTGCTCCGGGCCGGCGGCCAGCGCCTCCGGGTGCTGCCAGGCGCGCAGCAGGGTCTCCTGCAGGATGTCCTCGGCCTTGCCGCGGTCGCCCCCGGTGGCGCGCAGCAGGGAGCGCAGCAGGTAGCCGCCGTGCAGGCGGTAGATCTCGGCCAGGGTGTCCGGGTCGAGGGTCGGGCGCGGCTGCACGGCGGGCGCGGCGGCGGCGGGAGCCTCGGGGGCCTCGGGGCCGGTCCCGGAGCTGGAGGCCTGGCGCTGGGCGGGAATCCGGACAACCTCGGCGCCGGGCGTGGACTGGGCGACGGACGGCTTCGACGACACGCGCTACCTCTCAGGTCGGGCTGGAGCACCGCTCGGGCACGGGGGGACCTCTTCCGGTCGTCCCCACTGCCGGCGGCCGTGGCAGCAGCCTGCCGGGCAGCGCAAATGCGCCACCAACGCTCCGCTAACGCCCCGCCGAGCCGTCCGCTAGCGGGCGCCTCAGCGGCCCTCCCCGCGGTGGTCCCGCTCCTCGTCGAGGGCCCGGACCAGGTCCTGCACACCGTCCTCGCCGCGGCGCTCGATCAGCACCGCCACCCAGCGCGTGAGCAGTTTCCGGTCCGCCGTCGACCACCCGGCCGCGGCCGGGTGCTCGTCCACCACCAGCGCCGCGGCCACGCCCAAGAGCTCTGGCAGCGGCAGGGGCACCGGCCCCGGCCCGGAGCTCGTCGCCTCCCCCGACACTTCCCCCAGCGCCAGCCGCCGGGCCACCGCGATCACCTCCGCCGCCGGCCGCTCCGGCACCGCCAGCACGGGCGGCGCCGACCGGGTCGGCTCCGGTCCGCGCACCAGCGCCGCCAGGTACTCCCGGGCCTGCGCCTCGTCCGCATCCATCGTCGTTCCTTCCCCGTCCCGCACGCGGGACTCGCACCGGTCCATGGCCGGCGGCACTCGACGGGCGCCGAGTGTCACCGGGAGACCGTAGCGAGTGGCGGCCCCTCCGGCAGGGGATTTTCCTCGTACGACCGGCCCGGGCGGAGCCGCCCGGGCCGGGTTTCGGCCACAGCCGTCCGAGCTGTGGTACGGGCACGCCCCGGGCCGCCCCGACCAGCTCAACGCGCCCTCGGCGGAAGGCGGTTCAGCTGAACCGGCAGCGGCCTGCGGGCCGTGGTGTCCGGTAGAGGGACGGCACCACACCCGGGAGGACAGCCGATGGCCCGCTCCGACGCCACCGCCTCCACCGGAACCGCCTTCGACTGCACACCCGCGGTGTGGCCGGAACCCGTCCCGCTGGTGCCCCGGCGGCCGCTCGACCCGCTCGGCACCGTGCTGATCCCGCCCGCCGAACGGCGGCTGTTCACCCGCGCCGAGACCGCGCCACTGGTCACGCCGATGGGCGTGCCGGTGGCCGCATCGATGCCCACACCGATGGCCGTGCTCCTGGCCGAGCCGGCGCCCCCGCCGGGCCCGGCGAACGCCCCATCGCCGCCGAGGAGTTGACGGCGCACTTCGCCACCCGCTGCCGGGGCGCCGTCGCGCTGCCGCTGGCCGACCCCGCCGCGCTCCGCCCCCGCGCCCGGCTCGCCCTCCTGGAGGCCGCCGCCCTGATCGGCGACGCCATGGCCGAGGGCCCGCGGTAGACCCTCCGAGCACGACGGCGGCACTCCCCCGGCCTCGTGTCGCAACCCGGAGGGGGCTGCGGCGACGGCGGCGAGGGCGCTCCCGGTCAGAGCATGACGAGCAGCTTGGTGCCGGGCACCAACTTGCGGTTGACGGACGTCGACTGGACGAACACGGTGTACGCCGGGTTCTCGCCCGGCTTCACCGTGGCCTCCGCGTTCGGCAGGCCGAGGAGCCGGCGGGCCGCCGGGCCCGAGAACACCCGGCCGGTCATCCGGCCGGTGGCCGGGTCCTTCTCCGCCACGGCGATCTGCTTGCTGCCCTGGATCTTCTCGCGCTTGGACAGCTCGTAGAAGGCGCAGCCGGTCGTGTACGCGTGCCCGGCGGTGGTGACGAACTCGCGGATCGGCAGCTGCTGGTCGACCGGGACCAGGATGTACTTGCCGGTGTCGAGCGCGTCCAGGTTGGCCGTCACGTCGGCGGTGCTCAGGTCCTGGCCCATCGCGAACAGGTTCCTGGTGCCGCGCACGCCCTGCTCGCGGCCGCGCAGGAAGCTGGTGGCGGCCGACTTGACGGTGCCGATGGCCTCCTCGACGCCCTTGCTGGAGTCCGCGTCCCAGATCGCGATGTTGCCCGCCGGGAAGCCGTACTCCTGCGCGGTGCGCTTGGCCAGCGAGTTGGGGACCAGGATCGCCGACGTCCAGTGGTCGGGCAGTTCGTCCATCGCGCCCTGGATGCGGCCGAGCCAGTTCTTCAGGACGGCGGAGCCCCGGCCGCCCGTCCTGGTGTGCATCTCGCCGCTCTCCGAGCAGCCGGAGGCGTTCTCCTCGCCGTCGGTGACGACGACCTGGAGGAAGGAGTGCTCCCCGTAGCCCTCCCAGATGTTCTTCAGGTCGTCGATCGACTTCACGGCCGCCTCGATCAGCGCCGTCGCCCCGTTGTCGACCGAGTAGAGGCCGCGCAGGGACGGCAGGTGCTTGACGTCCATGTCCCAGACCAGGTTCTGCACCTGGTGGTCGAAGGCGTAGAGGCTGATCCGGGTCTCGTGCCCGAGCCGGTCGGACTCCTCCTGGAGGCCCTTCACGAACTCGTCCACCACCCGGACGAGCTGGGTCGCGTGCGGCCCCATCGAGCCGGACTTGTCGACCACCAGCGAGACGTGGTTGACCTTGTGCTTGATCCGGTTCGCGGACATGGTCCACCCCTTTCCCGACGCCTTCCGGCGCCCCCTCCGTCGTTGTGTTCCCACACTATGAGGGGGCACTGACAGTGCGTTCCCCGTCCTGCGGCAGCCGGCCCGGGCGCCAGCCGCGGGCGCGGACACGGGGGCCGAGGACGGCCGCGGCGGGCCCGGCCACGGGCAGCAGCAGCGCCGCGACGAGCCCGAACGCCCCGGCCGCCGCCGTCCTCACGCCTGGCCGCCGATCCGGTCGGCTGGGATGTCCTGCGGCAGCAGCAGGCTGAGCTCGTCGAGGTCGGCGACGTCGAGGCGGGCGAGCCGGCCGGCCTGGCGGGTGATCATCGCTTCCAGGACCTGCCGGGCGAAGCGCCCGTTGCCGAAGGAGCGGTCGCGCGAGGCGGCGCCGAACAGGCCGGCCAGGGCGGCGAGGGTCTCCGGGGTGCAGTGGTACCCGGAGGTCTCGGCCTGCAGACGGACGATGGTGACGAGTTCGTCGTCCGCGTAGTGGTCGAAGGTGATCTCGCGGGAGAACCTTGAGGCCAGGCCGGGGTTGGAGGAGAGGAAGCCGCGCATCTCGTCCTCGTAGCCGGCGACGATGACGACGACCTCGTCGCGATGGTCCTCCATGAGCTTCATCAGGGTGTCGACGGCCTCCTGTCCGAAGTCGCCGCCGGCGCCTCCCCGGGGGGTGAGGGTGTAGGCCTCGTCGATGAACAGGACGCCGCCGCGGGCGCGTTCGAAGGCGTCGCGGGTGAGCTGGGCGGTGTGGCCGATGTAGCGGCCGACGAGGTCGGCGCGGGCGGTCTCGACGAGCTGGCCGGAGGGCAGCACGCCGAGTTCGGCGAGGAGTTCGCCGTAGAGCCGGGCGACGGTGGTCTTGCCGGTGCCGGGCGGGCCGGCGAAGACCAGGTGGTGGCTGATGGTGGCGGCGGGCAGGCCGGCGTCGAGGCGGCGGCGGGTCTGCCGGGTGAGGTTGACCAGGTCCTCGACCTGCTGCTTGGCGGCGGCCAGGCCGACCATGTCGCGCAGCCGGTCGAGCAGGCCGGGCGCCTGGGGCTCGTCCTGGCCGGCGGCGGCGCGGGCGGCCGCGGCGGCGGCCTCCTCGCCGACGTCGGCGGGCAGCAGCCGGGTGAGGTCGGCGTTGTCGAAGTGTTCGAGGGCGGCGAGCCGGGAGGCCTGCCGGTCGACCATCTCCTCGAAGACCTTGCGGGCGGCCCGGCCGTTGCCGAAGTCGGCGCCCTTGGGCATCCGCTCGAAGTGGACGGTGAGGGCTTCGCGGGTGCCCTCGGCGAGTTCGTAGCCGTGCCCGCCGGAGGCGTGTTCGACGATGGTGGTGAGCTCGTCGACGCTGTAGTTCCGGAACTCGACGGTGCGGCTGAACCGGGAGGCCAGGCCGGGGTTGGAGGCCAGGAACTCGCGGATCTCGGTCTCGTACCCGGCGACGATGACGACCAGGTCCTCGCGGTGGTCCTCCATCAGCTTGACCAGGGTGTCGATGGCCTCCCGCCCGAAGTCCGGCCCGGTGCCGCCGGAGCCGGCCGACAGGGTGTACGCCTCGTCGATGAACAGCACGCCGCCCAGCGCCTCCTTGACCACCTCGGTGGTCTTGAGGGCGGTGCCGCCGATGATCGAGGCGACCAGGTCGGCCCGGGCGACCTCGACGAGGTGGCCGCTGCGGAGCACGCCGAGTTCGGCGAGGATCGCGCCGTACAGCCGGGCCACGGTGGTCTTGCCGGTGCCGGGCGGGCCGGCGAACACCAGGTGGCGGCTCATCGGCAGGGCGGGCAGCCCGGCCTGCTCGCGGCGCCGGGCCAGCTTGTTGAGGTTGACCAGGGTGGCGACCTGCGCCTTGACGCCCTCCAGCCCGACCAGGGTCTGCAGGACGGCCTGCGGCCCCTGCGGCCCGGCCGCGGCCGGCTGCGGCTGCCCCAGCGCGTCGCCGCCGTGCGCCGCGGGGTCGCCGGGGGCGGCGGTCGCGGTGGCGGCGCCGTGGGCGTCCGGCGAGCGGTTGTCCCGGCTGTCGAGGTTCTCCACGGCGAGGCGGTCGGTGGGCTCGGTCTGCCGCAGCCCGGCGCCCTCGTTCTCGGCGGCCAGGCAGTCGGTGAGCCGTACGGGCTCGGCGGACTCGGAGCGCAGCCCGTCCACGGTGTTGCCGGTGAGCCGGCAGGAGGTCAGGGTGGCGCGGGCGCCCGGCAGCAGGTGCAGGCCGTGGCGGCGGTTGGCGCGCAACCGGGCCCGGGTGGCGGTGAGTTCGCCGCCGCGTTCGACGCTGACGCCGTCCTGGGCGTGGTCGGCGGCCTCGACGTCACGCAGGGTGGCGACGCCCTCCGGGCCGACCGAGACGCCGCAGGCCCGGCCGCCGCGCAGCAGGCTGGCACCGAGGTAGGTGTTGGCGCCGTCGCCGATCCGGACGCCGTGCTTGCCGGAGTCGAGCACGGTGGCGTCCTCGATCCGGCCGCGCCCGTCGCGCAGCACCTCGATGCCGTGCCCGCCGGCGGCGGTGACGGTGGTGCGGCGCAGCAGCGGGTTGGCCCCCTCGCGGACGACGATGCCGGTGCCGGCCGGGCCGTGGACCTCCAGGCGGTCGAACTCGGCGGCGCTCTCCCCGGTGAGTTCGACGCCGTCGCCCTCGCCGTCGCGCACCACGGCGCGCAGCAGGCTGGGGCCGGCCGATTCGCCGACGTGGATGCCGGCCTGGGCGGCGGCGGTGACCTCGCAGTCCTCCAGGGTGCCGCGGGCGCGGCCGGCGATGTGCAGGCCGTGGCCCTGGGTGCGGGCGGCGCGGCAGCGGCGCAGCAGCGGGTCGGTGCCGTTGGTGAGCACGTAGCCGTGGCCGCGCACGGCGGTGACGGTGCAGTCCTCCAGCACGACCCGGGCCGTGGAACCGACGAAGACGCCGAGTTCGGCGTCGCGGATCCCGGTGCGCACCAGGCGGGTGCTGCTCTGCTCCTCGATGGCGACGGCGGGCTTGTCGGTGGCGGAGATCTCGCAGTCCTCCAGCACGCCGCGGGACTCGCCGTTGGCGCACACGCCGTTGCCCCGGGCGTCGCGCAGCACGCAGCGGCGCACGGTGGGATTGGCGCGCTCGCCGATGACCAGGGCGGAGGTGCCGAGGTGCTCGACGACGCTGTCCTCGATGACGCTGGAGCCGGTGGAGGTCTCGACCAGGCCGGCGCCGGCGGGGTTGACGACCCGGCAGCCGCGCATGGCCAGTTCGCCCTGCTGGCGGGTGAGCACGGCCGTCCAGGAGTTGCCGACCACCTCGCAGTCCTGCACGGCGAGCTGCCCGCGCGGGACGTCGACGGCGGGCAGGTCCTCGTCCTGCCCCTGTAGCACCAGGCCGGTCAACTGGACGGCCTCGGCAAGTACTTGGACGACCGAGCCGCGCCGGGGGCTGATCCGCACGCTGCCCCGCGCGTCCTCGGCGGTGATGCTCACCACCTTGGTGAGGACGAGGTTCTCCTCGTACCGGCCGGGGCGCACCGAGATCACCGCACCGCTGCGGGCGGCCTGGACGGCCTCGCCGATCGTGCGGTAGGAGCCGGGCTCCTGCCGCTCCGCGCAGACCGTCAGCACCGGGCGCGACATGCCTGGGTTCCCTTCGTCGTGTCGTGGAGGTCCCGGGCCTCGCCGTGCAGGTCCGGGGCCGGCCGGGTCAGGGCCGGCCGGGCCGGTCACGGCGTGGTCGGGGCCTGCTCGGGGCGTGGTCAGGGCGTGGTCAGGGCGTGGTCAGGGCGTACAGGTCGCCCGGACGGCGCTGGCGGCGTGGTGGGCGTACGTCTTGCCGTCGCCGGACCAGTCCAGGCCGCGGGTGTGCAGGGTGACGGACAGCGCACCACGGTACGCGTAGCTGCCCGCATCCACCCAACTCCCCTGGTTGGCGGTCTGGTTGATGCTGAACGAGCCGGCCGAACCGCCGCTCTGCACGGTGTAGAGGGTGGGATTGCCGCCGTCTCCTCCTCGGCCGCCAGCGCCCAGTTCACCGCCGGGAGTCGGAACCCGGCCGAGCCCGAGGCCCCCGACCCGCGGCGCTTCTCCTCGCCCACCATGCTTCCCCTGCGTTCGACGACACTCCTGTGGGGAGCTACGGGCCAGGCGGCCGCCCGGGTTCAGCCGCCTCGACGGCGGCCCGGGGGCGGCGTACCGCTACCCGGCCGTCCACACCGGTTCGGCCGCCGCCTCCGGCGGGGTGAGCACGAAGGACGCCGCCTGCTCCAGCACCCCCGGTTCCGGCTCGGGCCACGGCCCGTCACCCTGCTCGCGCACGTGCGCGAGCAGCTCCGGGTCGGGCGCCAGCCCGTACTCCTCCAGGTAGTACGTCACGGTGTCGGTCCAGATCCACCGCCCGTCGGTGCGAAAGCCCATCGGGACGACGCCCTGACGCCGCGGGTCGACCACGTCGTCCATCAGCATCGGGGTGAGCAGCACCGCCGTGCCCGCGTGCAGGTACCGGGCGACGGCCTCCCGCGCGCCGCCCGCCGCGAGCCGCGGCCGGTCGGGCGCGAAGCCCGGCCCGGTCACCGGGTCCACCGTGTCGAACACCGCCGCCGGCCGGAAACCGCCCATCCTCCGCACCCCTTCCACCACCGGGGCCGCACCCGGGCCCCACGCCCGGAACCACGGCCGACCGGCCGACCGGGGTTCACCCATGGCGCGCGCCGGCCCGGCCGTCAGTTCGGCGCCGCGGGCTCCGGCGCGGGATCCGGCGCGGGGCTGAGCGGCAGGGTGGCCGCGACGCGGAAGCCGTCGCGGTAGGGCCCGACGGTCAGCTCGCCGCCGAACAGGGCGACGCGTTCGGCGAGGCCGAGCAGGCCGTGGCCGGTCGACAGGGCGCGGCCGGGCCCGGTCCGGGGGCGGCCGGCGCCGTCGTCGACCACCTCCAGGCCCAGCACGTCCGACCAGTCGATCCGGACCACCGCCCGGCTGCCCGGCCCCGCGTGCTTGGTCACGTTGGTGACGGCCTCCTGCACCAGCCGGTAGGCCGTCAGGTCGACGCTGTCGTCCAGGTGCGCCGGGGTGCCGTGCACCTCCAGGTCGACCACGACCCCGGCCTGCCGGACGTCCTCCAGCAGCGCCGCCAGGTCGGCGAGACCGCGCCGCCCCGCACCGCTCTCCACGGTGGCGTCGGCGGTGCGCAGCAGCCGCAGCAGCCGCCGCAGCTCCCCCATCGCGCCCCGGCCGACCTCCTCGATCCGGTCGAGGGCGTCGCACGCGCCGGCCGGCAGGGCGGGCCCGGCGGCGCGGGCCGCCTCGGCCTGGAGCACCATCACGGCCACCGCGTTGGCCACGATGTCGTGCAGCTCCCGGGCGATCCGGGTGCGCTCGTGCCGGACGGCCCAGCGGGCGCGGGCCAGCTCGCGGCGGTCCCGTTCGGCCGCCTCGGCGACGGCCCGGCCCCACACGCCGACGCCCCAGGTCGCGGCCGTCACCGGCAGGTAGAACGCGACGCCGGCGATCAGCGCGGCCGTGCGGTAGCCGGGCGCCGCGAGGTGCTCGACGGTGTACCAGACGGCCAGCCCGGCGGGCACCAGCGCGAACGCGAGGGCGGCCAGGGCGGTGGTCCGGCCGCCCGCGCGGGCGAGGGTGTAGAGCGCGACCAGCACCCCGAAGTACGGCGTGAACTGGAAGTCGGTGGTGATGGTCAGCAGGTCCGCGCAGACCGCGACCGCCCACACCACCGCGAACGCCGGAACCGGCCGGCGCCGCCGGTACAGCAGCGCCAGGAACTCGGGCAGGCAGAGCGCGACCAGCTCCAGCTGCTCGCGCCAGGTGGTGCCGGGCGCGACCGGGTCGCCGAAGAAGAACGCCTCCGGGACGATCACGGCCAGGGCGAGGGCCGCGTCCTGCAGCCGGGTGGACCGCAGCCAGCGCCGGCGGTCGGCGGCGGGCTGCGCCTGCGCGACGGTGCTCACGGCTACTTGCAGCCACCGCAGTTGACGCTGATGCAGCAGATGCCCTGGGCGAAGACCACCAGATCGTGCCCGGCCTGCCCGATCCACCAGGCGTCGGCGGACTGGTCGGCGGACTGGCCGGAGGCCGCCGGCTCGGCGGGGGCCGGCTCGGCGGGGGCCGGCTCGGCGGGGGCCGGCTCGGCGGGGGCCGCGACCGCGAAGCCGAGGGCGGCGTACGCGGACCACAGGTCGCCCTGGTGCCGGCGCAGGCTGTCGGTGAGGGCCGGCAGCGTGGTCCGTACGGCCGCCAGGTCCGCGTGCCGGGACGGCCCGACCAGCGCGAGGACGGCGGCCGCCACCCGGACACCCTCCGCCGAGGTGGCGGCCAGGCTGATCCCGGCCACCCGCACGGCCTCCGGCGCGGAGCCGTCGCCGCTCCCGTTCGGCCCGATCTCGACCAGGTAGCGCCGCCAGGGGTCGCCGAGCGTCTCCGGCGGGTCCGGGACGAGGACGGTGCTCGGCCCGGTGAGGAACCCGTGCGCGAGCACGGGCCCGGCGGACCCGTCCGGCTCGACGAGGCGCACGGTCGCACCGACGGTCGGGGAGTCGTTCATGGTGGGGTCCCAGCATGGTGAGGCCGCCCGGCGCGGGGCCGGGGCGGTGACCGGTGGTGTCCCGTCCAGTCCTAACCCGGCCCGCCCGACGACCGCCCCCGGAAGCGGCCCGTGCGAGTGAGGGTGCCCGACTACCCGAGGAAGTCCTTCCAGAACGGCACGGTGGCCTGCGGGTTCCAACCCTCCGGAACGGCGAAGCCCCCCGGCTGGGCGAACTCGTGGTCGATGTACTCGGCGAGGTCGGCGCCGTAGTAGACCATGTCCGTCCCCCAGATCGACAGCACCGGGTGACCGCTGGTGCCGCGCCCGGCGGGGATGAAGCGGTGTGCGTAGAGCGGCACCAGCGGGGGCGCGGCCGCGATCAGGCCGGTGACCACGGAGACGGCCCGGTCCGTCGTCGGCGGCCGCATGCCCCACTCGTCGAGCCAGCCGCCGCGCTCGACGGCGTCCAGCACGCCTTCCGCCGGCCAGGCGAGCCGGGAGCGCAGATCGGCGGGGTCGCCGTCGCGCCAGTCCGGCCACGGTCGCTCCCAGGTGGCGCCCTCCTCGGGCGGCTCGCTCACCGGGAGTCCGGCCGCCAGGAAGGCCCGGTGGTCGTCGGCGAAGCGGAAGCCGTACTCCGCCTCGACGCGCTCGAACTCCTCGGCGGTGAGGCCGGGTTCGATCGCGCAGTCGTGCAGCTCCCGCAGCAGGCGGGCGGCTTCGGCCCCGAGGCGGGCTCCGTGGGTGTCGGTCACGGGGGAACTGTAGTTCGCCCGGATCCCGGCCGCCGCCGGGGCCCGCTGCTCCCCTCGCGTGAACTGTCGCCGCGTCGCCCGACGGTTGCGCACCGTCCTGACTCAGCGTCACCACAATGGGCGCTCGGCCGGACCTCGGCGTCCACGGCAAACCCCGGAGACCAGGGCGGATCACATGACGCGACTCAGTTCACCGACGCACCGGCGAAGCAGAGGAGGAAGAAGGGGACGGGCGCTGCTCCGGCTCAGGACGGGGGCGGCGACGACGGCGGGCCTGCTGCTGCTCGGCTTCGCGGCGCCGGCGCAGGCCGTCGATCCCACCGTCTCGATCAACAACAAGCGCACCGGGTGGGACGCCAACGAGCCCAACCTGTCGCCCGCCCAGGTGTCCGCCTCGACGTTCGGGCAGCGCTGGTCCACCGCGGTGAGCGGCGCGGTGCTGGCCCAGCCGCTGGTCACCAGCACCAACGTGATCGCCGCGACCGAGAACAACGACGTCTACGGCCTCGACCCCGCCACCGGCAAGGCCAACTGGACCCGTCAGCTCGGCCCGGCCTGGCCCACCTCGACCGTCGGCTGCAGCGACCCCGCCGCACACACCGGGATCACCGCCACGCCGGTGTACGACCCGTCGTCCAACACCCTCTACCTGACCAGCAAGGCCAACGACGGCCCCGACGCCGACCACCCGCACTGGTACTTCCACGCGCTGAACGCCTCCACCGGCGCCGAGCGGGCGGGCTGGCCGGTGACCATCCAGGGCTCGCCGACGAACAGCCCGGGCCACCCGTTCAACGCCAAGACCGCCAACGGGCGCCCCGGCCTACTGCTGATGAACGGCTCGGTGTACGCGGCCTTCGCCTCCTACTGCGACACCGGCCCCTACGTCGGCCAGGTGGTCGGCGTCAACGTCTCCACCCGCAAGCTCACCATGTGGTCCACCGAGGCGGGCTCCGACACCATGGAGGCGGGCATCTGGCAGAGCGGCGGCGGGCTGGTCTCGGACGGCTCCGGCCGGATCTTCGTCGCCACCGGCAACGGCGCCGGCACGGGCGCCTCGCCGAGCCCCGGCCCCGGCAACCAGCCCCCGGCCCACCTCGGCGAGTCGGTGATCCGCCTCGGCGTGAACACGGACGGCAGTCTCAGCGCCCGGGACTTCTTCAGCCCGACCAACAACAAGACCATGGACAGCAACGACACCGACCTCGGCTCCGGCGGGCCGACGGCGCTGCCGGGCGGCTTCGGCACCGCCGCGCACCCGCGCCTGCTGGTCGAGGTCGGCAAGGACGGCCGGGTCTTCCTGCTCGACCGCGACAACCTCGGCGGCATGGGCCAGGGGCCCAACGGCACCGACAACCCGGTCAGCATGGCCGGCCCCTTCGAGGGCATCTGGGGCCACCCGGCCGTCTTCGGCGGTGGCGGCGGCTACATCTACACGGTGGCCACCGACACCGGCAACGGCCACTCCCCGATGCGCGCCCTCAAGTACAGCGTGAACGGCGCCGGCGTCCCGGTCCTCACCAGCGCCGGCACCAGCAACGAGGGCTTCGGCTACGGCTCCGGCTCCCCGTTGGTCACCTCCAACGGGACCAACCCCTCCTCCGCGCTGGTCTGGGCCGTCTGGTCCGGCTCCGGCGCGGGCGGCGTCGGCGGCGAACTGCGGGTCTACGACGCGGTGCCCGTCAACGGCGTCATGCACCTGCGCCGCTCCTTCCCGATCGGCACGGCGGCCAAGTTCGTCGTGCCCGCGACCGACGGCGGCCGCGTCTTCGTCGGCACCCGGGACGGCCACATCGTGGCCTTCGGCAGCCACTGACGGGCCTGGGGCGTCCATCGCGGGTGTGCCCGACCGGTTCTCCGGTCGGGCACACCCGCGTTCCGGGCCGCGCCGGGGTTCAGAGCTCGATCAGCCGGCCGTCCGCGGCGATCGCGGCGCCTGCTGCCGCCAGCTCGGGTGGGGTGGTGCGGGTGAGGGGGTTGGTGTTGTTGAGGTGGGTGTACAGGTAGCGGGGGCCGGGGTGGTGGGTGAGGTGGGGGAGGGAGTCGCGGATGGGGAGGTGGCCCATGCCGGGGGTGCGGCCGGGGAGTTCGTCGGGGGTGGTGAAGGTGCCGTCGAGGAGGACCAGGTCGGCGCCGGTCACGGCGCGGTCCATGGCCGGTGTCCAGTCGGCGAGGCCCGGGGCGTAGACGGCGCAGGCGGCGCTGCCGTCCTGGGTGAAGCGGTAGCCGGTCACCCAGTCGGGGTGGGCCGGGAGGTCGGTGGCGTAGCGGGGGCGTTTGCCGCCGAGGGCGAAGGGTTCGGCGTGCAGGCCGCCGGCGAGGTGGACGGGCTTGCCCGGGGTGGCGGTGTGCCAGGCGGCGGTGGTGTAGGCGGCGAGGAGCGGGCCCACGGGGAAGGCGTGGTGGAGTGCGTGGCGGACCGGCGCGGTGGTGTGGATGGTCAGGCCGACGGCCTCGCGCAGGGTCAACAGGCCCAGGGTGTGGTCGAGTTCGGCGCTGGTGAGCAGGACGCCGCGCAGCGGGGTGTCGCGGGTGCCGGGGGCGGGGGCGAGTTCGGGAGCGGCGAGGAGTTGGGTCCGCAGGTCCGGGGAGGCGTTGACCAGGTACCAGGCGCGGCCGTCGCCGCTGACCGCCAGGCAGTCCTGGGTGCGGGCGGTACCGGTGCGGCGGGCGGTGGTGCACTCGGTGCAGCCGCAGTTCCACTGCGGGAGGCCGCCGCCGGCGGCGGTCCCGAGGATGCGGATTTGCACGTGGCCTTCCTTTGGCGGGACTTCAGCGGAAGCGTCGGGGTGCCGGGGCCGGCGTGTCGGCCGGGGCCGGGGCGGTGACAAGGTGGTGGTGCGGGGAGAGCCGGCAGGCCGGGTCGGTCACGGCCGGGTCGCCGGTGAACTGGTAGGCCTGGCAGCGGCAGCCGCCGTGGTCCAGCTCGCGCAGCGCGCAGCTGCGGCACGGCTCCGGCATCCAGTCGGTGCCCCGGAAGCGGTTGAACGCGGGCGAGTCGTGCCAGCTCGCCGCCAGGCCGTCGGTGACGGCGTTGGGCGGCGTCAGGCCGGGCAGTCCGGCGGCGGCGAGGCAGGGCAGGACGTCGCCGTTGGGGGCCACCGCGAGCTGTTCCCGGCCCCAGCCGTTCATGCACGGCTTGACGGTGCCGTCGTGCAGGTCGGCGGCGACGTGCACGATCTCGATCCGCCCGCCGTGGCGCCGCCGGGCGGCGGCGACGTCCCGTTCGGCCTGCCGGACCTGTTCGGGGTCGGGGGCGAGGTGGGCGCGGTTGCGCCAGGCCCAGCCGTAGTACTGGACGTGGGCGAGCTCGACCCGGTCGGCGCCCAGCTCGACCGCCCGGTCCGCGAGGGCGCCGAGCCGGGGAAGGTTGCCGCGGTGCAGGACGGCGTTGACGGTCAGCGGCAGCCCGGCGGCGGTGAACTGCCGGGCGGCGGCGAGCTTGCGGTCGTGGGCGGCGATCCCGGCGACGGCGTCGGCGCGGCCCGGGTCGGTGTCCTGGAGCGAGAGCTGTACGTGGTCCAGGCCCGCCTCGGCGAGTTCGCCGGCCCGGCCGGCGGCCAGCGGCACACCGCTGGTGACCAGGTTGGTGTAGAGGCCCGACTCGCGGGCGTGGGCGACGAGTTGCGCCAGGTCGGGGCGCAGCAGCGGCTCGCCGCCGGTGAGGTGGAGCTGGAGCACGCCGAGCGCGCGGGCCTGGTCGAGCACCCGCCGCCACTGCGCGGTGTCGAGTTCGGCGCGGTAGCGGGCGAGTTCGACGGGGTTGGCGCAGTAGGTGCACTGGAGCGGGCAGCGGTAGGTGAGTTCGGCGATCAGTCCGAGCGGGGCGGGGGTACGGACCGTGGCGGCCGGGGCGGCGGCCGTGGTGGGGAGTGCGGGGGCGCCGGTGCCGTCGAGGGTGAGCAGTCGCCGTTCGGCCAGGTCGGCGAGCAGGGCGTCCACCTGGGCGGCGTCCACCCCCGCGTACTCCTCGGCGAGCCCGGCGGTGACCGCTCGCGCGTCGCGGCGCCCGTCGCAGTGCCGCAGCACGGCGGCGGCGGTGTCGTTGAGCAGCAGCACGCCCTCGGGGTGGAGCAGCGCGGTCCGTCCGCGCGCCGGGTCGTGCACCAGCCGGACGCCGGCGCGCAGACCCGGGACGGCCGGGTTCATCGGTCGGCCCCGTAGTCGACGGCGTCCAGCATCGCCCGCAGCACCTCGCACTTGAAGGCCAGCGCGGCCACGGCGGCCTGCTGCTGGGCCTCGGTGACGCAGTGGTCCAGGACGAGTTCGAGGGTGCGGGCGCTGTCCTCGCGGGCGACCGGGATGCGGTGCTCGAAGTAGGCGTACCCGGCCGGGGCGATCCAGCCGTAGTGCGCGCGCCAGGCGGTGACCCGGTCGGCCATGTGGTCGGGCGAGAACATCTCGGTGAGCGCCGCCGCCACTCCCTCGGTCCACGGCCGGGTCTGGCAGAAGTGCAGGTAGCCGTCGACGGCGAAGCGCACCCCGCGGGCGACGTGCCGCTCGTCGAGGACCTCGGCGCGGTCCAGGCCGACCGCCTCGGCGAGCACCAGCCAGTCGGCCAGGCCGCCCTTGGCGGCAGGACCACTCGGTCCGGGCCCGTCCTGGTAGGCGAGCCGGCCGGCCCAGGCCCGGCGGACCTCCGGGAGCGGGCAGTTGGCGATGATCGCGGCGTTCTTGCGGGTCAGGCAGAGCTGGTAGTACCAGCGGTTGGCGACCCAGCGCCGCAGCTCCGGTGGTGTGCAGCCACCGGAGTGCAGGCGCAGGTGGAACGGGTGGGTGTCCCAGTACCGTCCGCGCAGGTCGTACAGCCTGGCCGCGAACTGCTCGCGGCTCAGCGGTCGCGCCACTGCGCGGCCCGTCCGGCGTACGCGGTGACCTCGGCGCCGGTGCGGTGGCACTCCACCGCGGGCGCGGACCACGTGGGCCTGGCGCCCGCCGGCCGGGCCGCGGGCGCGGCGCCGACTCCCGGCGGCGGGGGCGGGGGCGGTGACGGGGTGCGGGCGGCATCCATGGCTGCCTCCTCGGATCGGGGATCGAAGAGGGCACGCGGCCCTCTGCCCGGACGGTACGAGCCCGGGCGCTCGGGCGCCGGTCGAGAACCCGCGCGGACGCGGCGGGGACGCCCTCGGGCCCGCCCCGCCACGGCCCTCCGGCGGCCCGCTGGGCCCGCCGGCACGCGGTCGGGACCGCACCCCGGAGGCCCCGGCGCCCGACTCACCCGCCCGGGTGACGCCGCCTGCTGTCGTTGCGGATTCGATCGGGTCGAGCATGATGGGAAGAAGGTGCCCGGCTCGGACGGGACGTCCACCAGCGGCGAAGGTGCCGGATTCCGCGTCACGCATCGACGATCGCGAGGAGGCCTCCTCATGAGCGATTCCGCATCCGATGACGGCGGCCTGCCGCCGGGCGGGGCTCCCTTGGCGGAGCCGTGCGACATGGGACCGTGCCCCACCTGCTCCGACGACCGTCAGATGTCGTCCCCCTGCATGTACTCCCTCGGGCACGACGGGGATCACCAGTGCTCATTCGGGGACGTCTGGGCACAGACGGACCCGGACGCCCAGCGCAGGTACTGCGGAGGCCCGTGCCCGGTCAACGCATGCGGGAAGACCTGCATCAGACGGTTCCTGCACCGCCCTTCACACATGTGCCCGCTGGGGCACACCTGGGACTAGGGTCGGTGAGGCCGGTGGCGAAGCCGGACTACGAGGCGCCGGTACGGGCGGGAAACCGGTTGGCCCGTCCGGCGGGGCCTGGGAGCATCGCCGGATGGGCGCTCTGGACATGGTGGCGGCGAGGGTGGCCGGTGGGGCCACGGTGGAGTTCCGGCCGAGCGGGGTCCGCGGGGCACGCCGCTCCGCGCCCCTACCACCGGCCCGACGGGCAACGGGCCCCCAAGAGTTCACCAACCGCCTTGATCCACCGCCCCCGGATGCACGATGCTTGGCCCGCACATCACAACCCGCCCTGGAGGGAGCACGGTTGGACTGGGCTCAGGCCGCCGGATACGGCGCGGTCGGCGGCGCGCTGGTCGAACTGGTCATCGCCAACGGACGGCTGCTCGCCTGGCAGGCCGCCCGGCACAAGGCCCGCGACGAGAAACGCCGCCGCCTGCCGCCCCTGCGCCACTACATCGACCCGACCGCCGACCTCGCCGCCGGCCTCAGCCGGGTCGCCCTCGGCGCCCTCACCGGCTGGCTGCTCCACTCGCAGGTCACCGGCCTGTACGCGGCGGTCGCCGCCGGGGCCTCCGCACCGGCGCTGATCCGGCAGCTGGGGACCTTCGGCAGCGTCCGCGAGATCGTCCAGGGCCCGGCGCCGGACGGCGACGGGGCCGCCGGGGACCGCGGACGGTCCGAGGAGGTGGCGCCGTGACCTTCCACCGTCGGTACCTGCGCTCGCTGCTCGCCTCGGACACCGGGCGCCGCCCGGCTCCTGGTCCGGGCGCGCCTGCGGCATGCCCGCGGCCCGGGCCGGAAGTGGCGTGGTGGCGGCGGTTCCTGGCGTCACTGCTGGACGTTCCGAACGTTCCGATGTCGACGGGGCTGGTGGGGGTGGTGCCCGAGACGCGGGGACCGGCGGTTCTGCCGCCGGTGGCGCCCGTGCCACCCGTCCCACCCGCGCCCGTGCCACCGCCGTGGCGACCCCGGCCGCCGCGCTTCGCCCCGGCCCCGGGCGGGATCTGGGGACCTCAGCCCGCCGCCCAAGGGCCGGTTCCGTACAGTTCCGGTGGGCTCAAGGACGCCGTCGAGCCGCCCGGCCCGAGACGCCGGCTCCTCCTGACCCTGGCGGCCGTCCTCGCCCTCGCCGTGGCGGCGGGGCTGCTGGGGTTCCTGCTGGGCGCGTTCGACGGCCCCGACCGTCCGAACCCGCCGAAGCCGTCGCCGAGCACCTCCGCCCCGGCCGTCCCGGGCCCGACCGCCCCGGTGTTCACGCCGCTGCCCTGACCCCGCCTCAGCGCGGCATCGCGGCCAGCGCCGCCCGGGCGACGGCGGCGGCCTGCGCCTTGCAGTCCGGCTCCGGGTGGCCGTCGCCCCCGAGCCCGACCCACAGGCGCAGGTTGCCGTCCCGGGCGACCAGGGCGCAGGTCTCGCCGCGGCCGGGATGGTCCCAGTAGGCCTCGTCGCCGATGCCGGGGGCGTCGGCCAGCCGGTCCTTCTTCGCCGCGTCGGAGAAGTCGTCGCTCTGCGCCTTGGTGGCGTTCCCGCCGCTGCCGGCGCTGCGCCGCAGCTCCCAGCGGACGGTGGCAGACGGGTCCTTGTCCTCGTACCGGACGCCCTGGACGACGGACGAGGCGTACCAGGAGCAGCGGGTTTCGGCGGAGTCGGTCCGTTCGACGTACCAGTCCTTGTCGGGCTTGCGCTGGTCGGCGGGCAGGTTCAGCCGGCCCGCCGCCTCCGCGCAGATCGGCGCCTTCACGTACTTGTCCGGACCTGCCGGGCCGTCCTGCGGGCCCCACAGCAGGTACCCGCCGACGCCGAGACCCGCGACGAGCACGCCGGCGGCGGCGAGGGCGGCGACCCGGCGGAAGCGGGGGCGGCCCCGGACGGCGGACGCCGGTGCGGCGGCCGGTGGACCGGCGGCGGGTGGACCGGCGGCGGGTGGTGGTTCCGGGTCCAGGGCGGTCGCCCCGCCGGGTGCCGCGGCCTCCCGGAGCGCCGCCCGGGGGTCCACCACCACCGTCCGGGCCTCGGGTCCGGTGCCCTGAGGTACGGCTCCCGCGCCCTCGCCCGCGCCGAGCAGCCCGTCCACGGCCGTCTGCTGCGCCGTGATCAGCGCGTGCACGGCCTCCGGCCAGGCCCGCGGGACCGGGGCGACGGGCCCGAGCAGATCGAGCAGCCGCGCCGGAGTGGGCCGGGCGGCCGGGTCCTTGGCCAGGCAGGCCGCCAGCAGCGGGCGGGTGGCGGCCGGGACGGCGCCCAGGTCGGGTTCGGTGTGCACGACGTTGTACAGGGTCTGCAGGGTGGTCGCCCCGGCGAACGGGTTGCGGCCGCACAGCGCCAGGACGAGCAGCGAGCCGAGCGAGAACACGTCGCTGGCCGGGCCGAGCGCCCGGCCCTCGGCCTGTTCGGGCGACATGTACGCGGGCGAGCCGATCACCCCGCCGGTGCGGGTCAGCTCGGTGGCCTCCTCGGCGGCCCGGGCGATGCCGAAGTCGATCACCCGCACGCCGTCCTCGGCGAGCAGCACGTTCTCGGGCTTGAGGTCGCGGTGGACCAGGCCGACCCGGTGGATCTCCACCAGGGCCGTCGCCAGCCCGACCGCGAGCCGGTGCACCGCGTCGGCGGGCAGCGGCCCGGCCACCTCCACGGCGGCGCCGAGCGAGGGGCCGACCACGAACACCGAGGCCAGCCAGGGCGTGGCCGCCTCGACGTCGGCGTCCAGCACGGCGGCCGTGTAGGCACCGGAGACCCGCCGGGAGGCGACGACCTCGCGCCGGAAGCGGGCCCGGAACCCGTCGTCCGCCGCGTACCGCCCGTGCACCTGCTTGACCGCCGCCAGCCGCCCGTCCGGCGCGGCCCCGAGCAGCACCCGGCCCATCCCGCCCCGGCCCAGCTCGCCCAGCACGCGGTACGGCCCGACCTCGGCCGGGTCGGAGTCCCGGCGCGCGCGCATCAGGGCGTCCCCGGCTTGGTGCGGGTGGGGGTCGGGCGGGGCGCGGGGCCGTTCCGGGAGACCGCCGCCGCCAGCTGCACGGCGGATTCGCCGATCGCCTTGGTCGTCTCCCCGCACCGGCCCTTCGGGTAGTCGGCGCCGTCCACGAACACGTCCACGGTGATGTTGACGTCCCGGAGGTAGAGCGCGCAGTGTTCGTTGCGGAGGAAGCGCTCGGGCAGCCAGAAGCCCTCCTCGGCGTAGTGGATGCTCTCGTCCCGCGTCCGGCCGCCCATGTAGAGGCTCTCGTAGCGGTCCTTCGCCCGCTCGGCGCCGGTCCGGCCGCCGGGGACGCTCGCGAAGGTGTCCCAGGAGACGTACAGCTTGTCGCCGGTGCGGGTGTTCCACCAGCAGAAGTTCTCCAGGCGCTTGCCCTCCTTGTCCGGCCGCTCGTAGTCGCCGCCGTCGACGGTCCCGGCGGAGAGGGAGAACTCGGCGGGCACCTTCACCTTCTGCGCGTCGGTGCAACTCGGCACCACCACGGCGTACTTGTCCGCGACCTGGGAGAGCGGGACGTTGCCCGGGGTCGGGACGGGCTCCGGGAACAGCAGGTCCTGGAGGTCCGCCGGGCCGACACCGGTCATCGAGACGAGCACCACGGCGATCCCGCCCAGCGCCAGCCCCACCCGGAGGCCGCGCCGGCGGCGCGGCCGGGGCGGCGGCTCGACGGCGGCGGCCGTCGCGGGCCGGGTGGGCACCGGCACGGGCGCGGGGACAGGCGCGGGCGCGGGGACAGGCTCGGGCTCGGGGACAGGCTGGGGCGCGGGCATCGGCCCGGGGACGGGCTCGGGCGTCGGCGCGACCGCAGGCGTCCGGGCCGCCGCGCCCAACTGCCGTACCAGCCAAGCCTCCCGCTCGGCGAGCAGCCGGTGCACCGGGTCCGGCCAGGGCCGCGCCGAGGGGGTGATCCGGCCGACCGTCGCGAGCACGTCCTGCAGGGTCGGCCTGGCAGCCGGGTCCTTCGCGAGACAGGCCCGGACGATCGGCCGCAGGGCCACCGGCACGCCCGCCAGGTCCGGCTCGCCGTGCAGCACGTTGAACAGGACGCTCGGCAGCGACTCCCCGCCGAACGCAGGCCGGCCGGTGGCGGCCACCACGAGCGTCGCGCCCAGCGCGAACACGTCGCTGGCGGCGGTGGGTTCGCGCCCGTCGAGTTGCTCGGGGGCCATGTAGCCGGGCGAGCCGATCATCGCGCCGGTACGGGTGAGCCTGGTGTCCTGCCCCTCGGCGGCCCGGGCGATGCCGAAGTCGATCACCCGCACGCCGTCCCCGGTGAGCATCACGTTCGACGGCTTCAGGTCACGGTGGATCAGCCCCGCCCGGTGCACGTCCGTCAGCGCCTGCGCCAGCCCGGCCGCCAGCCGCCGCACCGCCTCCTCGGGCAGCGCCCCGGCCGCGGCCACCGCCTCGCCCAGCGTCGGACCGGGCACGAACTGCGCGGCCAGCCACGGCGTCGGTGCGTCCGGGTCGGCGGCGATCACGGCCGCCGTGTAGGCGCCCGACACCCGGCGCGAGGCCTCCACCTCGCGCCGGAACCGCGCCCGGAACCCCTCGTCCTCGGCGAACTCGGCGTGCACCTGCTTCACCGCCACCGGTCGCCCGTCCCGCGCGACCCCCAGCAGCACCCGGCCCATCCCGCCCTGCCCGAGCACCGCCAGCACCCGGAACGGCCCGACCGTCTCCACGTGTACATGCCCCCCGACCTCGCTTGGGCACAGATCCTACCGACGCTCTCGGCCCCGCCCGCCCTTCGTCCGCGAATTCACGTTCCGTCAGAGCCTCGTCAGCAGACCGTCAAGAACACCCGCGCCCGGTTCGACCCGGTGCAGGCTGGTGATCACCTGCAGGTCCGCAGGCCACACCCCGGAGGTGAACCGCATGTCCGTCCTCACCGCGCCCCACTCCCCCGCGCCCGCCCGCCTGCGCACCGCATTCGCCGCCGTGCTGCGCCGCCTCGCCACCAGCCCGCTCGACAACTCCGTCCTGCAGGCGATGGGCGCACCCCGACGCCCGTCCCGGCCCTGACCGACCCGTCGCCGGAAATCCGCTCGCCCCGAGGGCCGGGCCGCAGTGATCATGAGGCATGGAATTCCTCGCCTACCACCGCGACCGCACCGGCTCCCTGCCGCTGCGCGACGCGATGCTGGAAACCCACTGGTCCTACATGGACGGCTTCGCCCGCGAGATGATCGCCCGCGGCCCGACCCTCACCGAGGACCGGGAGCTGCCCACCGGCAGCGTGCACATCCTCGACCTGCCCGACCCCGCCGCCCGCGCCTTCGCCTTCGACGAACCGACCTACCAGGCGGGCGTCTACCGCGACGTCCTGCTCCGCCGCTGGCGCAACCTCCTGGGCCGCACCATGTGGGACTTCCCCGGCGGCCGCGAAGGCGACGACCGCTACTTCGTCCTGGGCCTCGGCGAGGGCGAGCCCGCCGACCTCACCCTCCCCACCGACCACGACGACCTCGTCGCCTACGGCCCCCTCCTCTCCGACGACGCCACCACCTGGCTCGGCACCGCCACCCTCCTCCGCGCCCCCAGCCCCGCCGCCGCCCGCGCCATCCTCACCCCGGACCGCTACGCCACCATCGAAGTCCACCCCTGGCACCCCGGTGGCCGCCCGTCCTGACCCACCCGGCCAGCGGGGGCGTGCTCCACCCATTGCCGGAGAACACCCCCGCTGGTGCCGGGCCCGCCGCGGCGCGCGTTGGCCCTCTTCCTCAGCCGGCGCATCCGTGCCGCGGGCACGGCGCACCCGCGGCCGGAGTAGGCCCCCGGGGCCGTACGCGCGTCAGCCGAGCTGCCCGGTCGGCCGCAGGGTGATCTGGTTGATGTCCACGCCCGCGGGCTGGTTGAGCACGAAGGCGATCGTGTCCGCGATCTGCTCGGGGGTCATCGCGTCCTCGGGGGTGCCCCCACGCTCGGCCCAGAACGCGGTGTCCACCACTCCGGGGGCGACGACGGTCACGCCGACCAGGTCCTTGCCGACCAGCAGCCGGGTGTTCTCGGCCAGCGCGTGCACGGCCCACTTGGTGACCGAGTACAGGTTGCCGGGCGTGTTGCGCACCCCGGCGACGGAACCGATGAACACGATCCGGCCCTTGGACGCCCGCAGCTGCGGCAGGGTCTCGCGCACCAGCAGGGCCGGGCCCAGAACGTTGGTGAGGACCATGGCGCGCATGTCCTCGGGGGCGTGGCTCTCCAGGTTGCCGGGCAGCGAGAATCCGGCGTTGGCAATGACGTTGTCCAGTCGGCCCCACGTCTGAACCACGCGGTGCACGACGGCGGCGACGTCCTCCGCCTCGGCGGCATCGCCGGTGATCGTCAGCAGGCGCTCACCCGCTCCGGCCGACGCGGCGAAGGCGGCCAGCTTGCCCGCGTCACGTCCGGTGACCGCCACCCGGTGGCCCTGCTTCAGGAGGGTGCGGGCAGTGGCGGCACCGATTCCGGTCGATCCACCAGTGATCAGAGTGACGGGCTCCATGCAACGGCCTCCTCGGCGATGTCACCATCAGTGTCCCAAAACGCCTGCACTATACGTGGGGTGAGCTGCTGCCAGGATCGGGCTCCCACGAGTACTCGGTCCGGCGCTAGATCGACGCGTTCGACCGGAGCGGTGGTGCGGTCGGCGCCGGGCCGAGGGTGGTGGTGCCGGGTGTGGCCTGGTGGTCGAGGCCGCTGCGGTAGACGTCGAGGGCTTCCTCCGCGCGGCCGGTGCGGCGCAGCAGGTCGCCGAGCAGTCGGCACAGGTCGGCCAGGTCGGCGGTGGCCCCGGCGTGCTGGAGCACGTCCAGGGCGGTGCGGTAGTGCGTCTCGGCGTCGGCCGCTGCGCCGCGCTCCTCGGCGATCCGCCCCAGCAGCCGGTGGGCGGCGCCCGCGTGCACCGCGCCGCGCTTGGGGTGCAGCGAGCCGAGCAGGTCCGCGAGCAGTGCCGCCGCCTGGTCGCTGCGGCCGGAGCGGCGCAGGACGTCGGCGAGTTCGACGTCGATCTGCTGGGTGTAGAGCGCGGCATGACGGTCCGTCAGCATCGCGCGGGCGGTGCGCAGTTCGCGTTCGGCGGCGGGCAGGTCGCCGTCCTGGGCGCGCAGGTAGCCGCGCATCCAGTGGCAGTGCGCCAGTTCGGTGCGGATCCGCAGCTGCTGGTAGAGCTCCTGGGCGCGGGCCAGTGAGGCGTCGGCCTCGGCGGCCCGGCCGTCGGCGAGCATGGTGCGGGCGACCGACCGGTGCAGGCGGGCGACCGCGATCGGATCGTCCACCTGGGCGGCGAGCGCCAGGGCCAGTTCGGCCGCCTGTACGGCCCGGCGGTGCGCGCCCAGGTCCAGGTAGGGGGCGATCACCGCGGAGTAGAGCAGCAGCAGCGCCTGCGGATCGGGCAGCGCGGCCGCGTTGAGCTGGTCGATCGTGCTCTCCAGCAGGTAGCAGGAGTAGCGCACGTCGCCGGCCAGCAGGTGGGCGACCGCCCGGCCGCGCAGCGCCGGTACCCTGCGGGGCAGCGGGGCGTCCCGCAGCAGGTCCTCGGCGGCGCGGAAGTGGCCGATGGCATCGTCGAGTTCGCCGACCTCCAGGGCGCAGTCGCCCAGCCCGAGCAGTGCCGCTGCCTGCTCGTCGGCCAGCTCGTAGCGGGCCGCTTCGGCGGCCAGGTCGGTGAACTGCGCGGCGGCGTCGGCCGATTCGCCGGTGCACAGGGTCTGGCGGGCGTCGGCCAGGCGCAGCCGCAGATCGGTGGCGTAGTGGGCGGGGCGTCCGGTGGCGAGCTGTTCCGCGCTGACTCCGAGCCGTTCGGCGAGGTAGCGCAGGGCGGTTTCGGAGGGTCGGACCTTTCCGGCTTCCAGGGTCGAGACGTACGCCGCCGTGTAGGCGGGCTCGGCCAACGCGCGCTGGGTGAGCCGGCGTTCGGCGCGCAGTTCCTGGATCCGTCTGCCAATCCGCAGCCGGTCGTCGTCACCCTGGCTTGCCTGGTTTCCCTGGTCGGCCTGGTTTCCCTGGTCGGCCTGGTTGCCTTGGTCGTCCTGGTCGCCCGCCATGCCGCTCCTGTCCTGTGTCCCGGTCGCGCTGCCGCGCCCAGGCTATTGCGTGCCGGTGTGGCCGCCGCTAACTTAATCCCCAATGTAAGCCGGTTTAAGTCGGTAGTTAATACCGGGTCAGGACTCCCCCGGACCGGACTCGGGCCGACCCCGCACGCACTCGCTCCGCCCCCCGTACTCGCTCTCGCTGAACGGACCCCCATGCGCACTCGGCGAACCATCCTCGGCACCGCCCTCCTGACGGCCGTCCTCGGCCTGCCGGCCGCCACCCCGGCCACCGCCGCCGCCCCGACCGCCCCGACCACGGCGGCGGCGTCCGCACGGCACGCCCTCCCGCCGGCGGTTCCCTCCGCCGCCGCGCCGCTCGCCGGCGGCTCCGGCCCGGTCTGCTGGTTCGGCGCCTGCTACGACTACGTGTCGGGCCGTCAGAAGACCGACGCCGCCGGTGCGAGCGTCCAGATGCTCCAGTCCGCCCCCACCCTCAAGCCCGGCGACACCTCCTCGCACTCGCTGCAGGAGCTGGCCGTGCAGTCCGCCGACAGGAAGTCCACCGTGGAGGTCGGCTGGACCGTCGACCTCGGCCTCAACGGCGA
Source organism: Kitasatospora sp. NPDC094028 (assembly GCF_049543595.1). NCBI lineage: Bacteria > Bacillati > Actinomycetota > Actinomycetes > Kitasatosporales > Streptomycetaceae > Kitasatospora > Kitasatospora sp. NPDC094028. The sequence continues at coordinate 2,945 of NZ_JBMVFA010000054.1, read as the reverse complement.
CCTGCTGCCCCACCTGTTCGTCTACCACTGGGTGGACGGCCAGGAGAGCTGCTACAACGCCTGCGGCTTCGTGCCGGTCTCGCGCACCGTGACCGCCGGCATGGCCCTGCGGCCCGGGGACGCCGGACGCTACGGGATCGTCAACCTCGGCGGCGACTGGTGGATCTTCTACAACCAGCACGCCGTGGGCTACTTCCCCGGCTCGCTCTGGAACGGCGGCTACACCCGCGCGCAGACCATCACCGCCTTCGGCGAGGTCGCCCACGCGGCGGGCAGCACCTGCGAGTCCATGGGCGACGGCCGCTTCGGCAGCGCCCCCGGCTCCGGCTGGATCCGCGACTTCCAGCTGCTGGACTCCGCCGACTCCCCCCGGCTGACGGTCACCGCCACCAGCCCCGCCCTCTACGACTCGGGACGGGCCACCGCCACCGCGTTCCACCTGGGCGGCCCCGGCGCCGGCCCCTGCTGACGGCGGATCGGCCCACGGCGCCCGGAGGCGTCAGCCCCTCATGAGTTGGGCGAGGCGCTCCCAGGCCGGGGAGGAGGCGCCGGCCTGGGACTGCGCGGTCAGCCGGGCGATCCGCGGATTGTCGACGGGCTCGGCCCGGGACCGGCGGCGGTCGCGGTTGGCGAGCCACGTCCGGGTGCGCTCGGCGAGTGCGGGCAGGCGCGGGTCGTCCGGTGACCAGTCGTAGCCGGCGTCGGTCTCCAGGTAGAGGGCGCGGAACTCGGGGTCGGTGATGAACTCGCGCTTCTCCGCGAACCACCGGTCGGCGTCCTCGGGCGAGGCGGTGCGCATCAGGATCCAGCCGTCGCGCTCCAGGCGCACCTGGCGCTCGCTGACCCCGAGCCCGCGCAGCTCGTCGAGATGGTCGACGACCTCCGGGGAGACGAACAGCCGCTCACCGCCGGACAGTTGAGCGAGCTGCGCACGGGCTCGGCGCAACTGCGCGATGCGACCCCGGAGATCGTGGTCGATCTCGGCGATGGCCGTGGCGAGCGTGTCGGGGTCGGCGTCCAGGAGGCCCTTGACGCGGGCCAGTGGCACGCCCGCGTTGGCGAGCGTCCTGATCTTGACCAGGGTGAGGGCGTGCTCGGCGCCGTAGCGCCGGTAGCCGGACGAGTCGCGGTCGGGCTCGGCGAGCAGGCCGCGCTCGTGGTAATGGCGGATGGCCTTGGTGGTCACCCCGGCGTAGTCGGCGAGTTGGCCGATCGTGAGCATGGTGGACATCCTCCCACGGGACGGCAGTTCGGCGGCTGCTCGGACCGGGCGGATCGAACCCGGCCGACCAGACCCGGCCGACCGGACCCGGCCGATCAGTCCCGGCGGGTCAGTCGGCCACCGCCGTTGCGAAAGCGCGCCCGGCCGTCGCGGACGTCGTGGTAGGACACCAGCAGCAGGCGCAGGTACCCGTCGAACGCTTCCAGCGGGTACCCGGCCGGCGCGAACAGGCCGGGGCGGATCGGCACGAGACGGCGCGGCGGGGCCGAGGTCGTCCCGCCGGCGAACTCCGTGAAGATCCGTTCCTGCGAGGCGTCCGCCGGCTCGTAGGTCGTCCGCTCCTCCAACTGGCCGTCGACGACACTGACGTCGACGCGCAGCTGGTTGGACCGGTACACGCCCACGTACGGGGCGAGGTCGACGTCCTCGGCCGGCTCGGTGATCAGCGCGGGGAGCGGGACGCCGAGGTACTCGGTGAGCAGCCACCGCAGGATCCGGTCCTGCAGCAGGATCGCCGCCGGGTTGTTGCCGAACGCGGTGAAGACCAGGTCGTGCTCGGGCAGGACGCACAGGATGGACACTCCGCCCGGCGAGGCGCCCGACATCGCCAGGACGGTCGTGTCGCCGAACGGGTACAGCACCCAACCCATGCCCATCGGCGGGGTGTTGGGGGTGCCCATGTCGAACGCCACCTGCCGCATCAACGCGGCCGACTCGGCCGACAGGACGCGTGCGCCCGACGGGGACACACCGCCGGCGAGGTGGGTGCGCCCGAACGCGAGCAGGTCGGCGACGGTACCGATCGGCGTGCCGCCGGCCGGCCCCCAGGTGTCGGGCAGCATGAACATGCCGGTGCGCCTGGCCGCCATGGTGGCCGGGTCCAGGAAGTGGCCGACCGCCGTGCTGCGCAGGACGGCCTCCTCGGCCGAGGTGCCGGAGTCCGTCATGCCGACCGGTGCGTACACCTCGCGCCTGAGCTGCTCGGGGAAGGGCAGTCCGGTCACCGCCTCCAGCAGGCGGCCCGCCACGATCATGCCGCCGTTGGAGTAGCTGAGCTGCTCGCCGGGCTCGAACAGGGCGCCGCAACTGCCCGCAAGGCCCTGAACGTAGGTCTTCAGGGCGTCGCGGCCCTTGGCGTCGGGGAAGTACAGGTCCGCGTCGATGCCGTTGGTGTGCGAGAGCAGATGCCGCACGAGGATCCGGTCCGCCGCGCCCGGCGCGCTGAGGGCGAACTCGGGCAGGTACCTCACCACCGGAACGTCGAGGTCCAGGACTCCGCGCTCGACCTGCTGGAGGACCAGTGTGGTGGTCAGGACCTTGGTGACCGAGCCGAAGAGGAATCCGGTGTCGTCGAGCATCGGCGCTCCGGTGGCGGCGTTCGCGACACCGTGGGCGACGACGACCTGCTCGCCCACGTGGTGGACGCCCGCCACGAACCCGGGGACGTGGTTGGACTCGCAGAAGGCGGCGGCCTGCTCGCGGATCTCGGCTGCTACGGCGCTCAGCGCGTTGTTGTTCATGCGGACCATCGTCGAACCCTGCCCCTGGGGCAAGGTCAAGCCCCGTACACGGGAACCAGGCCGATGCCCGTGCCCACCACGCCGATGTGACGCCCCGGCGGCGCGGCTAGGCTGACCGCATGACCGATGAGGCGGGACGGGTCGAGCCGTCCGGGGTGTGGGCCACGGCCGTGGGCGTGGCCAGGGTGCGGGCGATGGAGACG
>NZ_JBMVFA010000053.1:0-40318 GCF_049543595.1 Kitasatospora sp. NPDC094028 | reverse complement strand
GGAACGGACGCTTCCTTCGAGCCGCCTTCCAGCGGGCCCTCCGGGCGCTTCGTTCTTTCGTGTTTCCAGCTTATCAGATGTTTTCCGCTCCGTTTTCCGGGGCTTCGTCATCCAACTCGCCGGTGCCTTCCGGGGCTTGACGCCCTGTCCGACGTTTCAAACTCTAGCCGATCCCCGCTCCGAAGAGCGAATCCGGCCGAGTTCGACCGCTATCCCGATAAACGCGCACGCCGAATCGAACCGGCACGCGGTGTTTTCGAAGGATTGGCCGCCCCGGGACCGTCCGCGCAGATGCGTGTCCGGTGCTCCCAGCCGAGCGACTGGGAGACAGTACTCCTCCGCCACGCCCAAAACAAAATGCGCAGGCCCGGACCGCGCGGCCGGCTCCTCAGGCACCCGGCGAGGAGTCCGCCACGACCGCGGCGCGGCACAGGCCGAGGATGCGTCGCAGCGCGTCGCGGTCGGCCGGGGAGAGCGCGTCGTACATGCGCTGTTCGATGGCGCCGGCGGCGGCGTCGGCGAGATCGGTCAGGCGCCTCCCCTCCTCGGAGAGGCGGTTGGGGCGGCTGTTGCGGTTCCAGTCGTCCTGCTCGCGCACGACGAGGCCCTTGGCTTCCAGGATCTTCAGTGTGGCCGCCGACGCCTGCGGCGTGACCAGGCACGCCCTGGCGATACCCGCGCCGCTGATCCCGGGGTTGTCGCGAAGCGCCAGCAGGGCGGCGTACTGGGCCACCGTGAGGCCCAGCGGCCTCAGCGCCTCGGTCTTCGCCGCCATGAACGCGACCTCGGCGGCCTTGATGTCGTACCCGAGCCGTTCACCCACCGTCAGCGCCATGGTGCCAGCCTACAGCCCTTGGCTATCATCAATGTCTTGATAGTCTTCAAGGCATGAATACTGCATTGGTGACGGGCGCCGCCTCCGGGCTCGGGCGCGAGATCGCGCTGGACCTGACGCGGCGCGGCTGGAGGCTGGTCCTGCCCGTGCGCACCGCGGCGCGGGCGCACGAGCTGGTGACGGCCGCGGAGACGATGGGCGCACCCGCGCCGGTGGTGGTCGCGTGCGATCTGTCCGACCACGTGGCGGTCCGGCGGATGTGCCGCACCGTCGCCGGCGAGGGCCGGTTGGACCTCGTGGTGAACAATGCCGCGGCCGGTGGCGGAGCCGATCCCAAGGTCAGGGAGACCAACGCCGCGGGGGTCGAGCTGCGGATGGCCGTGAACGCCGTCACGCCGCACCTGATCGCCCGGGAGCTGTCCGGTGCGCTGACCCCCGCGGGGCGGATCGTGCAGGTGGGCAGCATGGGACAGCTGCCGCTCGACCTGGACGACCTGAACCACGAGCGCGACTACGACGGGATCCGGGCCTACTGCCGCAGCAAGGTCGCCCTGGTGATGTCCGCGATCGAGCTGGCTCAAGCAGGCGTGCCGGTGAACGTCGTCCACCCGGCGCGGGAGATGCCCACTCCCCTGGTGCGCGAGAGCGGGTTCCCCGTCGCCTCGACGCTCGACGACGGGACTCTGGCCGTCCTCCGGGTGGCCCTCGACTCCGAGCTGGCCGGCGTGCGCGGCGCGTACTTCCACCGGTTCGACCGCGCCGAGCCCCACGCGCAGGCCCTCGATGCCCAGGCCCGGCGTCGCGTCGTGGCCTGGATCGAGGACCGGACGCCGTAGGGCCCCCGTCGCGCCGCGGTCAGCCGACCGCGGCGCGGATCGGCGCCCAGGTGGCCCCGGTGAGGGCGGCCACCGCCTGCTCCTCGGAGAGCGGCGGGGCCGGACGGGTCGGCTTCGGCACCTCACCGCCGCTGCCGCCACCGGTGCTGTTCCACTGCACCAGCTGGAGCTGCGCACCGGTCGACTTCAGGGTCACCGTCACGGTCCAGCGGCGGGCGGTGTCGGCGGCGGAGCCGGTGGCACCGCCCGGGCGCCGGGCCGCGGTCTGCTCCGACATCACCACGGCCCCGCCGGGGATCGCGGCACTGCTCGGCAGTTCGCTCACCTTGCAGGTGTCGCCTGCGGCACGGGGCTTCCAGTCGCAGCTCAGCCCGTCGCCGTCCTGGAGCGGCAGCTTGAGCCGCACCGCCGAGACACCGACGTTCGCGGCGCCGTGCCCGTCGTCGAGGACCAGTGAGCCGTTGGCGACGTACCCGCCGGACGGGTCCGCGGGGTTGTTGTCCTGCCCGGTCTCCTGGCTGAACCGGCCCCCGGGGAAGGTCGCCTCCAGCGTCTGGATCATCTGGGCCCCGGTGATCGCGGTACGGGGCGCCGCCATCGGCATCTCGTGCTCCGCCGCGGAGTGGCTCCCGGCGAGCACGTTGGGGAGCACCAGGCCGGCCGCGGCGAGCACGGCGCAGCCCGCGCCGGCCCCGGCGAGGAGGGCGGCGGTGCGGCGGCGCCGGCGGCTGCGGCCGCGTTCGACGGCACCGTTCAGGAAGGTGCCGAGGTCGGGGTCGAGGGCGTCGGTGGTGCGGTCCAGGGCGTGGGCGAGGTCTGTTTCGAACGGCATGCTGGCGTCACCTGTTCTGTTCTGTCGCTGATGGGGGCTCGGTGCGGTGTCGGCCTGGGCGGACCGGGTGCTCAGTGCGGCACCAGGTCGGACAGGCTGTCGCCGAGCAGTGCGCGCAGCCGGCCGAGTGCCCGGGTGCCCTGGGAGCGGACCGCGCTGCTGCTCAGCCGGAGCATCCGGGCGGTCTCCTCGATGCTGCGGTCCTCCCAGTAGCGCAGCAGCAGCACCGCCCGGTCGCGGGGCGGCAGTTGGCCGAGCGCGTCCAGCAGGGTGAGGCGCAGCGCGGCGTCCGGGCCGGTCGCCGCACTGTCCGGCAGGTTCCCGGTGGGGCGTTCGGTGCTGCTCCGGCGGCGGCGCAGGCTGAGGAAGGTGCGGACGAGCACCGTCTGGGCGTACGCCGCCGGGCTGTCGGCGCGGGCCACCCGCTTCCAGTGCACGTACACCCGGCTGAGGGTCTCCTGGACCAGGTCCTCGGCGAGGTGGGCGTCGCCGGCCGCGAGGACGTACGCCGATCGGTACAGCGCCTTCGCCCTCGCGGCGACGAACGCCAGGTACTCGTCCTCCTGTGCTGACTTCACTCGCTGCCCGCCCGTTCCCTGGTGATGTGATCTCCGTGCATACCCCTCATGACTACGTGGGGCGCCGGGATGTGGTGCGGGCGGGACTAAATTTTTTTCGCGGGCCCGTGCGGGCCGGACGCACGACGCGCCCCCCGGTCGACGACCGGGGGGCGCGGGTGGCACGGAAGGCACCGAAGGCGGCGGTGCCGGGCGGGTCAGCCCAGGATCGCCGGGTCCTCGGCGAGGTCGGCGAGCAGGGCGTCGAGCTTCGCCCGGTCGACCGAGGGCATCACGAAGACGTGCACGTAGGTGCGGCGGGTGGCTTCGTCGCCCGGGACGAGCAGCACGTCCTGGGAGGACAGCGACCACTTCGCCACCAGGTCGGCGCTCGGCTTGCGGAAGCGGACGGTGACGGCGCCCGGGGTGCGGGCCGGCCAGAGCTCGACGCCGAGCTCCTGCTCCATGGCGAGCAGGCGGTGCTCCAGGTAGGCGGCGAGCTCCTGGGCGGTGCGGATCCGGTCGACCTGGTCCTGGTAGGAGTGGCGGGACAGGTGGTCCCAGAGGATCAGCGGGGAGAAGCCGTTGCGGGAGCCGGCGAAGGTGGTGTCGGGCGCACCTATGTAGTCGGGCTGGGACGGCGGCGAGATCTGGTACTTCACCTTCGTCATGTAGATGCCGCAGGGCCAGGGCGCGCCGGCCCACTTGTGGCCGCTCATCGCGATCGAGGAGACCATGTCGACCTCGCCGTGCTCCGCGGTGGGGAGAGCGAGCCCGAAGTCGAACTCCGGCAGCTCGGTGTCCGGCGTCCAGCCGTACGCCGGGTCCTCGGAGGCCAGCCGCAGGAACGGCGCGTAGCCGGCGCCGAGCGCGCCGTCGACGTGGATCCAGAAGCCGCGGCGCACGTCGACCAGCGGCTGCCCGCTGTCCGGGCAGGTGCCGTACACGACCTCGCGGCGCACCAGGCCGTACCGCTCGAAGATCGGCAGCAGGCGCTCGCAGACCGTCCGGACGTCGTCGTGGGCGCCCTTGAAGGTGCTGCCGAGGTTGAGGTTGACGAAGACCGGGTGGCCCTTGGCGGCGAAGAACTCGACCAGCACGGCGAGCGCGTCGACGTCGATCTCGCCCGGGCCGTCCCAGGAGTACCCGGACGGGCCGGGGCGGGAGGGCACCTCGGCCGGCCACTCGCGGCGGCCGGTGGCCGGGTCGACCAGCGGGCACTCGTCCGGGTACAGCTCCAGGCCGACGGCCTGGAAGGTCTCGACGGCCAGCACCCGGACGGCCTTGGCGAAGGAGTAGTGGGTGTCCTCGGAGTAGAACGCCACCGGGCGGTGGGCGTTCGGGTTGTGCCGGTCGGGCTCGGCCTGGACGTAGCGGACCTCGTCGCGGGGGGCGGTCGGCGGGTGGATCAGGGCCTTGCCGCTGAGGTAGTCGCGGGCGTTCCAGAGCGCGTACATGTTGCCCTCGGTGGAGCCCATGGACAGCATGTAGCCCCAGTACGACTCGGGGTCGGCGGGGTCGTGCGGGCGCTTCGCGTGCCACAGCCGCGCGTAGTAGTCGAGGACGGCGCGCTCGATGACCTTGGTGTTCGGCTTGTAGCCGCCGCTCTGGAACGGGTCGCCGAGGTTGTTGATGTTGTTCGGCATGAACCGGGCCAGGTCCAGCGCGGTGCCCTGCATGTCCTGGGTGGCCTGGTAGCCGACCAGGTGCTTGCGCTTGCGGGTCAGGTACTCGTCCACCGTGTCGAGGGCGCGCAGCCGCTGGTCGTCGTCCAGGCCGGTCGCGGGGAGCACGAACTCGGCACCGTCCAGCTCCGGGCCCGGGTCGACGGCGGTCGCGGTCGGATCGGCGGGCGCGGCGAAGGTGGCGGTCGGGCTCATGGGCGGGGCACTCCGGGCGTGGTGGGGAGGTCGGGGGGCGTGCGCCGCCCGCGCCCAGGATGGAACTTTCCGGCGGTTTCCGGAAGCTCGTCCGAAGAAGATTCGGCCGAAGCCCGAACGGGCTTGCTCATCGACGGAAACGGCTGGGATCCTGGCGGGCATGCCGAACAATCCGCAGCAGCGGCGGACCCCCGTCGACGACACCGACCGGGCGATCATCCGCGCCCTGGCCGACAACGCACGCCTGCCGAACAACGCCCTCGCCGAGGCGGTGGGCATCGCCCCCTCCACCTGCCTGGCCCGGGTCCGCGCCCTCCAGGAGCGCGGCATCATCCGCGGCTACCGCGCCGAGGTCGACCCGGCGGCCATCGGCCTGCCGCTCCAGGCGATGATCTCCGTCCGGCTGCGCGCCCACACCCGCGAGCAGAACGAGAGCTTCCGCAACACCGCCCCCGACCTGCCCGGCGTCCTGGCCGTCTTCCACATGGCGGGCTCGGACGACTACCTGCTGCACGTCGGCGTCGCCGGCCCCGAGGCGCTGCGCGACTTCGTCGTCGACCACCTCACCACCCATCCGGCGGTGGCCCAGACCCGCACCAACCTGATCTTCGAGCAGATACCGGGCCGCCGCTACCTGGGGCAGGTCTGACTCAGGGGCCGGCCTCCTTCGGCTCGGCGGACTCCCCGTCCGCGGAGGTGAGCTCGCGCAGCACCTCGATCGCCCCGCTGATGCGCAGCAGGGTCTCCCGCAGGGCCGTCTCCTGCTGGACCAGGGCGCGGAGCCGGTCCTCGCCCTGCCGGAACTCCCCTTCGAGTTCGGCCAAGCGCGCTTGCATGGTCTGCGACATCTCCGGCATGGCTACCGCCCCTTCCGGTCAGGTGCTCGGCGGGCCGGCCGACCGCATGCTCTTGCTCGCCGGCTCCCCGTGCAGTTCGGGCTGCAGGTAGAGTCCGCGCTCGGCCTCCGGCTTGTCGACCTCGGGGACGACCCGGTGGGCGTTGGCCCAGCGGTCCTGACGCACGCCGGTGACCTGCCAGCAGACGGTCACCCGGGGCTTGTCGGTGCGGATGGTGAAGCTGTTGTCGTGGACCGGGCCGGTCACCGCCGCGAGCGCCAACTCGCCGACCGGGGTGAGCTGGTAGCGGTAGTCGCGGTTGAGCGCCTCGAAGTAGTCGGGCAGCGCGACCGTCGCGTTGCCCTCGCCGTCCGTGACGACGGTGCCGTCGTAGAGGTTGGTCATCTCCGGTGACTCGACGGCGGCGTGGAACAGGTACTTCTCGGCGGGCGCGAGCGGGTGGTCGATCCGGAACGTGGAATCCTGCTTGCTCAGCGTCCCGTTGACGACGACGTTGCCGTTGAAGACTCCGGCGACGGTCCCCGACGCCTGGATGGCGGTGTTGCCGCTGACGGTCAGGCCCACGGAGCCCCCGATGATCGTCGTGTCACCGCGGTTGACGTCCATCCACAGGCCCCATCCGATGCCGCCGCGCCCGTAGAAGCCGACGGTGTTGTCATCCTTCATCCCGATGAACGCCCGGTCCGTGTTCGCGACGCGCTGGAAGAGCCACAGCCCGGCCGAGCCGTCCGGCCCCTGGCGCAGGCGCACCCGGCGGGGGAAGTCCACCCCGGCCTCGCCCGGGGCGATCGTCAGCAGGTCGGTCCCGGCATCCCCGATGTGCAGCTTCCCGTCCTTCCCGGAGTACACGGAGAACATCGCGACCTCGGAGTCGAGGGTCAGCGGCCCGGACACGTTGACGGGACCGGTGAAATCGCCGGCGACTTCGGACCCCGTCGCCACGATCCCCCGCTGTCCACTGGCGAGCACCCCGACACCCTGCGGGTTCGTGCCCGACACCCCCGGCCCCTGCTGGCCCGTCCCCGACACCCCGGCGCCCGTTCCGCCACCCTGCCCCAGAACCCCCACCCCCTGGGTGCTCGTCCCCGAGACCCCGGCGCCCGTTCCGCCGCCATGTCCGAGGACCCCGACCCCCTGGGTGCTCGTCCCCGACACCCCGGGCAGGTTGCCGCCGCCCAGTCCGAGGACACCGGTGCCCTGGAGGCACACCCCGCGCAGGCCGACGCCGCCCGGCGCCAGGCAGGCCCCGTGTACCCCGACGCCGCCCGACGACATGTGGACGCCGAGGACGCCCGCCCCGGTCTCCACCTCGGGAACCGTCGGACCGGTGGTCACCACCGAGTCCGTGGCGCCGACGACGCCCGGTCCGATGTCGCTGTCCCCCCACACGCCGAATTGGATGCCCCGCTGGTCGGCTTGGAATCCGCTGACCCCGTTCTGCGACTGCGGGGGGCCGATGGACGGCATGGCACTCACACCTCCTTCGGGCTTGCACCCGGTTGCGGGCGGTGGCCGTTCGCGGCTATCGCGAGTTCGGGCGGCTTGCCCCTGGCCTCGGGGTGCAGGAAGTACCCGCGTTCCTCGGGGCGCTTCTCCTCCTCGGTCTCCATCGGGTGGGCCTGCGCCCAGACGTCGTCGCGGACGCCGGTGACCTGCCAGCAGACCTGCTGGCCGGCGGTGCCGCCCGCGACGGTGAAGCGGTTGTCGCTGACCGGTTCGGCGACGTACAGGCCGGGGGCCGGGGCGCCGAGCGGGGTCAGCTGGTAGTGGAAGTCCTGGTTCAACGCCTCGAACCAGGAGGGGAGTTCGACCACCGCACGGCCCTGCGGGTCCAGCGTCACGGTGCCGTCGTAGACGTTCTTGCGCTCGGGCGACTCGACGAAGGAGTGGCACAGGTAGCGGTTCGCCGGGTCCTGCGGGTGGTCGATCCGGAAGCCGCCACCGCCCTTGTGGAGGTTGCCGGTGATGGTGACGTCCCCCGTGAAGGCTCCCGCCACCGGACGCCCCTTGGCGGTGATCCCCACAACGCCATCGGCCTCCATCCCGTTGCCGAACAGGCTGCCGCCGGAGACCCCGGCGCCGCTGACACTGCTGCCCGACACACCCGGGGGGGCCGGGGGCGGGGGCAACGGGATCTTGACCGGCCCCAGGCCACCGAACACTGTCGAGGCTGCGGCGGAGAGGGCGTTGGGCGTCGTGACCGCGGTGGTCGTGAAGAGGGGGATGGGACGGAAGACGCCGCTGTGCCCGTAGACGGCGGTGCCTTCGCGGCTGAAGGCCGACACGGCGATGCCCGTGCCACTGCTGGCCGACAGGCCGGCGCCGCTCGTGCTCCCGGCGACGACGCCGTCGCCCTGGATGCTCGTGCCGGTCACTCCGGCGCCGCTCTGGCTGCTCCCGGTGACCCCGTCCGCGCTCTGGCTGCTTCCGGCGACCCCGCTGCCGCTCTGGCTGCTGCCGGTCACCCCCGCACCGCTCTGGCTGGTGCCGGTCACCCCGGCCGCGCTCGTGCTGGTACCGGCGACCCCGGCGGCGGACGAACTGGTGCCCTGGACGCCAGGACTCTGCGTCGCGGTGCCCGTCACCCCCGCGCCCTGCGCGCTGGTGCCCGCGACGCCCGGGCCGAGGGTGGCCGTGCCGGTCACCCCGGCGTGCTGGCCGCCGCCGGTGCCCGCGACGCCGGTGCCGTTCGCGCTGGTACCCGCGACGCCGGTGCCGTTCGCGCTGGTGCCGAGGACCGCCGTCCCGGTGTCCGCGTCGGCCATGCCGCGCACCCCGACGCCCTGGGCCGCGCCGTTGACGCCGAGTACGCCCGCACCGGCCTCGGCGGCCGGGCTGCCGGGGAGGCCGCTGCTGCCGATCACGCCGTCGCCGTCCGCGCTGTCCCCCCAGACGCCGAACTTGATCTGGTACTGGCTGGGTTGGAACCCGCTGGGCACGTCCTGCCCCTGGAGCTGCGCTGGTGCGGGTGGTGCGGTCGGGTTTGACATCGTGATCGCCTCGCTCGGCTCTGGCTCACTGGTAGGTGATCTGGAAGCAGAACAACTTGACCGTGTCGGTAGCCGTCACCGGCGCAAGGTCCGCCTCGATGAAGTACTTGTTCGCGGTGTTGTCGACGGTCGTCTGCGCCCCCGGCTTCGGCGGCACCGCCACGCCGAAGCCGGACACCGTGACGATCTCGGCGAACTGCCCGCTGCCGGTCACGGGCATGCTGCGCAGCACGATCGTGGGGAACACGGGGGGCGGCACGGCGCCCGGCGGGTTCGGCTCCCGGTCGCCGCTGACCATCAGTGACTTGATGACGACGTGGTCCGGCAGGACGACGTTCATGATGCCGTGCGCCTCCGTCGCCGTCGCCGGCTTCTGCGCGACGTCGAAGTTGAGTTCCCAGCCGGGCTTTCCGGGTTGGTCCGGAGCCAGGATCGGGGTGAGGCTCAGGCAGGAGGTGACGGTTCGGAACACCGTGTCGATCATCGGGTTCAGGTAGCCGTCCGCCAGCGTCCGGAACTCGGACTCCAGGTTGTGGAACCGGATGTTGAAGCCGTTCTCGCCGGCGGCCTGGACGCGGTCCTCGTTGTCGATCCAGTCGGTGTGGGTGAACGCGGGAACGTAGTGGCTCTGGGTCATGGTCCTTCGTCCTTGTCCGGTCGGTGGAAGCGGGACGGCGGTTGGTCGGATGTGTGGAACGTCGGGAAGGTGTAGTCGGGCAGCAGGTCGGCATCGGCCGAGGCGCCGGACAGCTCGCGGACGTGGGCGCGCAGGCGGTCGGTGCGGACCTCCACGCCGATCGGATGGAACCAGTTGACGATGTTCAGCACCAGGTCGTACTGCTCCTTGTCGATCACCACGTCCGGCCGGGCGTCCAGGTCCGGCCGCAGGCGCACCTCGCACTGGTAGGGCAGCAGGCCGCCGCCGGGCAGGTAGTCGGCCCGGACCGGGACGAGGCCCGGCACCAGTCCGGTGACCCGGGTGGCCTGGGCGGAGGGCGAGGCGGGCTCGGCCCGGCCGGGGCCGACCGGGGCCGTGGACCAGGCCAGGTCCGTCACGCCGGACGGGCCGAGCGGCTGGCGCGCGGCCAACTGCGGTGGCCGCGGCGGGAGTTGTCCGAGCGGGGTCTGGTCGGCGACCAGCAGGGAGCCGGCCGCCGCCGGGGCGGCGAACAGGCAGGCCCGGTAGCCCGCGCCGGTCGGCGAGGCGGCCAGCACCCCGCAGTCGCCGCCCGGGGCGAAGGTGAGCGGCAGCAGGGCGTCCCGGTGGGCGTCGACCACCTGGACGCGCCCGGCCGCCGGCCCCGAGCCCGCGAGGGACACGTACAGCACGCTCCCGTCCGCGGCCGGGCACACGGCCAGCGGGAGGGTGCCCGGCGGGAAGGCGTCGAGAGTGGTCTTCGGCGCGGTCGGAGCGGTGGCGCCGGTCGGGTAGACCAGGACGGCGCCGGCGGGTCTGCCGTCCGGCCCGGGGCGGCTCACCCCGACGTACAGCTTGGTGCCGTCCGGGGCGAGGGCGGCGCAGCGCGTCGTACTGCCGGTGCCGGTGGGGACGGCGGCGCCCAGGAGTTGCGGGGCCGCGCGGATCACCAGGCAGAACCGGCCGCCGTCGAGCAGCACCGCGAGCTGCGGGCAGTTCGGGCTGACGGCGAGGGCGCTCGGCACGCCGGGCAGGTCCAGGCTGCTGCCGGTCTGCTGCCCGCTCTGCGGGTCGTACGCGCGCAGCGTGTTGTCGCCGGTACAGGCGGCGTAGAGCCGCTGGCCGTCGGTGCCCAGGGCGACCGGTCCGGGGGCGGGAACGGTGCCGAGCGGGCCCAGCGTGGCCGGGTCGAGCACCGACAGCAGGCGGGCCCGCTCGTGCGCCGCGTACAGCCGGCCGCCGGCGAGGGCGAGCGCGCCCGGGAACGGGGCGACCGGGGCGGCGGCGGCGAAGGCCGGGACGGGCAGGTCGGTGGGCAGGCCGGCGGCCAGTTGGAAGGCCGCGACCCGGTGGCTGTCGTGCTCGGCGACGTACAGCCGGCCGCCGTCCGGGGCCAGGCAGGCCGCCACCGGGGTGGCCCGCGGGGCGACCGCCACCGCCACCGACTCCCCCACCCGGACCTCGGCGGCCGGGCCGGCGACCGTGACCGCGAGCTGCTCCCCGGGGCCCACGGCGACCCGGACGGTGGCGCGGGTGTCGGGCGGCGCGGCGGCCTGGACGGCGATGTGGTCGAAGCCCGCGGCGAAGGCGAGCGCCGCCAGGGCCGGGGCGGACAGCGCCTGGGCGGGCGCGGCCGGGTTGTCGTGGCGCAGCGTCAGCGCCCGGCCCTGGCCGGCCAGGCCGGGGTCGGGTGCGCCCGGGACGGGTGGGGTGTAGGCGGCGAGCACGGTGAGGATGCCGCCGGCCGGGCCGGTCAGGGCGAGCAGCCGGTCCAGGGCCGCTGACGTGGCGGGCTGCATCCGGCGGTTGTTCGGGTCGGTGCCGTAGGCCGCCACGGGCCGGTCGGTCAGGTCGTCGGTGCGCAGCTGGAGGTAGCTCGGGTCGAAGTCGTCGGTGACCGTCCCGGCCGCCTGCGCCTCGGTGGCGCCGAGCAGGCCGTCCCGGGAGATCGACGTGCCGGGGGTGAGCGCGGTGTCGGGCAGGCCGATCCGGACGGTGCGGCTGCCGCTGCGGGTGTGGCCGCCGACGGTGACGTCGGCGGTGACGGTGACGTTCCCGGCGGCGAGGGCCTGCAGCACGGCCTGCGGGCCGGTCGGCGCGGCGGCGCCGGGAGCCGGGGCCGGGGTGACGGGTGCGACGGTGGCGTCGCCGGGGCCGCCGCGGGTGACGGACCAGCGGATCGAGGCGCCGGCCAGGCCCTTCGGCGGCGGGTCCGGGCCGTTCAGCGGCGGGTCCAGGCCGAGGGTGAGGGTCCGGCCGGCCGTCACGTCCGGGACGCCCCGGCCGGTCCCGTCCGGTCCGCTCACGTCCGGTCCGCTCACGACCGTTCCGCTCGCGGCCGCGCCGGGCCCGCCCGACAGGGTGACGGCGAAGGCGTCACCGGGCGGCTGCACGGCCCGGATCACCTGGTCGGCCGTGCAGCTGACCCAGCCGAAGCCGGCCGCGTGGGCCTGGGCGCCGAGTTCCCCGAGGGTGAGCCCGGCCACCCCCGGGGCGGGGTCGGTGTACCGCAGCTCCAGGGCCCGCCCGACGGCGTGCAGGTCGGTGGCGGCCGGGTCGTAGGCGCGGACGACGCTCAGCGTGCCGCCGTGCCCAACGAGCCGGGCGAGCAGTGCGTCCAGGGCGCGCCGGGCGGTGAGCTGCATCAGCCGGTTGCCGTCCTGCCCCGCGAAGTCGAGGCCGGGCGCGTCCGGGTGGCGACAGAGCCAGGCCGGGTCGAAGTCGGGTTCGTCGTCGACGGTGCCGGCGGCCTGTGCCTCGGTGCGCAGCCGGTCGCCGTCCGCGGTGATGCTCTGGCCGACGGTGAGCGGCCCGGGCAGCACCCGCAGGTCGGCCGAGCCGGTGGCGATCGGGGCGGGGGTCTCGTCGATCAGGAACGCGTCGGCCTGGCCGGCGACCGGCCCGGTGGCCTGGTTGAGGGCGGTCTCCAGCGCGTCGTGGGTGGGGACCAGCCAGCGCTGGAAGATGAGCAGCCGGTTGCGGTACTTCGCGTCGCCCTCGCCCGTCACCGGGTCGAAGGAGGTGCGGGCCACCCGGGAGACCCGGACCTCCTCGATACGGCCGGTGAACTGGGCGGTGACGACGCCGCCGAGGAGGGCGAGGTCGATTTCGGTGCCCCGGCCGATGACCAGCGGTTCGGTGCTCGTGAGGGGGCCCAGTCCGTCCAGTCGCCGCCGGTCGACCTCGACGCCGTCCAGGTACAGCCGGGCGACGGCTCCGGCCGTGGTGCGGCTGAGGGTGCCCGCGAGGTGGTGGAAGAGCCCGTCGCCGACGTCCCGGTCGGCGAAGAGCTCGGTCTCGGTCGTGCCGTCGGCGAGCGAGAAGCGGGGGTTGCGCGCGATGCCGCGGTAGTGGCCGAGGGTGAGGGCCCAGCCGCGCCCGGCGGCGGTGTCGAGCGGTGCGCGTTTCGCCAGCACGGCGCCGGTGGCGGTGGCGGCGAGGTCGGGCCGGATCACGGCCTCGACCGTGAAGTCCCCGGCGAAGGCGAGGTCGGGGCGGTCGGGGACGCTGACTGCGCTGCCCTTGGTGTCGTCCGGGGCGGGCGGCACGGTGAAGCCGAAGGCGAGCGAGAACCTGCCGGCGGCGCCCCACCGGGCGGCGCCGATGACGGTGCCCCGGCGGGTGGGGTCGGCCGGGGCGGTGGCGTCGGCGACCGCGGTGACCTGCGAACTGCCCGGCGGGGGACGGTCGTTCAGGTGGTACAGCGCCAGCGTGTCCTGGTCCGGGCTGTGCGGCCGCGGCGGGAAGCGCGGTGCGCCGAGGTCCAGTCCCAGCAGGTCCAGGCTGGCGCCGTGGGCGGTGAGGGCGCCGCGCTGGCCGGCGACGTCGGCGAGCCGCCGGGTGAGGTCCTGGTAGTCCTGGCCGATCGTCCAGAGCAGCCGGGCGAGGGTGCCGAGCAGGGCGGTGAGCTCCCAGTCGGCCGCGGGGGCCGGCGCCGGCGGCAGCGGGGTCAGCGCGGTCACCCGCAGCGCGTCGGTGAACTCGTCGGCGCGCCCGGGCAGTTCGACGGCCACCGGGTCGCCGCCGGGCCAGCCGGCCGGGAACGGGACGTCGACCGTCTCCTCGGCGGCGCCGGGGGCCCCGGTCCGGGTGAAGGCGACCCGGACGGTCAGCGGCTCGGTGGTGTCCCGGAGGGGCGCCAGCAGGTAGCGCGGCGCGTCGGGGGCCCGCCCGTACCGCAGTCGGTACGCCGCGAAGTCGTAGCGGGCACGCAGCGCGCCGGCGCCGTCTGGTTCGAGCGGCACGGCGAGCCGTTCCATGCCCCGGTCGTAGGCGGGGGTGAGGCCGGTGCGCATGACGTCCAGGAAAGAGGCGCTCATCGGACGGCCACCTTGAGGTCGATCAGCGGACTGTCGAGGTCGAAGCGGGCGATCTGGTCGGCGGCCAGGGTGAGGTTCTCGCCCACCGACAGCTCCTCCGCGTCGCCGAACACCCCGCCGGCGAAGCCGATCTCGCCGAACCCGGGGGCGCTGCGGCGCAGCCGCAGGTTCTGCACGTCCACCACGCCGACGACGGACCGGGCGGTCAGCACCAGGTCGGAGTGGAGCACGCCACGGCCCAGCCGCAGCCGGTCGACCCCGGCGTGGACGGCGGCGAGGATGTCGCCCCGGACGGCGTCGGGATCGTGGCCGGGCTCGATGACCAGGGTGGCCCGGATGCCGACGTCGACCTGGTTGGCCGGGCGGATGTTCGGGAAGACCGACACCGGCCGCCACTGCCGGACGGTCTCCAGCACCGCGTCGTACACCGGCGGCAGGCCGGTGCCGTCCGGGTGCCAGGCCCAGCCGGGCTCGACGGCGACGACGACGTCGAAGAAGTACGGGGAGCCGGTGCGGGGCCCGGCGGAGAACGCGCGCTGTCCGAAGCGGTAGGTGTGGAAGACGGCGCGGGAGGCGTCGATGCCGCCGAGCGGGTCGAAGACCGCCGCGTCGCGGACACCGGGCAGGTCCAGCAGCTGGGCGAGCACGGCGTCCTGGGTCCACAGGGTGCGGGGGACGCCGAGCAGCCGGGCGCGGAAGACGTCGTCGGGTTCGACCCGGTCGCCGCCGGTGATCGCGGTGGGGGTGGCGACGGTGACCGTGGCGGGCCCGAGGTCGAGGTGCAACGCGGCCCAGTGGGGCTCCAGTTGGAGTGCCCGGCCGGCCGCCAGGTTGCCGCCGGTGCCGCGTTCGACGGCCTGGACGCCGACGGTGAGGGCGGGCGCGCCCGCGGTGAGGGCGGCGCCGGCGGTGGTCCGCAGGCTGACCCGCGGGAGGTCGGCGGTCTGCAGGACGGTGCCCTCCGGCAGCACGAAGCGCCGGTCCGGGTCGGCGCCGCCGAGGGTCAGCGCGACCTCCCCGGTGGCCGGCAGGAACCGGCGGACCAGGCCGAGGTCGGTGCCGAGCAGGTCGAGCGCGTCGCCCTGGGCGGTGGTGGCGAAGTTGGCGTAGTACTGGTCCTCCAGCCCCAGCCAGAGTTCGTGCACGTGCACGGCGGCGGCGTCCAGCACCTTGCGCAGCGCCGAGCCGGAACCGAGGTCGACGTCGCTGCCGAACATGGCCCTGGCGCGGGCCTGTTGGTCGGCGGTGATCCGGTCGATGCCCTTGACCACGAAGCCGTCCGCGGTCACGCCGTACGGGCCGTTCGGGGAGGCTGCGGGGCCGGTGGGACCGGTGAGGTCCGTGAGGCCGGTGAGGTCAGTCAAGGCGTCCCCCTGACTCGAGCGTCAGCGCGGCGCCGGCGACGGTGTCGACGACCGCGTAGACGGTGTACTCGCGGCTCGCCCGGATGGCCCGGACGATCCGCTCCTGGGCCGCGGCGTCGAGGCCCGGCCGGAGGTCGAAGTAGCGCGGATCGTCCTGGAAGAAGACCTCCCGGACGTCGGTGACGCGCCGGTCCGCGCTGAGGCAGCGGACCAGCTCCATCCTGATGTACTCCTTGCGGGCGTGGAGACCGAGGGCGTAGCGGCCGACGGCGAGGCGGTCGAAGCCGAAGGCGGTGTTCAGCGGGTCGCCGCCGAGCTGGGTGCGGATGCTCAGCACCAGTGCCTGGGTGAGCGCGTCCAGGCCCTCGATCTCGGCGGGGCCCCGGGTGGCCGGGTCGACGACCAGGTCGCCGTCGTCCAGGGCGAGACTCCGGCCGAGGCTGGGCGCCCCGCTCGCGCCGCTCGCGCCGCTCGGGCCGCTGTCGGCACCGGGGAGTACGGGCGGCGGGAGGCCGAGGTCGGTGAACGGGTCGAGGCCGGGGTCGGTCATTCAGATCGCCTCCAGGAGCTGCTGCCCGGCGTCGGTGATCGTCCAGGTGCCGGGCCCGGCACCGCTGACGGTCGTGCCGTTGGCGGTGGCGAGCAGGGCCGGTGTGCCGCCGACCGTGAGCTTGGTGGCGAGGCCGGGCGGCAGGGTCGGCGCGGTCACGCAGGCCTGGAACTTGGGCGGGGTGGTCGGGGTCTGGGCCGTGCACGGGGTGGTCATGCCGGCGACGGGGCTGTCCGGCGCACCGAACCGGAAGCCCGCCTCCGCGCCTTGGACGAGCACTCCGTGACCTCCCACGGTGAGGCTCTGGCTGCCGCCGCCGAGCTTGCACTGCCCGCCGTGCGAGCACTGGATGACCGCGCCTTCGACGAGGACCAGGGGCATCACGTGATCGCCACCTTTCCGTCTCCCACCGTCAGCGTCGCCCCGCCCGCGCTGACGGTGACCTTGCCGCTGCTCGACGTGATCTTGACGTTGCCGTCCGTGTCGATCCGCACCTCGGTGCCCGACTTGTGGCTCAGCAGGAACTCCTCCGCCGTGCCCTCGGTGGGCCGCTCGCCGACGTCGGAGCAGGCCGAGGTGCCGACCGTCAGCTTCAGCCCGACCGCCTCGACCACCCGGCGGCCGTCCGCCGCGGTGAGGTCGTTGGCGCCCTTGCCGTCCGGGCGCGGGTCCGGGCCGGCCGAGAGCTTGGTCGGCAGGCACAGCCACCAGTCGCCGGCCTTCGCCTTCGGGCGGTCCATGGCCGGCTCGTTGGCCCACAGGAACCCGGTGACCACGGAGTCCGAGCGGACGGCGCGCACCTCGTTCAGCAGCGCCCGCATCCCGGCGTACACCGGGACGGACAGGCCGACCTTGTGCCAGGCGAACGGCGCGGCCAGCGGTTCGCCGTGCAGGACCGGCCCGCCGTCGCCGATCGCCAGGTCCACGCTCGGCGAGGCGGTCTCCGGGGCCTCGCCCTGCCCGTACGCCACGTCCGCGACCCGCTTCTCGGGTACGGCGGAGCGGACCTGGCCGACGTCCACGGCGGGCGTGACGGTCCGCACGTCGCGGATCCGGCCGGCGATCGCGTCGGCGATCGCGGCCGGGCTGCCCTGGCGCGCGGCCTCGGTGTTCTTCCGGTTGCCCTGGTCGCCGGTCCCGGCCTTGAACGCGGCGGCCCGGCCGGTGCAGCGGTAGCCCTCGCGCGGGGAGAAGGAGTGGGTGAGCTGGATGATCCGGAAGTCCCTGAACGCCTGGTAGCCGTCCACGTTCGCCCCCGCGAGCTGGCCGGCGCGCAGCTCGGGCAGGCCGAGCACGGTGAAGTCGAAGGCCGTCACGGAGGTCTGGTCCGGCAGGTCGTCGTCTACCCGGTGCTTGCCGTCGGTGCCGGCCTGCACCGGCTCGAACTCGGCCAGCCGGGCCGTGCTCCCCGGCACGAACAGCGTGTCCTCCTTGGTGAGGAAGGCGAGCAGCCCGGTGGGGTCGGGCACCTTCAGCCCGCCGGGCCCGGCCGGCGGGTACGTGACGGCCGTGCCGAACTGCACCGTGCCGTCCTGCACCAGGATCTCGGCCCTGGACTGGCGGGCCAGCTCCTCCAGCACGGTGAAGGCGTTCGTCGCGTCCACGGCGATCCGCTCGACGGACTTCGTCGGCGTCGCGCCCTCCGCGAGGGTCAGGCCGGCCT
The DNA here is from genome assembly GCF_049543595.1 of Kitasatospora sp. NPDC094028. Taxonomy (NCBI): domain Bacteria; kingdom Bacillati; phylum Actinomycetota; class Actinomycetes; order Kitasatosporales; family Streptomycetaceae; genus Kitasatospora; species Kitasatospora sp. NPDC094028. The sequence goes on along the minus strand of NZ_JBMVFA010000053.1, from coordinate 22,998 downwards.
TGGCCACGATCGCCCTGGCCGCGTCGGCGGGGCTGATGTCCGTCCCGGCGTAGTGGGCCAGCTTGCTGCCGCCCTTGGCGTCGTCGAGCTTCTTGGTGCCGCGCAGCAGGAACGCGGCCTTCTCGTAGCCGGTCAGCCGCACCCCGAGCGGCGGGTACCGCCTGGAGACGGTCATCCCGTCCACCAGGCCCTTCAGCACGGGCTTGCGCGAGCCGGGCGACTCCAGGTAGCCGAGGGTGATCTCGACCGCCACCGCGCCCTTCGGGCTCCCGCGCTCGCCGGTCAACGCCTTGGCCAGGGTCCGGTGGGCCGAGAGCGGCAGGGCGGCGAACTGCACGGTGAACTCGCCCGGTTGGCCGAGACCGTAGGTCACGGTGATCTCGGCGTCGCTGAGGATCCGGCCGCCCGACGTGTCGTTGGACACCTCGATGCCCAGATCCGGGAAGAACACCCGGTACCAGAGGATCACGCCCATCGCTGCGCCACCCCGATCACGATCCGGCTGCCGTAGTGGCCGGGGCCGTTGAGGTTGCCGCGGGCCAGCCGGGCCTCCTGCAGCCGGATCGCCAACTGCCCGGCGTGGTGGACCAGTCCGGGCTCGACGACGAGTTTGCGCAGGAACACCACCCGGGGCCCGTCCGGCCCGTCGCGCACCACACGCAGGACCAGGTAGCCCGGGGGCTCGGCCGCCGCGGTGATCGGGCCGGGCGCGGCCAGGTCGTAGAGCGTCTGCGGCGGGTCGTCGGCCGGGGCGGTGAGGCGGGCGTACAGGCCGAAGTCGTAGGCGGTCGGGCCGACCAGGCAGCCGAAGGCCTGGGGCAGTCCCTCGTCCGGCTCGACCGGCAACCGGAAGAAGTCCAGCGGGGGTTCGGGCGGGTATCCGGCATCGGGCGTGCTCACAGCCTGCCTCCCAACTGGCGCCGGACGGGCACCATGTCGCTGACGCTGGGCACGGCGGCGATGCCGGCGGCCAGCAGCAGGTCCAGGGCGTCGCCCAGGACGGCGGTGAGGGTGGAACGCGGAACGTGCTCCAGGGTGATGCTCACGTCGATCGCGTCGCGCTTCTGGTTGGACTGGGTGAAGCGCAGGCTGGTGATCTGCATGTCGAGGTTGATGGTCATCCCGCAGACCACCGGGAGCCCGGCCAGGTTCATCGCGGGCGCGGCGGCCGGCGCCAGGGCGCGGGAGGTCAGCGCCATCGCCTCCAGGCCCTTCTTGACGAGCAGCCGGGTGCGCCCGACCAGCACCGCCTCGACCGAGATGGTCCGGGTGGTGGGCGACACCAGCTGGGCCAGCCGGCTGCCGGCGATCCGGACCACCTGGTAGCCCTCGTTGAGGGTCAGGCTGGTGACCGTGAACAGCGGCACCGCGCCGATCAGGACGGGGACGTTCACACCGCCGGGCATCGTGTGGACCTACTTTCCGCGGGTCGGGTCGTCGGGGGCCCCGGGAGGCCGGTCGGGCGGCCCGGTGGGGGGTTTCGGCGCTGCGGGCGCGGGCGGACGCGCGGCTGCGGCCTTCCTCGCCGCCTCCTTCCGCTCCGCGGCCCAACGGCGCTCGGCCTCCTTGAGCGCCTTCCTGGCGGCCCGGCGGCGCGCGGCCTCCTTCGCCGCCTCCCCCGCCTCCTTCCGGGCCGCCCGGCGCGAGGCCTGGACCACCTCCTCGAAGTCCTCGTCCTTCAGCCACTCGACCTCGCCCCGGTGCCGCTGCAGCCAGTCCGCGAAGGACTCGCCCGGCTCGGCCCCGGCCAGGGCCTCGAACGAGCCGCGCCGCTTCAACTCATCCTTCAGCTCGGCCAGAACCCTGTGCACGTCGCCGTCGTGCTCGGCCTCCAGCAGGCGGCGGGTCAGCTCCCGGTGGTACGCGTCGGTGTGCACCGTCTGGTGCCGGGTGGCCGCCTCGGCGACGGTCTTCGGGTCCATCGAGGTGCGCGGCAGGTGGACGCCGTTCAACGGCGAGTTGCGGGGCTCGATGCCGTTGCGCTTCAGGATCTGCCGGGCGAGTTCGGCCCGCGGGTCGGCGTCCGCCACGATGTGGTGGGTGTCGTGGCCGGGCGGGCACGGTTCCCCCGCCTCGGCCATGGCGTCGGCCAGGTCGGCGGAGGCCCGGTCCCGTCCGGTCGGCTTGTGCGGCTTGTCGTACTCGGTCGGCGCCTCCGGCGGGGCCTCGCCCGGCTCGTGGTGCAGCGCCTTCTCGTCGTGCCCGGCCCGTTTCCCGGCCTCCTCCACGTCCGCGGCGACCTCGGCCTCGACGGAGGAGCCGCCGGCCCCCGCGGGGAGTTTGGACTCGAAGGCCTCCAGTTGCTCCAGCGCGGACTCCGGGTCCTTCTCGGCGAGCTTGCGCAGCCGGCGCACCTGGCGTTGCAGCGCGTCCCGGTTCGCGGCCTGGCGCTGGTAGCGGCGCCACAGCCGGTCGATCCGGGCCAGCACCTGCTCGCGGTCCGCGGGCGCGGCGCCGCGCCGCAGCAGCCCGGCCCAGGCCTCGGCGTCGCCGGCCGCCAGCCGGTCGAGGAGCCCGGCGAACTCGCCCAGCTTCTCCTCCTTGCGGGCGACGTCCTTCAGCCGCGCCAGCTCCGCCACCATCGCGTCGAAGGGCTCGGCCTTGCCCCCGGTGCGCTCGAACAGCAGGCGCAGCACCTCGTGGCCGACCTCGCGGACGGCGGCCATCCGCCGCGGCTCGGCGGCGAGCAGGGTGAGGAACTCCGCGCCCACCTCGGCCTCCGCGCCGATCCGCTGCAGCCCGATGTGCTCGACGACGGCGAGCAGCCGTCTGCCCTCGCCGGGGGCCAACTCCTTGGCCAGCTTGGTCAGTTCGGCCTGGCTGAACCCGTCCGGACCGGCGAGCCGGCGGAACACCACGCCCAGCTCCTCGCTGAAACCGCCCGACTTCGCGGCCAGCCGCTGCAGCGTCTCCACCTTGGTGAAGGACTCGCCGACCGCCGCGCCCAGCTCCGGGTGGGCGGTGAGCTCCGCAAGGGTGCTGCCCTCGGCCACTTCCACCCGCTCCAGCAGCTCGCCGAGGCGCACGGCGTCCGCTTCCGGCAGTTCGGACAGCAGCCGCACGACCTCCGCGTCGCTGCGCAGCTGTCGCAGCGCACCGCTCCCACCGCGCATCGCCTTGGCGACCCGGCTCAGCCCGACCGTGATCCGCTCCGCCTCGGCCGCGTCGGCGAGCTTGCCCAGCAGGCCGAGGAAGCGCAGCGCCGCCGACACCTTCTCGGTCAGGCCGACGGCGGTGGCCGCGGACTTGAGCTCCCCGAGGCCGACGAACCAGGAGGCGATCTCGATCACCACGGCCCACCTGATCTTCCGCAGCACCGTCTCGCCGAGCGAGGGGGTCGAGGTCTGCTGGGCGCCCTCCTGGAGCACCGCGACGCCCTTGAGGCCGACCAGCAGTGCGCCTCCGAGGTTCTTCAGCACGGCGGCGGCCTCGGCCCATGCGGGCGGATACCCGGCTGCGGCGAGCTCGAAGGTCACCTCCAGCCGGACCAGCTGGCCCAGCCCGGCGACCACGTCCAGCGGCCGGGTCAGCAGGAAGCCCAGGCCCTTCACCAGCCCGACCAGGAAGTCCCAGACGGCCAGCACGGCCTCCTCGATCTCGGCCAGCACCGACCAGCCGAGGTGCACCACCCCGCCGGCCACACTCGCGGCGATCGACTCGCGCACCTTCGGGCTCAGCCCGAACGCGTCCCGGACCAGGGTGAGGAAGGTGCCGAAGGTGAACGGATCGGTCGAGCCGAAGCGGCGCCCGACCCCGGTGAGCAGGGTCCACAGGTTCTCGCCGAGGTCCCCGTACAGCTGCTCGACCAGGTGGGCGGCGGCGAGCTTCTCCAGGACGGCGTGCAGCTGGGTGACGCTGTCGAGCGAGCACATCAGCTCGACGATCGCGAGCTCGTGCTGCTCGTGCGTCCAGGCCCTGATCAGGACCTCCAGGTAGCGCGTCCTGGTCTCCCAGTCGACCTGGGCGAACGCCACCCGGTCCAGCCGGGCCAGCCGGTCGGCGGCCTCCTGGAGGCGGTCCCCGTCCCCGGCGAGGGCCGGCCCGAGGAGCCGGTCGATGTCCGCGAAGACCAGGCGGCGGAACTCCTCCTTGGGCAGTTCGGGCGCCCTGGCCCGCAGCAGCCGGATCCGTTCCTCGACGTCCACGCCCTTGGGGATCAGGTGGTTGCGTTCCTTCGACATCACCGAGACGACCTGGTACCGGTGCCCGGCGTCGTCGACGACGTTCTTCAGCAGTTCGCCGCCCTCCAGCGTGACCACCTTCTCCTTGCCGCCCGCGGCGAAGCGGGCGGCGGCCTCGTGGAGCCGGCGGTCCTCGACCGTGGGGGTGGTGGCGACCACCCGGAACCCGCTGTCCGGCTCGCCGACCGGGCCGTACAGGACCGCGAAGGAGGTCGTCCCGAAGACCCCGAGGCCGAGGTCGACCGCCCGGACGATGTTGCTCGCCCGGACGTGGCGCCCGGCGCCGCCGAGGGTGACCGTGCCGCCGAGGAACAGCATCATCACGACCCGGCCGTCGACCGGGCTCGGGCCGTCGACCACCCGGTCCTCGCCGGCCGGCTGCTGGGCGGGGAGCGGGCCGGGGACGGGGGCGGGCTCGGGGGCGGGCTCTGGGGTGGCACCGGCTGCCGGGGGTTCCTCGGTGCCCTCGACGAGGTCGGCCGGCAGGGCCATCGCCAGCAGCAGGCCGCCGGTCGCGGACCGCCGGGCCGAGGGCTGCGGCACCGGGGGCTGCGGTACCGGGGGCTGCGGGACGACCTCGGTCGCCCCGGCCACCACGGGCAGCTCCGTCGTCCGCGCGGCCGCCTCCGCGGGCGTCGCCCACGGCTCGGCGCCCGGTGCCGTCGCCCGCCCCGCCGCGCCGTCGATCCGCAGTTCCGGCGGCCGCAGCCGCGCGAGCGCCGAGCCGACCGCGCGCAGCAGGACCTCCTCCAGCGCACGCCGGGTGTCCGGGTCCAGCGCGCCGTCGACGACCACCGCGTCCGGCGGGTGCAGCCGGAGCTGTCGGGTGTCCCCGGCGCCGCTCATGGCGTCTCCAACCCGATCAGCCGCAGCAGCAGTTCGTCCCGGCGGCGCTGGGCGGCCAGCTGCTGTTCCGGCGTGGCGGAGCTGGTGGCGACGAAGGCCTCCTCGGCCGCGATCCGCCGGAGCAACTCCTCCCGGGCCCGCTCCGGGGCGAGCGCCAGTTCGTCCCGGCGGCGCTGGGAGGCCAGCAGTTCCTCCGGCGTGGCGGAACTCGCGCCGAGCCGGGCCTCCTCGGCCGCGATGCGGCGGGCCAGTGCCTCCCGCAGGCGCTCGGGGGCGAGCGGGGCGAGTTCGACCGAGTAGGTGGTGCGGACGGACTCGCGCAGCGTCTGCAGCGTGTACCACTTTCCCTCCCAGACCCGCGAGCTCTCGCTGCGCTCGACCGGCTCCGGGCCGACCGACACCGAGGCCAGCTCGATCCGGCAGTCGATCAGCCGTTCCTCCCCGCCCGCGGCCCGGTAGACCGTGGTGACCAGACCGATGACGCCGTACAGCGGCCGGCCCGGCCGGCTCAGCTGCAGGTCCGCGACCTGGTCGGTGAGGGCGTCGAGCCGGGCCGTGATCTGCGGCCGCAGGGCCCGCAGCCGCAGTTCGGTCAACTGCTTCAGGGCGTCGGTGTCCGGGCCCTTCCGCTTCGCCAGGGCCGCGAGTGCGCCCAGGATCGTCAGCGCGCCGGCGGTGACGAGGGCCGCGCCGCCGAGGACGACGACCCCGCCCTGGACGATCCCGCGCCCGACGGTGCCCGCACCGGCCGCGAGCCCGCCGGCCCCGGTCGCGCCCTTCGCACCCACCGGCGCCGGCTGACGGGACTGCGGGCCCCCGACCTGCTGCCGCATCCGTTCGGTCTCCGCGTGCGAGCGCGGCCGCCCGGGCTTCTCCCCGCGCTCCTCGGCCTTCGCCACGTCCCGCTCGCGGGCGGCCCGGACCTCCGGACCGACCACGTCCTCGGCCTCCGCCCCCGGCGGCAGGTCGTGCACGCCGGAGCCGTACCCGCCGGCGTTGGTCACCTTCAGCCTGACCTTGAGTTCGGCGGGGATCGGCTTCCCCGCCCGGACGGCGTCCAGGCCGGCCTCCAGCCGGCGGACGACGTCGGCCTTCCCGGGGAAGTCCGGGACGGCGCGCACCAGCCGGACGGCCTGTTCCATGCCGGGCCGGAGGTTGCGGCCCAGGGCGGTGCCGCCGGGGAGGGTGCCCAGGGCGCCGCTGGCCTTGTTGTCGATCAGCCAGATCTCGCCGCTCACCGGGTTGAACGCGACCGAGTCGAAGCCGGGCGCGTTGTCCCGGTGGGCCCCGGGCCCGGACGGCGCGACCAGGAAGCGGAAGCCGCGCTCGCCGAGGGCGAAGGCGGCCGCGATCTCGCCGAGGACTCCCCCGGCGCGCGAGGCGGTGTAGCGCAGCGCGAGGTCGGTGGCCTCCGCCTGGATCCCGCGGATCTCCGACACGATCGTGCGCAGCGTCACCGGCCGCAGCGCCCCGCCCAGGTCGTACGAGGGCACCAGGTAGGTGCGGCCGCCCTCGCCGATCCGGGCCCGGTCCGCGGGCTCCGCCGGCGGCTCCCGCGGCGGTGCGGCCGGCCCGGCCGCGCCGGGCTGCTGGGCCGCCAGCCGCGCCACCTCGCGCCGGGCCTCGCCCACCCGCTCGGCGACCGCCGCCTCGACGGCCCGGCCGAGCTGTTCCAGGTCCGCCGCCGAGGGGGTCCCCTCGACGGACACCGTGATCGGGAAGTGGCAGGCGATCCGCAGCATGTCCCGGCCTCCGCGTCAGGTCAGCGCACCGTACAGCGCGCCGTAGACATCGGCCGGGATCGCGTCCGCGGTCGCTTCCGGGCCACTGCCCGCCACCACCACCTTGATCGGGAAGTAGCAGTGGACCTCGCCGCCGGTGCTCGCCGCCACCGCGGCCGCCGCGCCCGGCGGCACCACGATCCGCTCGCCCTCGTTCACGTACACCAGCCCGCCGCGGGCGACCGGCAGTGACTGGCCGGCCGGGTCCGCGCTCGGCTCGGGTTCCTCGTACGCCTGGCTGTCGGACATCTCGAATTCCGTTCCCTGCTCAGCCGTTGTCGGTCGGGACGGTGTCCAGGCTGATGCAGTTGAACGTGGTGGTGGGCACGCCGTCGATGACGATGGTGCTGGCGACGGACGTGATGTAGCAGTCGTTGAAGTCGATGCTCTTGAACGTCCAGTCGTTCCCGTGCGCTTCCTGGACGCCGACGGCGAAGCTGGTGTTCTTCAGCGCCAGGTCCGTGAGCGTCGCCACGGTCGTTCCGATCGCCTTGATCGCCATGGTGAACGTGAACACGTGCGGCTGGACGATGTGCGCCACGTTGTCGGCCTCCAGCGAGTGCAGGGGCTGCACCGGGACGTTGAAGGTCGGGTTGAAGGAGTCGATGGGCGTCAGTGCCTTCCCCTGCACCATCACCGTCAGCCGGGTGTCCCACTTCAGGGCGTCGGCCATGGTCTCTCACTTCCCTCTCAGCTCAGCCTCGTTCAACCGGTGAAGTCGAGGTTGATGGTCAGCCGGTGGATGGCGCCGGCGTAGACCACTTCGATCGTCATGTCGACCGTGCGGTCGGCGCGCGCCGTCGCGATCTCCTGCGTCTCGGCCGGGGACAGGCTCGCCGGGTCCCGGTCGAGCAGCACCAGGAGCGGGATGACCACGTTGAAGCCCTCGATCACGCCCTGCGAGACCAGCGGGGACAGCACGGACTGCACGATGGTCACGATCGAGCGCAGGCCCACCCGGGAGATCCGCAGGTTGCCGATGGCCTCGATCAGGGCCGCCTTGATCCGGAAGTTGACGTCGTCGATCGTGCGGACGATGTCGATGTACTTCTTGTCGTGGCTGGAGTCCGAGGTGTAGCCCTCCCCCAGGTAGAGCGCCTGGCCGGGCAGCAGCACCGGGCTGGTGATCCAGTTGACCAGTCCGGCGTCCAGGACGTCGATGTCCGGGTCGGAGAACAGCTCGGTCATCCTGATGTTGATCGGCTTGAGCAGCAGCGAGATGTGCGGCCGGTAGCCGGCGATCACCCCGGCCATGGCCGCCGCCACGTCGTCGTCCGACTTGTGGGCGACCAGCACCATCCGCTCGTTCTTGACCGGCGCCGCGTTCAGTTTCACCGCGTCGGCCACCGCCAGCGTGGGATCCAGCATGGCCACGCCGATGCGCTCCTTGCCGTCGCCGAGGCCCGGGTCCGACACGTGGGAGGCCAGCTGGCCGAGGGTGGCCGCGTTGCCGGAGTTGAGCGGGACGCCCGCGAGCAGCACGATCTGGACGTCGAGCTTGTCGACCTCGCCGAGCGCGGTCTCCCACTGCGCGGCGGTGGCGGCGTAGTCCACCTGGACGCCCCAGACCTTGGTCGGCGGCGGGGACTGGCCGAACGCCGTCCGGATCGCCCGCAGCAGGTCGCTGTCGTTGTCCTGCGTCACCGCCGTCCCCCCGGCGAAGCCGGCCTTCAGCGGTTTGTCGAGGGTGAGCGAGAAGGTGGCCGGGGGGCCGGCCGTCGACTGAACGCCCGTCACGGTGTGGACCTCCGAGCCCGGGTCGGTGCCGATCCGCACCTTGGTGTTCGGCTGCACGTTGACCGGCACCACCACGACGCTCGCGCCGCTGGTCGCCGCGGCCGCCAGGGTGGTCGTCCCGCCACCCTTGAGGGCGGTCACCGCCGCACCCGGCGAGGTGAACGGCTTGGGCGGCGAGGCCGCGGAGCCGAACTCGCCCCGGCCGACGACGGCGATGTCGCCGAACGCCCTGACGGCCGGTGCGAACAGCTCGCTGATGGGTGTGACATCGATGTACTTGACCGGCATCGACCGCTCCTTACCTGAGGTCTTCGCCAACCGCGCCGCGGTGTCAACTGCGCCGCGGTGCCGGCATGTTGCCGCGGTGTTGGTGGGTCCGTCCGGCCGCGCGGCTCACGGCACGGTCTCGAAGGCGGCCCCGAAGCCCGCGGCGTGCAGCAGGTCGGTCACCTGCTGCTGGGTCCCGGGGGCGCCGGGCAGTCCGAGCGCGGCGGCGGGGAAGACCGCCAGCCACGCACTGGCGGCGAGCAGGGCTCCGCCGTCGTACTCGTCGGGGCGCGGGCTGGAGTCGTCCAGGGCCTGCCGGCTCCGGGCGAGGCGGCGCAGCGCCCCTTCCAGGTCGAGATCGGGGAAGAAGAGCGCCGAGATCCGCAGCCGGAACTCCCGGCCGGCCGCACCCGGCGGCGGCGTCGCGTAGTGCAGGCGGTACAACCGGGGGAACTGGGCCTGGAGTTCGGCGAAGGTGGCGACGCCCGCCCGGTTCATCAGGTCCGGGAGGTCGAGGAAGGCGAAGCGGGCGACGAACTCGTCCCGGGTGAGCCCGGCGAGGTTCGCGGAGTCGAAGGAGGCGAGGGCGCCCTCGGTCAGCGCGACCTGGGACGTGACCACGGTGTCCAGGGCCATGTCGATCCAGAGTGGCGGCCCGACCGGCGGGATCTCCAGGACGGCCCGCGACTGCGCGGTGTCCGGCAGTAGTTTCTCCCAGCTCCCGCGGACCGTCGTCGGGGCGCCGAGCGGCACCTGGAAGTCGGTCCGCTCGACGGCGACCGCGTCCACGGACCGGATCTCGATCACGCCTGGTTCGTAGACCGTCGTCAGGAGGTTCCGCAGCAGCGTGCGGTCCGGCGGGGCCGGAGGGGTGGTTGGGGTGGTGGGGGCAGGAGGGGCCAGAAGGTCGTGCACCAGTTGAGGATTCAGGTACCGGATCATCAGCTGGTCAGAGAAGCCGCTCATCTTTCCCGCGTCTTCCCGTGAAATCCCACAGAGTCCCGCCGCAGCGCACCACTCACGGGCGCTCGGCGGCGCGGAGTCTCACAAGGGCATGCCGCAACCCCGAGCAGTGAGTGAGGGGGGTCGGCGGGGTCGGGCCGGGGCGCGGGACGCAGCCCTTGTGCGGTATCCGGAGGGCACAGACGGGCGACGCTCCGGATCAGATGCTTCGTTCACCCCCACACTACGCCGTTCGGATGAAAAGCAACACCGTCCCTACTCGTCGGCGCCCGGCTTCCGGCACACGGCCGCGCTGCCTCTACCGGCTCGGCGAGCACCACCGGGCGTCGAACGCCCTGCTGCGGGCGCTGCCCGACGCGGCCGAACCGGCCTCGGTGCTCTTCGACATCGGCCTCAACGCGCTGCGGGCCGGGGACGTCGCACGGGCGCGGGACGCCTACCGGAAGGGGCTCGCCGAGGTGGCGAGGATGCGGCCGATGTCGGCGCGCGCTCCGCTGTCCGTGGCCGTGACCGACCTGCGGAACGCCCGGCTCGGCCCGGCGGAGCCCGCCGAGTGCGACGAATACGTCGCCCTGGAGCGGCAGTTGGGCGCGGCGCTCGCCGAACGGCCGCTGCCGGACGGCCTGCTGGAGGTCCGCTGACACTCAGCAGGCCGGGCTGCCCGACACTCCGGGAGCACGGGCTTGCGCGGCGTCGGTCGCGGTCCTGCCGAAGAGTCCCGTCTTACCGAAGGGTGACACGACCACCGATCGGGGTGGTCGCGGCGGCGGCGACCGGTAGCGTCGCGGGGCATGAGGATTCTGGTCACCGGCGGTGCCGGGTTCATCGGTTCGGCGGTCGTCCGGGCGCTGGCGGCCGCGGGGCACGAGGTCCGTGTCCTGGACGCGCTGCTGCCCGCCGTGCACCCCGGCGGGGTGATGCCCGCGCTGCCGGACGGCGTGGCGGCGCGGCACGGTGACGTACGGGACGCGGCGGCGGTGGGGCGGGCCCTGGACGGCGTGGACGCGGTGTGCCACCAGGCGGCGATGGTGGGCCTGGGGCTCGACCTCGACGACGCGCCGGCCTACGCGGGCTGCAACGACCTCGGCACGGCGGTGCTGCTCGCCGCGATGGCGCGTTCGGGGGTGCGGCGCCTGGTGCTCGCCGGCTCGATGGTGGTCTACGGGGAGGGCCGGTACCACTGCCCGGCGCACGGGGACGTCGCGCCCGGCCCGCGGCACCCGGAGGCGCTGGACGCCGGCCGGTTCGAGCCGCCGTGCCCGCACTGCGGCACCGAGTTGAGCCCCGGGCTGGTGACGGAGGACGCGCCGGCCGACCCGCGCAACGTGTACGCGGCCACCAAGCTGGCCCAGGAGCACCTGGCCGCCGCCTGGGCCCGCGCCTGCGGCGGCCGCGTCCTGACGCTGCGCTACCACAACGTCTACGGGCCGGGCATGCCGCGCGACACCCCGTACGCCGGGGTCGCCTCGCTGTTCCGCTCGGCCCTGGCCAGGGGCGAGGCGCCCCGGGTGTTCGAGGACGGCGGGCAGCGCCGGGACTTCGTCCACGTCCGGGACGTCGCCGACGCCAACCTCGCCGCCCTCGCGGCGGTCGGCGAGCGGCCCCCGGGCAGCGCCCGGGCGTACAACGTGGGCAGCGGCGAGATCCGGACGGTCGGCGCGATGGCCGGGGCGCTGGCCGCCGCCCACGGCGGGCCCGCGCCGGTGGTGACCGGCGAGTACCGGCTCGGCGACGTCCGGCACGTCACGGCGGACTCGGCACGGCTGCGCGCCGAGCTCGGCTGGCGGCCGCGGGTGTCCTTCGCGGACGGCGTGGTGGAGTTCGCGGCCGCACCGCAGCGCGCCTGAGCCCGTCCGGCCCCCGGGCCTCGGGCCTCGGGCGTCAACTCCGGGCGGCGGGCCTCAACTCCGGGCGGCGGGCAGGACGATCTCGAAACAGCAGCCACCGGCGACGTTGCGCACCCGGGCGCGGCCGGCGTGGGCCTCGACGATGCCGCGGACGATGGCCAGCCCGAGCCCGGCACCGCCGCCACCACCCCGCTCCGGGGCGTCGCCCGGATCGGCCGGGCGCGGGGTCCGGGCGGTGCTGCCGCGCCAGCCCGTCTCGAACACCCGGGGCAGGTCCTGCTCCGGGATGCCGCCGCAGCAGTCGGTGACCGAGAGCACCACCTCGTCCGCCTCCCGCCGGGCGGAGACCGCCACCACGCCGTCCTCGGGGGTCGACCGGATCGCGTTGACCAGGAGGTTGCCGAGCACCCGGGTGATCTCGCCGCTGTCCACCTCGACGGGTTCGGCGGCCACCAGCCGCCCCTCCAGCCGGACTCCGCGCTGCCGGGCCAGCGGGTGGGCCCCGGCGAGCGCGTCGTCGACGAGGTCGTAGACGGACACCCGCGACAGCGACAGGGCGAGCGCCCCGGCCTGGATCCGGGAGAGCTCGAACAGGTCGTCCACCATCCCGGTGAGCCGCTCGACCTCGGTGCGCATCCGCCGCAGGTAGTCCTGCGGGTGCTCGGCCACGCCGTCCTCCAGCGCCTCCGCCATCGCGCGCAGCCCCGCGAGCGGGGTCCGCAGGTCGTGCGAGATCCAGGCGATCAGTTCCCGGCGGGAGCCGTCCAGGGCCTGCGCCCGGGCCCGGGACTCGGCCAACCGGGCGCTGGTGGCGGCGAGTTCGGCGCCGAGCTGGGCCAGCTCCAGACCGTGCGGGGGCTCCGGCGCGCTGAACCCGGCGTCGCTGCCCACCGTCCGGGCCGCCGCGGTCAACGCCCTGCTGCCGGCCACGACCTGGCGCCCCAGCAGCGCGGCGGTCGCCAGCGAGACGACCGAGGCCACCCCCAGCACCGTGATCACCACCCCGAGGTCGTGCCGGGAGAGGAACATCGCCTGGGCGACGGCGAGGGTGCCGGAGGTGACCGCGAGCACGGTGACGGCGGCGACGCAGAACAGCGAGAGCGCGAGCGAGCGCCGGCGCAGCAGCCGGACGGCCGCCCAGCCGAGCAGGCCCGCCCCGCCGGCGCCCAGCGCGGCGAACAGGGCGATCAGCAGCAGGTCCTTCACGCGCCCGCCTCCGCCACCGGGTCGTAGCGGTAGCCGACGCCCCACACGGTGGTGATCAGCGCCGGCGCGGCCGGGTCGTCCTCGACCTTCTCGCGCAGCCGGCGGACGTGGACGGTCACGGTGGACAGGTCGCCGAAGTCCCAGCCCCACACCCGCTCCATCAGCTGCTGCCGGGAGAACACCGTCCGCGGATGCCGCAGCAGGAACGCCAGGAGGTCGAACTCCCGTACGGTCAACAGCAGTTCGCGCCCACCGCGGTGGACCCGGCGGGCCTGCGGGTCGAGCGCGAGGTCGCCGGAGAGCACCGGCCCGGCGGCCGGGCGGGCGGGGGCGGCCGCGCGGGAGCGGCGCAGCACCGACTGGACCCGCAGGACGAGCTCCCGGGGGCTGAACGGCTTGGTGACGTAGTCGTCCGCGCCCAGCTCCAGGCCGAGGATGCGGTCGTTCTCGTCGCCCTTGGCGGTGAGCAGGACGACCGGCAGGTCGGCGCCGTCCGCGGTGGCGCGCAGCCGGCGCAGGATCTCCAGGCCGTCCAGCCCGGGGAGCATGAGGTCCAGGACCACCAGGTCCGGGCGGTGGGCGCGGGCCAGGGCGAGCCCCCGCGGGCCGTCCGCGGCGTGGTCGACCAGGTGGCCGGCCCGGGTGAGGTAGCCGGTGACGACCTCGGCCACGGTGGGATCGTCGTCGATCACCAGGACGCGGCCGGCGCACGGCGCCGCGGCGGGGGCGGGCGCGTCGGCGGGGGCGGGCGCGCCGGCGGGGGCGGGACTCTCGTTCACCTCGCCGAGGATACGGCCGGGCCGCCACGGCGGGAGGCGCGCCGTGGCCCGCGTTCGCGTTCCGTAAGATCCCCCGAACGGGCGCGGCCGGCGCGGCCGTAGCACTTCCGTAAGGGCGCGGTTCGGCCCCGGCGCCACCGGCCGCGGTTAGCGTGACCGCCGTGACTCCTCCTCTCCCCCCTCCGCGGGCCGTCGACGTCGTCCTGCCCTGCCTCGACGAGGCCGCCGCGCTGCCCTGGGTGCTCGCGCGGATCCCGGACGGCTGGCGGGCGATCGTCGTGGACAACGGCTCCCGGGACGGCTCCGCCGAGCTCGCCCGCTCCCTCGGCGCGACCGTGGTCGAGGAGCCCCGGCGCGGCTTCGGCGCCGCCTGCCACGCCGGGCTGCGCGCCGCCACCGCCGAGCTGGTCTGCTTCCTGGACTGCGACGGCTCGCTCGACCCCGCCCAACTCCCCCGGGTCACCGGCCCGGTGCTGGCCGGCACCGCCGACCTGGTGCTCGGCCGGCGCCGGCCGGCCACCGCCGGCGCCTGGCCGCCGCACGCCCGCCTCGCCAACGCGCTGCTCGCCCGCCGGCTGCGGGCCCGCACCGGCGCGCCGCTGCACGACCTCGGCCCGATGCGGGCCGCCCGCCGGGAACGGCTGCTGGCCCTGGGCCTCGGCGACCGGCGCTCCGGTTACCCGTTGGAGATGGTGCTCGCGGCCTCCGCCGCCGGGCTGCGGATCGCCGAGACCCCGGTGGACTACCTGCCGCGCGCGGGCCGGTCCAAGGTCACCGGCACCCTGCGCGGCACCCGCCAGGCCGTCCGGGACATGCGGGCGGTGCTGGCGGCGCCGCCGGCCACCCTGCTGGTGATCGCCAAGGCGCCCGTCCCCGGCCGGGTGAAGACCCGGCTCACCCCGCCCTGCACCCCGGACCAGGCGGCGGCCCTCGCCGGGGCCGCACTCGCCGACACCCTGTACGCCCTGACCGCGATGCCCGCCGGGCGGCGCCTGCTGGTCCTGGACGGCGATCCCGGGCCCTGGCTGCCGCCGGGCTGGGAGGTCGTCCCGCAGTGCGGCGGCGGCCTGGACCGGCGCCTGGCCGCCGCCTTCGCCCACGCCGCCCGGCTGGCCCCGCGGGCCCCCGCACTGCTGGTCGGCATGGACACCCCGCAGCTGGCGGCGGCCGAACTGGCCGAACCGCTGTCCGCCGCCCGGCGCCCGGGCGTGGACGCCTGGTACGGCCCGGCGGCCGACGGCGGGTTCTGGGCGCTCGGCCTGGCCCGGCCCACCGCGGAGCTGGCCGCCCGCCTGCTGCACGGCGTGCCGATGTCCACCCCGGGGACGGGCGCCGCGCTGCTGCGCCGGCTGGCCGGGGCCGGGCTGACCGTCCACCGGCTGCCCGTCCTGACGGACGTGGACACCATCGAGGACGCCCGCCGGGTGGCCGCCGAGGCCCCGGGCAGCCGCTTCGCCGCGCGGCTGCGCGACCTCGACACCGCCGACTCCGCACCGGAGGTGGCGAGTTGACGGTCGCCGCACCCTGGGTGGACGACCCCTTCGCCGAGGCCGTGCGGACCGGCCGCGGCCCGCTCTGGCTGCTTTGCGAGGACGGTCGGCGGCTGCGCCTGGACATCGAACGCTGGTGCGCGCCGGCGGCCGGCGCCGACCACAGCCTGCTGCTGCGCTGCACCCGGCTGACCGCGCCCGTCCTCGACCTCGGCTGCGGCCCCGGCCGGCTGGTGACCGCGCTGCTCGCCCTCGGCGTGCCCGTCCTCGGGGTGGACGTGACCGGGGCGGCCGTCGCCCGCACGGTGGGCCTCGGCGGCCCGGCGCTGTGCCGATCCGTGTTCGACCGCCTGCCCGCCGAGGGCCGCTGGGGCGCCGCGCTGCTCGCCGACGGCAACCTCGGGATCGGCGGCGACCCGGCCGCACTGCTCGGCCGCGGCGCCGAACTCATCGCCCCGGACGGGCGGTTGCTGGTGGAGGTGGAGCCGCGGGAGGTCGACGAGCGCGCCCTCGTCCGGGTGGAGGGGCCGGACGGCCGGCTCGGCCCGGCCTTCCCCTGGGCCCGGCTCGGCACCGCCGCCACCCTGCGGCGGGCCCGCGCCGCGGGCCTGGTCGAGGCGGAGCGCTGGACCTCCCACGGCCGGTGCTTCCTCGCCCTGCGCAAGGGCTGAGCCGGCCGGGGGGCCCGCGGGCCCCCCGGCCGGCCCGGCCGTCGCGCGGTCCTACTCCGGGTCCGCGGCCCGCCAGTGCGGGTGCTCGCGCTCGGCCCAGCGCCGCTCGACCAGCCCGGTCCGCATGCCGAGCCGCGCCTCGCGGTCCCGCCAGGCCATCCGGACGTGCCCGGCGACCACGACGGCGATGGCGAAGGCCAGCCAGTCGTGCACGAAGGTCGCACCGGTGCGCCAGGACGCCGGGGCGAGGTGGGTGAGCCACATCAGCAGGCCGGTGCCGACGATCACCAGGATCGCGCCGAGCGTCCACTGCGCGTACAGCTTCTGCCCGGCGTTGAACTTGCCGGCCGGCCGGTGCGCGGCCCGGGTGCGGGCGGCCCGCAGCCACTGCCGGTCCACCGGGGTGAACCGGCTCAGCCGGACGAAGTCCGCCCGCAGGGCGCGGGAGGCGAGGCCGAGCAGCAGCGGCACCGGCAGCGCCAGGCCGCACCACACGTGCACGGTGACCACCAGCGGCCGGTTGCCGACCAGTTCGGCGAGCGGCGCGACGTACAGGCAGGCGGCCGTGGCCAGGCACACGCCCGTCAGCACGGCGGTCGCGCGGTGCACCCAGCGCTCGGCGCGGGTGAAGCGCAGGACGAGGTCAGCTCGTCGGCGCATCGGACCTCCCGTTCGACCGGCCGACCCAGGCGTCGACGTCGTAGCCGTTGCGCTCCCAGTAGCCCGGCTCGACCGCGCCGGTGACGGTGATGCCGGAGAGCCACTTCGCGGACTTGTAGAAGTACATCGGCGCGACGTACAGCCGCACCGGCCCGCCGTGGCTGTGCGAGATCGGGTCGTCCCGCATCCGCAGCGCGACCAGCACGTCGTCGCGCCGGGCCTGCTCCAGGGTCAGGCTCTCGGTGTAGGCGCCGTCGAAGCAGCTGAAGCGGACGGCCGTCGCCCCGGGCCGCACCCCGGCGGTGTCCAGGAGGTGGGCCAGCGGCACGCCCTCGAACGGGGTGTCCGGCACCCGCCAGCCGGTGACGCACTGGACGTCCTTGACCAGCCGCCGCTGCGGCATCGCCCGCAGGTCGGCGAGCCGGTGGGTGCCGGGGCGCTCCACCAGGCCGTCGACGGTGAGGGTGTAGTCGGCCTCGGTCCGCTCGGGGACGGAGGTCACCACCGAGTAGTAGCGGAAGCCGTTGTTGCCCGGCAGCAGCCCGGACAGGCCGATCGGGTCCCGTTCCGCGAGCGCCGACTCGGCCCGCTGCAGGTACGGTCCGGCGGCCACGCCGGCGGCCCCGAGGCCGAGCAGGCCGAGCACGACCCGGCGCCCGACCGGGGTGCCCCGGCTCTCGTCGTCTGTTCTGTCCACCCGCCGATTCGAGCAGGTCGGGGCGGGGGACGGCCAGGGCCGGGGGCGTTCCGTCAGACTTTCGTCATCTCCGGCCGGGCCGCGCGCCCGGGCCGGGCCGGTGCGGCGCCCAGCAGCCGGCGCAGCGCCGGGACGACGAGCACGCAGGCGAGCGCGGCCCCGTAGGCGGCGCGCTGGGCGTCCTCGCCGCCCACCAGGTAGAGCACCTGGCCGGCGGCGGGCACCGCCAGCCACTCCCACCGGCCGTCCAGCGCGACCAGGACCACCACCAGCAGGCCGTACCAGGGGTAGCTCGGCGCGACGAGCAGCAGCGCGGTGCCGGTGACCAGGAGCGAGCCCTGCCACGGCCGGCGGGGGTCGCCGCGGCGCAGCACCCACAGCGCCACCGCGGCGAGCAGCAGGGCGGCGGCCCACGGGGTCCACGCGTCGGGGAGCACCGCCCTGAGCAGGCCGAAGCGTTCGAGGTGCCCCTGCTCGTAGCCCTCCTCCTTGAGGTAGCCGGGCAGGTAGCCGAGGACTCCGGGGCCGGAGAGCGCGACGTACGGCAGGTAGGCGGCCGCGAAGGTCCCGAGGGCCGCCGCGGGCAGGAGCAGGTCGCGCCGCGTCGGCCGCCGGGCGAGCAGGCCGGACAGCGCTCCGGGCAGGGCGAGGGCCGGGAGCAGTTTGGTGGCGACGGCCGCGCCGAGCAGGGCGCCGCCGGTTCCGGGGCGTGCGGCCGCGCGGGCCAGCCCGGCCGCCATCAGGAGCGCGCCGAGGGTGTCGACGTGCGCGTCGTTGACCGCCCACACCGTGAGGCCCGGGCACCAGCCCCAGAGCGCGGCCCGCCGCCCGCTCCCCGCGGCGAGCAGGACGCCGGTGGTGGCGACGGCCACCAGCGCGCCGGCGGCCTGCACGCCGCGCACGCCGCCGCCGAAGGGGTGCACGGCGAGGAACCAGGCCTCGGCGACCGGCGGGTAGACGGTATGCACGGCGGGCCGGTTGATCCGGGTGCAGTCGCCCGCCGCCGTCCGCCGCTCGTCCCAGGCCGCGCAGCCGTCGCCGGCCGGGAACAGGCCCGGGTCGCGCAGCCGGGCCAGCGCCGGGTCGTCCGGGGTGTGCGCGTACGGGGAGGTGCCGGCCGCCTGGACCCGGCCGTCCCACACGTACCGGTAGGCGTCGTCGCTGGTGCGCGGCGGCGCCAGCAGCCCCACCGCGGCGACCAGGACGCTGCCGGCCAGCACCAGCGGCGCCACCCGGCGCCCGTCCACCCCGCGCAGCAGGAGCAGGGCGAGCGCGAAGAGGGCGGCGTCGAGGGTGTACCAGCCGTACAGCGGCGCCCGGTCGGCGAGCGTCCCGCCGCCGGTCACGGTCAGCGCGAGGGCCGTGACCAGGGCGGCGAGGGCGAGGCCGCACGGCAGGAGGCCCCGGGGCCGGTCAGTCACCGGGGACGCCGGGCAGGCCGGTGGCGAGGCCGTCCAGCGCGTGCGAGCAGGGGCACTCCCGGTCGGCGGGCAGGGCCTCCAGGGCCTTGAACAGCACGGTGCGCAGCCGGTCGACGTTGCGGGCGAAGACCTCCAGCACCTCGGCGTGGGTGACGCCCTCGCCCGACTCCACCCCGGCGTCGAGGTCGGTGACCAGCGCCAACGAGGTGTAGCAGAGGCCGAGTTCGCGGGCGAGGACGGCCTCGGGGTGGCCGGTCATGCCGACCACCGACCAGCCGTTGGCGGTGAACCAGCGGGACTCGGCGCGGGTGGAGAAGCGCGGGCCCTCGATCACCACCAGCGTGCCGCCGTCCACCGGCTCCCAGGCCGCCGCGCGTGCGGCGTCGAGCGCGGCCCGCCGCCCGGTGGGGCAGTACGGGTCGGCCATCGACACGTGCACGACCTCGGGGCGGGAGCCGTCCGGCAGCGGCTGCCCGTCGTAGTAGGTCTGCACCCGGCCGGAGGTGCGGTCGACGAACTGGTCCGGCACCAGCAGCGTCCCGGGCCCGTACTCGGGGCGCAGCCCGCCGACCGCGCACGGGCCGAACACCTGCCGCACGCCCAGCGAGTGCAGCGCCCAGAGGTTGGCCCGGTAGTCGATCCGGTGCGGCGGCAGGCCGTGGCCGCGCCCGTGCCGGGGCAGGAAGGCGATCCGGCGCCCGGCGACCTCGCCGAGGAACAGCGCGTCGCTGGGCGGGCCGTACGGGGTGTCGACCCGCACCTCGGTCACCTCGTCCAGCAGCGCGTAGAGCCCCGAGCCGCCGATCACGCCGAGCTCGGCCCGCGCGGTTTCGTGACGCGTCGTCATCTGTACCACCTCTCCTGGAAGGAACGCCTCGGCCACTGTAGGAGCCCCCCGGGCCGTACCCCACCGGCCCGGCCTTACGATTCGCGGACATGGCCGGATCGCGGCGCCGGCCCCGACCGGCGGGCCCGGCGCAGCCGGAGCGCGAGGGCGAGTGCGGACGCGCCGAACAGGGCCCCGGTGACGGCGAGCCAGCGACCCAGGTAGACGCCCTCCGACAGGCCGGTGGCGCCCGGGTACGGCTCCGAGAGGTTCAGGACGAGCGGGAACCAGACGAGCAGCAGCAGGCCGGACAGGAACGACGGCACCCGCAGGTGGTTGATCCAGGCGACGGCCGGCGCCGGCCCGGGGCGACGGCTCAGCACGGAGCGGGCCGAGAGGTCGGCGAGCGAGTACAGCGGGAGCAGGATCAGGTCGTGGGCGACGGCCGCGCCGACGAACCAGAGCGCCACCGCGAGGGGCCGTTCGGCCACCAGGCGCTGGACGGCGAAGCCGGTGAGGGCGAGGGAGGCGAGGAGCGCGAGCAGGTGCAGCGGCCCGGCGCCGTACCAGCGGGTGAAGGGGGTGCGCGGGTTCATCGTGCCGTCCTGGTCGTCGCGGTTCGTGGGGTCAGGCCCGGAAGGTCAGCCGGTGGACCCACTTCGTGTTGTTCACACCGGGGTTGGCCGGGACGATGACGCGCGCGGGGTAGCCGTGGTCGAGCGAGAGGTCGACGCCGTTGACGTGCAGGGCGAGCAGCGAGCGCGGGTCGCGGACCTGGTTGCCGCGCAGCACCACGGAGGCGTACGGGCCGGGCGGCTGGACCGACTCCACGAGTACGCTCGCCGCCTCCGGGAGCCCGGCCAGGGCGGCGAGGTCGGCGAGCCGCAGCCCGCTCCAGTGCTGGTCCCCGGTGGACCAGCCCTCCACGCAGGCGATCGGCAGCCGGGCCGAGTGCCGGGCCATCGCCAGCAGTTGCTCCCGGGTGTACGTCAGCACCGGCCCGGCGCCGTGCAGTTCGAGCCGCCAGGCCGGGCCCGTCATCGCCGCCGTGACGCCGACCGCGGCGGCCGTCTTGTTGACCTGGAAGCCGTTGGGCCCCTCCGCCGGCGCCCGGTTGTGCGGTGCCAGCAGTGCGGTGGCGCGCAGGCGGCCGCCGATGCTCTGCCCGGCGGTGACCACGAACAGGGCCAGCGAGCCGGCGCCCACCAGGGCGAGCGCGCCGCGCCGGGCGATCGTCGGCGGGGCGGGTGCGACGGCCACCAGCCCGTCCGCGTCCGGCGGTTCGGGCCGGGTGCCGGCGAGGCCGGTGCGCAGCTCGCCCAGCAGGGAGCGCGACCGGAGCGCGCGGACCATCCGGCCGAACCGCAGCGCGACGTGGACGGCGAACGCGGCGATGAACACCCACGCCCCGTAGAAGTGCAGGGTGTAGAAGGAGCCCGGGAAGACGTAGTGGAGCTGGATGTTGAGGATCCCGGTGGCGAACTCGAAGACGGCGCCGCCGACCAGCATCAGCAGCGACAGCCGTTCCAGGGCGTGGGCCGCGCTGCGCGCCGGCGGCCACTCGAACAGCTTCGGGATCACCGACCACAGCTTGGCCAGCACGACCGGGACGAGGACGACGCCGAGCGTCACGTGCACGCCCTGGTCGAGCCGGTAGAGCCAGGCCGGGCGGGTGGGCCAGTCGAAGAGGTAGAAGCCCAGCCAGCCCTTGTCCGGCGTCTGGTCGTTCAGCGGGCCGAGGTCGGGGTTGTAGGCGGCGTACGAGAGCGCGCCGGTCACGAACAGGACCGGGATCCCGGCCAGCAGCACCAGCCCGAACACCGAGGTCAGCCACGGCCCGCGGATCGGACTGCGCCAGAACCCGGGCCGGAACGGTCCGGGCGGCGCGGGCGCCCGCCGGAGCCGGTCCGCGACCGCCGACAGCCGGGCACCGGCCGCCGCACGGGCCCGGGCGAGGCGCTCCACTGCGTCCGCGGCCCGCCGGGGCCGGGGCCGGTTCCGAGGCGATCCACCACCGCGCCCACCCATGACCACCGACCGCCTCCCGGGAACTCGCAGCACGCCCCCGGCCGGGGCCGAGCCGCGCAGCCGGGGAAGCGCCGACCGGCCGGCGCCCGCCGGACAGCCAACCACCGGCGGCCGGGCGGCCCCGCCGGAGCCACACCGGGCGGGCACCGGTACCACCCGCACGAGTGACGGCACCGCGCAGCCGCTGTTGGCCCCCTGACCAGCCGCCGACCGGCCCGGGGTGACGGGGATCACAGCGGGTTTCGCGCGGACGTCGAAATGCGACGGCCGCCGGAACGGTTGGCACGGGCAACCGTTTCCGCCCCGGCGCACACCACCGTCACCCGCAAGGATTGCCCATGAGCGTCACCGAGTCCCCCGTCTCCCGCGCGGCCGAGCTCCTGTCCCGGCCCGTCACGGTCAACGGGCTGACCGTGCCCAACCGCATCGTGATGGCGCCGATGACGCGCAGGTTCTCCCCGGGCGGCGTGCCCGGCGAGGACGTGCGCTCGTACTACGCCCGCCGCGCCGCCTCGGGCGTCGGCCTGATCGTCACCGAGGGGACGTACGTCGGCCACGAGTCCGCCGGGCAGGCCGACGACATCCCGCGCTTCCACGGCGAGGAGCAGCTGGCCGGGTGGGCCCGGGTCGCCGAGGACGTGCACGCGGCGGGCGGCACCATCGTGCCGCAGCTGTGGCACATCGGCATGGTCCGCAAGCAGGGCGACCCGCCGTTCGCCGACGCCCCCGCGGTCGGCCCGTCCGGCATCCGGCTGGACGGCACCGAAGGCACCGGCCGGGCGATGACCCGGAGCGACCTGGACGCCGTGATCGGCGCGTTCGCCGAGGCGGCCGCGGCGGCCGAGCGGATCGGCTTCGACGGCGTCGAGCTGCACGGTGCCCACGGCTACCTGCTCGACCAGTTCCTCTGGGCGGGCACCAACCGCCGCACCGACGCCTACGGCGGCGACCCGGTCGCCCGGACGAAGTTCACCGCCGAGCTGGTCGCCGCGGTACGCGCGGCCGTCTCCCCCGAGTTCCCGGTGATCTTCCGCTACTCGCAGTGGAAGTCGGAGAACTACGACGCCCGCCTCGCCGAGACCCCGCAGGAGCTGGAGGCGATCCTCGCCCCGCTCGCCGAGGCCGGCGTCGACGCCTTCCACGCCTCGACCCGCCGCTACTGGGTCCCCGAGTTCGACGGCTCCGACCTCAACCTGGCCGGCTGGACCAGGAAGCTCACCGGCCGCCCCGCCATCACCGTCGGCTCGGTCGGCCTCGACGGCGACTTCGTCCGCGCCTTCGCGGGCGAGGGCGCCCCGGTCGGGGCCATCGACAACCTGCTCGACCGGCTGGAGCGCGAGGAGTTCGACCTGGTCGCGGTCGGCCGCGCCCTGCTCCAGGACCCGCAGTGGGCCGAGAAGGTCCTCGCCGGCCGGTTCGCCGACCTGCACCCGTACGACGCCGCCGCGGTCCGCACCCTGAGCTGACCACCCCACGCCGTGGGGCCCCCCCCCCCGCGGGGGGGGGGCCCGCGGGGGCAATGAGGTTCATTTCCCCCAGGAGGTAGGGGGGGGGCAGGTGTGGGGGGTGGGGCGCTCTAGGGGGGGAGGGCGGCAACA
>NZ_JBMVFA010000052.1:38468-43249 GCF_049543595.1 Kitasatospora sp. NPDC094028 | reverse complement strand
CCTCCGTGTGTGGTGTGGAGCCTAGACACCTCCACCACACCGGAGGTCTTCGCCATGATCAAGCCCGACCGTCAACAACGCTCATGGTCAATACACCTAGTCCGGGCGGGTGACCGGGGTGGGGGACAATGGAGAGTCCCGTCCCCCTCCCCGAGGTCACCCGAGGTCAGCCGCGCCATGACAGCCACGCCCGCCCCCACCGCGCTCGACACCGAGTTCGCGCCGCTGGACCTCGGCCCGATCCAGGTGTGGCCGCCCGTCGTGCTGGCCCCGATGGCGGGCATCACCAACGCGCCGTTCCGCACGCTCTGCCGCGAGCAGAGCGGCGGCAAGGGCCTGTACGTCTCGGAGATGATCACCACCCGGGCGCTGGTCGAGCGCAACGCGAAGACCATGCAGCTGATCAAGTTCGACGCGAGCGAGAAGCCCCGCTCGATCCAGCTGTACGGCGTGGACCCGGTGACCGTGGGCAAGGCCGCCCGGATGATCTCGGACGAGGGCCTGGCCGACCACATCGACCTCAACTTCGGCTGCCCCGTCCCCAAGGTGACCCGCAAGGGCGGCGGCTCGGCGCTGCCGTACAAGCGCAACCTGCTGCGCGAGATCCTGCGCGAGGCCGTCGCCAATGCGGGCGACCTGCCGGTGACCATGAAGATGCGCAAGGGCATCGACGACGACCACCTCACCTACCTGGACGCCGGCCGGATCGGCGCCGAGGAGGGCGTGGCCGCGATCGCCCTGCACGGGCGCACCGCCGCCCAGCACTACGGCGGCACGGCGGACTGGTCGGCGATCGCCCGGCTGCGCGAGGCCGTCCCGGCGCACGTCCCGGTGCTGGGCAACGGCGACATCTGGTCGGCGGACGACGCGCTGCGGATGATGCGCGAGACCGGCTGCGACGGCGTCGTGGTGGGCCGCGGCTGCCTGGGCCGGCCGTGGCTGTTCAAGGACCTGGTGGCGATCTTCGAGGGCGAGGTCGACTACGCCCGCCCGACGTTCGCGTACGTGGCCGCGGCGATGGTGCGCCACGCCCAGCTGCTCGGCGAGTGGATCGGGGACGAGACGCGCGGCGTGATCGACTTCCGCAAGCACGTCGCCTGGTACACCAAGGGCTTCTCGGTCGGCTCCGAGCTGCGGGTGAAGCTGGCGAACTCCTCCTCGCTGGACGAACTGGCCGAAACCCTCGCCCAGGTCGAGCAGTCCCAGTCCTGGCCGCTCGGCGCGGACGGCCCGCGCGGCCGCACCAGCGGCAACGGCCGGGTGGTCCTGCCCGAGGGCTGGTTGGACGATCCGTACGACTGCGCCCGGCCGGGCGAGGACGCCGAATCGGACACCTCCGGCGGATGATCTGTACGAGGTGGCGAATTCGGCCCCGGAGGCCTCCTCGCCACTGAGTCCCAGCCCTCTTGTCCACTCTGGACAGGAGGGCTCCTTTTCGGCGCACGGATCTGACTCAAGGTGCGCGATTGGGCGCGCAGTGTGAGGATGGTCGGCGCCCGGCCCGTGAGCTGCACTGGTGACGCTTGCCACACGCGGTGGCGACTGACGTCGGGTCAGTGGACGAAATGGACAGGTCGGCCGTGAATCGCTTCCCGAAGCCGGGCGGTGGGGATCGGCCGATCCGGGTGCAGGAAATCAAGCCGGGGCGCCACGAGGGGTGGCCCGCCGCTACCCTGCGTCCGATTCGTGTGATCGCCGTGTTTCCCCGCCTTCAAGACTTGAACGCTTGCTCGCGTCAGCCGGACGATTTCACCAACAGAGGTGAACGCCTTTATGCGCATTCGATCTAGCGGGTTACCGCTGGGTACCGGCCTCGTGTGGCCTATTCAGGGCAGAGAAGTGCCTTCGAAATGGGTATGTTCTCCGGCGTCAGGGCAACCGCTTACGAGGAGACCTTCCCGTGACGTCCCAGCAGAAGTTTGTTTACTCCTTCACCGAAGGAAACAAGGACCTCAAGGACCTTCTCGGCGGCAAGGGCGCGAACCTGGCCGAGATGACCAACCTCGGTCTCCCCGTCCCTCCGGGGTTCACCATCACCACGGAGGCCTGCAAGGTCTTCCTGGAGACCGGGAGCGAGCCGTCCTCCCTCCACGAGGAGATCAGCGCCCACCTGGACGCCCTTGAGCAGGAGATGGGCAAGAAGCTCGGCCAGGCCGACAACCCGCTCCTGGTCTCGGTGCGCTCCGGTGCCAAGTTCTCCATGCCCGGCATGATGGACACCGTCCTGAACATCGGCCTCTCCGACGCCTCGGTGGTCGGCCTCGCCGCGCAGTCCGGCAACGAGCGCTTCGCCTGGGACTCCTACCGCCGCCTGGTCCAGATGTTCGGCAAGACCGTGCTGGGCGTCGAGGGCGAGCTGTTCGAGGAGGCCCTGGACGAGGCCAAGCGCGCCAAGGGCACCGCGAACGACCTGGACCTGGACGCCGCCGACCTCAAGGCGCTGGTCGAGGTGTTCAAGGGCATCGTCGAGCGCGAGACCGGCCGGGCCTTCCCGCAGGACCCGCGCGAGCAGATGGACCTCGCCGTCCACGCCGTCTTCCACTCCTGGAACGGCGACCGCGCCCGGCTGTACCGCCGCCAGGAGCGCATCCCGAACGACCTCGGCACCGCGGTCAACGTCTGCACCATGGTCTTCGGCAACCTCGGCGAGGACTCCGGCACCGGCGTCGCCTTCACCCGCGACCCCTCCACCGGCGCCCAGGGCGTCTACGGCGACTACCTGTCCAACGCCCAGGGCGAGGACGTGGTGGCGGGCATCCGCAACACCCTGCAGCTGTCCGAGCTGGAGAAGCTCGACAAGAAGTCGTACGACGAGCTCATGGCGATCATGCAGAAGCTCGAGAACCACTACCGCGACCTCTGCGACATCGAGTTCACCATCGAGCGCGGCAAGCTCTGGATGCTGCAGACCCGCGTCGGCAAGCGCACCGCCGCGGCCGCCTTCCGGATCGCCGTCCAGCTCGTCGACCAGGGCCTGATCGACCTGGACGAGGCGCTGATGCGCGTCACCGGCGGCCAGCTGGCCCAGCTGATGTTCCCGCGCTTCGCCCCGACCGGCGAGTCCCAGCAGATCGCCTGGGGCCTGGCCGCCTCGCCGGGCGCCGCGATCGGCAAGGTCGTCTTCGACTCCTACACCGCCGTCAAGTGGTCCCGCTCGGGCGAGAAGGTCATCCTGGTCCGCCGCGAGACCAACCCGGACGACCTGGACGGCATGATCGCCGCCGAGGGCATCCTCACCTCGCGCGGCGGCAAGACCTCGCACGCCGCCGTCGTCGCCCGCGGCATGGGCAAGACCTGTGTCTGCGGCGCCGAGGAGCTGGAGGTCGACACCAAGGCCCGGAAGTTCACCACCGCGGACGGCCTGGTCCTCCACGAGGGCGACGTCGTCTCCATCGACGGCGCGACCGGCAAGGTGTACCTCGGCGAGGTGCCCGTGCTGCCGTCCCCCGTGGTCGAGTACTTCGAGGGCACCCTGCACGCCGGCGCCGACGTCCAGGGCGGGCTGGTCCAGGCCGTCCACCGGCTGATGTCGCACGCGGACGGCCGCCGCCGCCTCGCGGTGCGCGCCAACGCCGACAACGCCGAGGACGGCGGGCGCGCCCGCCGCTACGGCGCCCAGGGCATCGGCCTGTGCCGCACCGAGCACATGTTCCTCGGTGAGGAGCGCCGCAAGGAGGTCGAGCGCCTGATCCTCGCGGACAACGACAAGGACCGCGAGCAGGCCCTCTCCACCCTGCTGCCGCTGCAGAAGAGCGACTTCCTGGAGCTCTTCCAGGCGATGGACGGGCTGCCGGTCACCGTGCGCCTGCTCGACCCGCCGCTGCACGAGTTCCTGCCGGACATCACCGAACTGTCGGTGCGCGTCGCCCTCGCCGAGGCCCGCAAGGACCCGAACGAGAACGACCTGCGCCTGCTCCAGGCGGTGCACAAGCTGCACGAGCAGAACCCGATGCTGGGCCTGCGCGGCGTGCGCCTCGGCCTGGTCATCCCCGGCCTGTTCGGCATGCAGGTCCGGGCCATCGCCGAGGCCGCCGCCGAGCGCAAGCTGGCCGGCGGGGACCCGCGCCCCGAGGTGATGATCCCGCTGGTCGGCACCGTCCAGGAGCTGGAGCTGGTCCGCGACGAGTGCGAGCGCGTGCTCGCCGAGGTCGCCCAGTCCACCGGCGTCCAGCTGGAGATCAAGCTCGGCACCATGATCGAGCTGCCGCGCGCCGCCGTGACGGCCGGCCAGATCGCCGAGGCCGCCGAGTTCTTCTCCTTCGGCACCAACGACCTCACCCAGACCGTTTGGGGCTTCTCCCGGGACGACGTGGAGGCCTCGTTCTTCACCGCCTACCTGGAGAAGGGCATCTTCGGGGTCTCCCCGTTCGAGACCATCGACCGCGACGGCGTCGGCTCGCTCGTCAAGCACGCCGTCGAGGCCGGCCGGGCCACCCGCCCCGACCTCAAGCTCGGCGTCTGCGGCGAGCACGGCGGCGACCCGGACTCGGTCCACTTCTTCCACGAGGTGGGGCTGGACTACGTCTCCTGCTCCCCCTTCCGGATCCCGGTGGCGCGCCTGGAGGCAGGCCGCGCCGCCATCGAGTCGGCGGGCAGCGACTCGCGCTGAGAGGGTAGGCATCCCCTACTCACGCGCGGGTACGACTGACCGCTTCCCCTCCCGTCGGGAGGGCGTACACCGGAGCTCGGCGCAGGAGAACCGGCGTACGTAACACGGCCGGGGGGGGGCGGGCCCCCCCCGCCACCCCCCCCCCCCCGCCCGGCTGCTGTGGCCCGCCCAC
>NZ_JBMVFA010000052.1:0-38458 GCF_049543595.1 Kitasatospora sp. NPDC094028 | reverse complement strand
TTCGGGGGGGGGGGGCCGCCGGCGGGCGCCCCCGGGGGGCGGGTCGCCCTCCCCGGGCGGGGGGGGGGCGCGGGCGGTGCGCGCGCCCCCGGGGGGGGGGGCGCCCGCCCCCCCGCGCCCCCCCCCCCCCGGCCGTACGTTCGTGTGGCCCCTGCCACGTGTGTACCTGGACGAGCGCGGCATCGGCGCCTGCCAAGCTGGTCCGCATGACCAGACGCAAAAGCCCGCTCGTAGTCGTGGCCGTCCTGATCCTGGCCGTCCTCGCCGGGCTCGGATACCTCCTCGGCAAGGGAGGCGGTGGCAGCCACCCCAAGGCCGCCGCGACGTCCACCGCCGCCGCGGCCGCGGGCTCCTCGGCCGCGGGCTCCTCGGCCCCCAAGCCCTCCCCGCCCGCGGGCAAGTCCCCCGCCCCGGCCGGAACCTGGGTGCCCGCCGACCCGGCGCTCGCCGACGTCTGCCGCACCAAGCTCCCCAGCCAGGCCCAGGACACCCTCGCCCTGATCGCCAAGAACGGCCCCTACCCGTACAACCGGGACGGCATCGTCTTCGAGAACCGCGAGAGCCGGCTGCCGAAGAAGACGGACGGCTACTACCACGAGTTCACCGTGGTCACCCCCGGCTCCAACGACCGCGGCACCCGGCGCGTCGTCACCGGCGGCGCCGGCGAGCAGTACTGGTCCCCGGACCACTACGCCACCTTCCAGGAGATCGACCCGCGCTGCTGAACACCTTTCCCCGGAGGGGGAGTTCGGGCCCACCGCGCGGCCCCGCCGGTTCGGCGGGGCCGCGGCCGTCCCACCGCACGACGCCGGACCGGGGGCGCTCACCGCGCCCGCCGCCAGCTGATCCGGCCGTGCGGCCCGTGCGGGCCGCTGGTGACCAGGGCGGTCAGCTCGTGCAGCACCGGCGCCGCGTCGCGCCGCAGCTGCACCGGCGTGGTCCGCACCACCGGCAGGCCGCAGACGGTCAGCCGGTTGGCCCGGGCCAGGTCGCGTTCGTGGTCGGCCGGGCGCAGGTGGTAGGCCTGGGAGTCGATCTCCAGCGCCACGCAGGCGTGCGGCCAGTAGGCGTCCGGCACGGCGAGGAACCGGCCGTCCAGGAACAGCACCGGATTCCACAGCGGCTCCGGCAGGCCCGCGTGCGCGATCAGCTCGCGGGCCTCCGCCTCCACCGCCGAGCGCACCCCGGCGGTCAGGTCCTCCACCACCCGGGCCACCTGCGGCAGGCCCAGCGCACCCGGCCGGGCCAGCAACTGGTCCAGCAGCTCGCCGAGTTCGCAGTTCCGCCGCTGCACCGCCTCG
This sequence comes from Kitasatospora sp. NPDC094028, assembly GCF_049543595.1. Lineage (NCBI taxonomy): Bacteria > Bacillati > Actinomycetota > Actinomycetes > Kitasatosporales > Streptomycetaceae > Kitasatospora > Kitasatospora sp. NPDC094028. Next base: position 37,157 of record NZ_JBMVFA010000052.1, on the reverse strand, counting down.
GCGCACAGCGCCCGGAACCGGCGCTGCCCGGTCTCCTTCGGCGCGAGGTCCGCCAGGGCCCGTGCCACCGTCGTACCCCACAGCCCGTCGCCCCGCTCGACGCCGCCCGGCATCGCCCCGGCCGCCCGGTGGATCCGCACGAACTCCCGGTCCCCGACGCGCCGTTGGCCCGGGATCAGGACGTCCACCTCGGCCATGTCCGCCGGGTGCCCGGCGCTCGGCAGCCCCGCCTCCGCCAGTACCGCCAGTCCGGTCAGCAGCACCTCCCCGGCCCGCGCCTCCCGGCCCTTCGGGGCCGCGTACGCCAGGGCCGCCCGGAGTCTCTGATGGAACGTCAGTCTCCCGCTCTGCAGGCAGATCACCCGGGGCAGCACCTGCTGCCAGGGCCCGCCCGGCCGCAGCCGGTGGGCGATGGTGCCGGACGGCACCCCGAGGCGGCGCAGCTGCGAGCGGGTGGCGATGTGCTGCTGGTCGGCGCCGAGCAGCACGACGGGGTCGAGGGCGTTCGCGCGGGTCATACCCGGGTGCTGCCCGCCGGGATCGGAGGTATGCGAAACATCACCCTCCGAGGGAGTCCGCGAAACGGTGTTGACGAACCCGGGGGAGAGCGGCTGAGCTTGGGCCCCTATGACAACCGCACACAACGGTCCCGCGCTCGACGCGCTGCACGGCCTCTCGGTCGGCGACGCCCTCGGCGCCCAGATGTTCGTCCCGGCCACCGCCCGCGCCCACCTCGCGCACCGCACCGACCCGCCCGGCCCCTGGCCGTGGACCGACGACACCGAGATGGCCTGCTCGGTGTACGCCGCCCACACCGAGCGCGGCACGATCGACACCTTCGACCTCACCCACGCCTTCGCCCGCCGCCACGACTTCGACCGCGGCTACGGCCCGGCCGCCAACCGGCTGCTGCGACTGGTCCGCGAGGGCGGCGACGCCGAGGCCCTGGCCGCCGAACTCTTCGACGGCCAGGGCTCGTACGGCAACGGCGCCGCGATGCGGGTCGCCCCGCTGGGGGCGGCGCACGCGGACGACCCGGACGAGGCCGTCCGGCTGGCCGCGCGGACGGCGGTCATCACGCACACCCATCCGCAGGCCGTGGACGGCGCGATCGCCGTCGCGGTGGCGGCGGCCCTCGCCGTCCGGGCGCGCACCGGGGCCACGGCGCCGAAGGACCTCCTCGTCGAGGTCAGGCACCGCACCCCGCTGGGCGCCGTCCACGACGGACTGACCGACGCGATCGAGCTGCTCGACGAGCCCGACCTTCGGGTCGCCGCCAAGGTGCTCGGCAACGGCAGCCGGACCTCCGCCGCCGACACCGTCCCGTACGCGCTGTGGTGCGCCGCCCGGCACCTCACCGACTACCGGTCCGCGGTGTGGGAGGCGATCGCGGCGGGCGGCGACATGGACACCGTGGCCGCGATCACCGGCGGGGTGGTCGCGGCCCGCACCGGAACCGTCGGCATCCCGGCCGCGTGGCTGGCCGCCCGCGAACGGCTCCCGGCCTGGACGTTCCCGGAACCGGGCGGCGTCACCGGCGGCCGGGGTCGGGCGGACATGCTGGTCCCGCGCCCGCACCCCGTCCCCGAGGTGGAGTGGACCGACGAGCAGTGGGAGCGCATCCGGGCGGGGCGGCACACGGAGCTGCTGGACGGTCGCTGGGCGGTGCACACCCGCGAGGGAGCGGTCCGGATCTGCCGCCGCAACGACGGCCCTCCGGTCTGGGAGGTGACGGTCGCCCGGATCCGCGGCGGCTGGTGCCCGGTCTCGGCGGTCGCCGAGACGAGCCACCACCGCTGGTCGGCGGCACCCGAGGACCCGCACGGCCTGCTCGTCCTGAGCTGGATCCTGCGGGTTGCCGCCAGTGGTGAGCGGTCCCCCCTCAGACCGTGATCATCAGCTGCCCGGCACCGCTGCCGCCGTGTCTAAGGCACTCCTTGTTGATCGCCGGATCCGGGGCGCTCGGCGAGGTGGCGGCGGCGATCCGCAGCTCGATGATGTCCCGCACGGCCGGCCACTCGGTGTCCAGGATCGAGTAGAACGCGGTCGAGCGGACCACCCCGTCCAGTCCGCGCGAGTGTGCCCGGCGCACCCCCTCGGAGGTCGCGCCGAGCCGCTCGATCGCGGCCCGCGAGCGCAGGTTGCGGGCGTCCGCGCGCAGCGAGATCCGCTGCACGCCCCAGGTCTCGAAGGCGTAGCGGAGCATCAGCAGCTTGGCCTCGGTGTTGATGCCGGTGCCCTGGGCGCGCGGCGAGAGCCAGGTGTTGCCGATCTCGGCGGCGTCGGGGACGGCCGTCTCCGGATCGCCGAAGGGCACGCCGGGGACCGGCGGCCACACCATCGGGCCCTGCCAGTAGTCGAGTTCCAGGAAGCGGGTGGAGCCCACGACCCGGCCGTCGGCGACGTTCACCGTCGCGAACGGCAGCGACCGGCCCGCGGCCTGGTCGGCGAGGGCGCGCGCGATGTAGTCGCGGGCCGCTTCCAGGCCGTGCGGGACGGGGGTGAAGGCGTAGGTCGTACGGTCCTCGGCGCCGGCCTCGGCGATGGCCTCGGCGTGGTGCGCGGCGAGGGGCTCCAGCCGCACGGTGCGGCCGGTGAGGATGACAGGTACGGGCACGGAACCTTCGGTCCTTCATCGGTCGGAGGGTGCTTCCCACGCCGGGGTGCGGCACGGGCTGCATGGACTGTTCGCCCCGGCCCGGAACCGCCCACCGGGTACCCGTGCGCGCCGGAGGGCTCCGGTCGGGCGGGGCGGGGGGCGGCGGCCCGGAACGGGCGGCGCGGTGCCGGAACGGACACGGATCCACGGACCGGTCCGGCGGGATGAGCGAGGGGACAGTGTGCGTCCGCGAAATGGCCGAGAAGGAAACGAGTGCGCGAAGGGAAGCAGGCGGCCAGGTGAAGGCAAGGTGCGTCGTGGGGTGACTGGCCGAGCACCGGACCGGGACGTGATCGACGGCGTTACGGACGACGTGACGACGACGCGACGATGCGAGGCAGCGAGAGGACGATACCCGCCAGAAGGCGGTGCGTCACTTCGCGGCACGGGAATGTCGCCGCGGACCCTCTCGGGGAGCCCAGGATAGGGCTTTCGCGGCCCCGTGACCAGGGGCTTTCCCTTCGGGTGCGATCATGGTCCGGCGCGGCGGGCGAGGGAGGTCCGCGGTGCGGGAATTCCGGCGGGGCCCGGCACGCTGGAGAGGACGAGAAGCCGGAGAGCCGGGACGAGCCAGAGAACGGGGATGGGTGCGCGGTGCGTGACTTCCAGGCGCTGTACGAGCTGGACCAGCGGGGCGTGGCCGCGGTGGCCGCGGCCACCGCGGAGCTGCGCGACACCGGCGCTGGCTTGGTGCTGCTCCACCACTTCGAGGGCTTCATGGACGCCGGCGAGGCCGGCGGCCAGGTGGTGGCCCACCTGCTGGAGACGGGCTCGCCGCAGGTCGTCGCCCGTTTCGACCACGACCGCCTGGTCGACTACCGGGCCCGCCGCCCCGCGATGGTCTTCGACCGCGACCACTGGACGTCCTACGACCCGCCGGAGATCCTGCTCCAGCTGGTCCGCGACGCCGCCGGCTCGCCGTTCCTGCTGCTCACCGGCCCCGAGCCGGACGTGGAGTGGGAGGGCTTCGCCCGGGCCGTCCGCGCGTTGGTGGAGCGCTTCGAGGTTCGGCTCTCGGTCGACTTCCACGGCATCCCGATGGGCGTGCCGCACACCCGCCCGGTCGGTCTGACGCCGCACGGCAACCGGCTCGACCTCGCGGCGGGCTACCCGCAGTGGTTCGAGCAGGCGCAGGTGCCCGGCAGTGCCCAGGCGCTGCTGGAGTACCGCCTCGCCGAGGCCGGGCACGACGTGCTGGGCTTCGCCGTGCACGTCCCGCACTACGTGGCCCGCTCCGCCTACCCGGCCGCGGCCGTGGTGATCCTGGAGGCCGTCCAGTCCGCCACCGGCCTGGTGCTGCCGGGCGTCCGGCTGCGCGAGCAGGTCGGCGAGGTGTACGCCGACATCGAGGAGCAGCTGGCCCAGGGGGACGGCGAGTTGCGTTCCGCGATCCGCGGCATGGAGGGCCAGTACGACGCCGTCGCGGGCGCCGAGAGCCGGGAGAGCCTGCTCGCCGAGCCGGTCGACCTGCCCTCGGCGGACGAGCTGGGCCGGCGCTTCGAACAGTTCCTGGCCGAGCACGAGCGCGGCGCCGACTAGGAGTTGTCCGGTCCGGGAGTCATCGGGCGCCGCCCGGACGTTGGGCCGGTGGGTGCCCGGGGGACGGGCCGCCGCCGCGCGCTGCCCGTGAACACCGACCCCCGGGGGATGTCATGCCGAGGACCGTACGACCGACCGTCGCGCTGACGGCCGGGCTGGCCGCGTTGCTGCTGGCCGGCTGCACCGCCGGCAGCGGCGCGGACGGCGACGGCAAGGGCTTCGCGGGTGCCCTGCCCGGCCGCGACCGGCCCGGCGTGACCCCCACGCCCACGCCCACCCCGACGCCGACCGGCCCGTACGTGGCGCTCGGCGACTCGTACACGGCCGGCCTGAAGATCGCCCCGCAGACCGGCGAGCCGCGCGGCTGCTCCCGCTCGGCGGTCAACTACCCGTCCCTGGTGGCCAAGCAGCTGGGCCTGGGCCCCGGCCAGTTCCGGGACGTCAGCTGCAGCGGCGCCGTCACCGGCGACCTGACCGGCCCGCAGCAGACCGACGGCGGCGCCAACCCGGCCCAGTTGGACGCGCTCACCCCGGCCACCCGGCTGGTCACCCTCGGCATCGGCGGCAACGACGCGGGCTTCGCCGACGTCCTCACCGAATGCGCCAAGGAGAACCTGGTCGACGCGGTGAAGGGCCTGGTCGGCGACGACCGCTCGGACTCGCCCTGCCGCGACCACTACGCCTCCGGCGGCACCGACCGGATCCGCGGCAAGGTCGACGCGGCCGGCGACCGGCTCGGCCAGGCCCTCCAGGAGATCAAGCGCCGCTCCCCGCAGGCCAGGGTCTACGTCGTCGGCTACCCGGCGCTGCTCCCAGCCGATCCGGCCGGCTGCGTACCGGTGCTCGGCCGGGCGCTCGCCGGTGCCGACCTCGGATTCCTCACCGAGGAGGAACAGCAGCTCAACGGCATGCTCAGGACGCGGGCCGAGGCCGCCGGCGCGGTGTTCGTGGACGCGGCCGCCCCCTCGGCCGGGCACGACATGTGCGCGGGCGAAGCCGCCCGCTGGATCGAACCGCCCTTCCCGGCCCCGGGCCTCGCGCCGGTCCACCCCAACGCCAAGGGGCAGGAGGCGATGGCGGCCGCCGTCCTCAAGGCCGTCCGGGGCTGAGGCCCTTCCCGCGAACCGGCGATCCCGCGATCCCGCGAACCGGCGCGCCGCCCGCGGTTCACGCTCCCGTCCGCACTCCTTCGTGCGCGGCACACCCCGCGTGTCGCAGGCGCGGCGTACCGTGAGGGGCATATGGATGACACCGCGCACCGCCTCGCCGCCCCGCTCCCGTACGACCACGCCGCCGAGGCCCGCTGGGTCCCCGAACCGGACAAGCGCCCCGGCCGTACGGCGTTCCAGCGCGACCGCGCCCGGGTGCTGCACTCGGCGGCGCTGCGCCGCCTCGCCGGCACTACGCAGGTCGTCGCCCCCATGCGCAGCGACTTCCCGCGCACCCGGCTCACCCACTCCCTCGAATGCGCCCAGGTCGGGCGGGAGTTGGGCGCCGCCCTCGGCTGCGATCCGGACCTCGTCGAAACCGCCTGCCTGGCCCACGACATCGGCCACCCGCCGTTCGGCCACACCGGCGAGGAGGCCCTCGACCAGGCCGCCGAGGCCTGCGGCGGCTTCGAGGGCAACGCCCAGTCGCTGCGCATCCTCACCCGGCTCGAACCCAAGCGCTTCGCGCCCCAGGAGGAGCCGACCGGCCGGCTCGCCCCCTGGCCGGGCCGCAGCGTCGGCCTCAACCTGACCCGGGCCGCCCTGGACGCCGCCACCAAGTACCCGTGGCCGCGCGGCGCCCACCCCACCGACCCGGCCTCGCCCAAGTTCGGCGTCTACGCCGACGACCTGCCGGTCTTCCGCTGGCTGCGGGCCGGCTCCCCGCCCGAGCGCAAGTGCTTCGAGGCGACGGTCATGGACTGGTCCGACGACGTCGCCTACTCCACCCACGACGTCGAGGACGGCCTCCAGGCCGGCCACATCGACCCCGCCGCGCTGCGCGCCCCGAGCGAGCGGGCCGAGCTCTTCAAGGTCGCCGAGCGCTACGCCCCCGACGCCGAACCCGAGGAGCTGGCCGCCGCCCTCGACCGGCTGCTCGCCCAGGACTTCTGGCCGCGCTCCTACGACGGCACGGCCCGCGCCCGCGCCGGGCTCAAGGACTTCACCAGCCAGCTGATCGGCCGCTTCTGCCTGGCCGCCGAGCAGGCCACCCGCGCCCGCTACGGCCCCGGCCGGCTCACCCGCCACGGCGCCGAACTGGTGGTGCCGCGCGACGTCCGGCTGGAGTGCGCGGTGCTCAAGGCGGTCGCCGTCCGGTACGTGATGCAGCGCGACGAGCAGGCCCAGCTGCGGGCCCGCCAGCGGATCGTGATCGCCGAGCTGGCGTACGTCCTCACCGAGCGCGCCCCCGAGGGCCTCGATCCGGTGTTCGCCGCGATGTACCACGAGGCCGAGGACGACCGGGCCGCCCTGCGGACCGTCATCGACCAGATCGCGACCCTCACGGACGCCTCCGCGCTGGCCCTGCACGCCAAGCTCGTCGGGTCCGCCTGGACATAGGACCCGGCCCTCGCGGGAGGCGTCCCTCACAGCGCGCCGGGAACCCCCGGCCGCCCCAGTAGAATTCCGGGGTGGCCGGGCGGATCAGGGACGAGGACGTGCAGGCGGTGCGCAGCGCACTGCCCATCGACGCGGTGGTCGGCGATTACGTACAGCTGACCAATGGTGGCGGTGGCGAGTACAAGGGCGTCTGTCCCTTCCACGACGAGAAGTCCGCCTCCTTCTACGTGAACCCCGCCAAGGGCGTCTTCCACTGCTTCGGCTGCCAGGAGAACGGCGACACCATCGCCTTCCTGATGAAGATCGAGCACTTCACCTTCGCCGAGGCCGTCGAGCGGATGGCCGCCCAGGCCGGCATCACCCTGCGCTACGAGGAGGGCGGCTACAGCCCCCGCCACCAGCAGGGCGAGCGGACCAGGCTGGTCGAGGCGCACAAGGTGGCCGCGGCCTGGTACCAGGAGCAACTGGCCTCGCCGGAGGCGGAGATCGGCCGCCGGTTCCTGGCCGAGCGGGGCTTCGACGAGGAGGCCGCGAAGGCGTTCGGGGTCGGCTACGCGCCCGCGGGCTGGGAGCACCTGGTCCGGTTCCTGCGCGGCAAGGGCTTCACGGACAAGGAGATCCTGGTCGGCGGCCTGGCCTCGCAGGGGCAGCGCGGCGGCCTGATCGACCGGTTCCGGGGCCGGCTGGTGTGGCCGATCCGGGACATCGCGGGCGAGGTGGTGGGCTTCGGCGCCCGCCGCCTGCGCGAGGACGACAACGGCCCGAAGTACCTGAACACCCCCGAGACGCCGATCTACAAGAAGTCGCACGTGCTGTACGGCATCGACCTGGCGAAGAAGGAGATCGCCAAGTCGGGCCGCGCGGTGGTGGTCGAGGGCTACACCGACGTGATGGCCTGCCACCTGGCCGGGGTGCCGTCCGCGGTGGCGACCTGCGGTACGGCCTTCGCCGAGGACCACATCAAGATCATCCGCCGGCTGCTGATGGACACCTCGCAGTACCGGGGCGAGACGGTCTTCACCTTCGACGGCGACGCGGCCGGCCAGAAGGCGGCGCTGCGCGCCTTCGAGGACGACCAGAAGTTCGCCGCCAAGACCTCGATCGCGGTCAGCCCCGGCGGCATGGACCCGTGCGAACTGCGCCTGGCGCAGGGCGACGAGGCCGTCCGGCAGCTGATCGACAACCCGGTCCCGCTGTTCGAGTTCGCGCTGACCTCGGTGGTGGGCCGGCACCGGGTGGACACCCCGGAGGGGCGGTCGGCGGCGCTGGAGGAGGCGGCCCCGATCGTCGCCAAGATCAAGGACCGCTCGATCCAGCACGAGTACGCCGTCCGGCTGGCCGGCATGCTCGGCATCCTGGACGAGCAGTTCGTGGTCCGCCGCATCTCCCAGCTGGCCCGCTGGGACCGCGAGCGCCAGCAGAACCCGCGCGGTGCGGCCGCCCAGCGCCGCCCCGAGCCGGTCCAGCCGCCGAGCCCCGCGCAGCCGGCCTTCCGGCTGAACCCGCGCGACCCGGCGCAGTTCGTCGAGCGCGAGCTGCTGAAGCTGGCACTGCAGCACCCGGACCTGGTCAGCCCGGCCTTCGACCACTACGGCGAGGACGAGTTCCCGACGCCGCCGTACACCGCCGTACGACAGGCGATCGCCAAGGCCGGCGGCGCCGCCTACGGGGCGACCCTGCCGGACTTCACCGCGGTGGTCCGCGAGGCGGCCCCGGACGACCGGGTGCGGTCGCTGGTGACGGAGCTGACCGTCGAGCCGGTGCGCTCGCGCCGCAAGGTGGACGCGATCTACGCGGGGTCGTTCCTGGTCCAGCTGCGGCACCTGGCCGTGGAGCGGCGGATCACCGAGGTGCGGGCCTACCTCCAGCGGCTCGGCCCCCGGGCGGACGCGGAGCAGCTGCACGCCGTGCAGACCGAGCTGTGGCAGCTCCAGCAGTACGACCAGCAGCTCCGCAGCCGGGGCGCGGCGGCCCTGTAGGTGCGCCCTGCGGCGCCGTCGAGCGCCGTGGGTCCTGCGCAGAAAGTCGGCGCACGAGTCTCGGCCACGGAGTGCGGCGTACCGCAGACTGGAGGACGTCCCACCTCCGAACAGCGCGGGTCCGCCAGAGTCGCGCCCGCCCCGAGGGGATGCCCGTGGAGCCAGGCCCCGCCGCAGCGACGTCCACCGCCACCAGCCACAGACCGCCCGCCGCCGAGCCGGCCCCGGAGCAGGAGACCGACCACGGCCGGGCCGGGGCGGTGCCACCGGACGGCGCGCGGGTCCCCGCCCAGGGCCTGCCGGAGGGCCACCCGGACAGCCCGGACAGCCCGGACCCCGGGAACCCCCGGGCGGACGAGAGCGAGCCCGACCTCGACGCCGAGTCCGACTCCGAGTCCGACTCCGAGTCCGACTCCGAGTCCGAGCCCGACTCCGAGCCCGAGCCCGAGCCCGACCCGCGCGAACGGGCCGAGGCGGGCGGCACCGGACCGGCCGCCGACCTGCTGCGCCAGTACCTTCGCGAGATCGGCCGGGTCCGCCTGCTGACCGCCGCCGACGAGGTGGAGCTGTCCCGCCGGGTCGAGGCCGGCCTGTTCGCCGAGGAGCGGCTGAACGCCGACCCGCCGCCGCCCGACCGGCTGGCCCGCGAGCTGGACACCCTGGTGGTGCGGGGCCGGATCGCCAAGCGCCGGCTGATCGAGGCGAACCTGCGCCTGGTGGTCTCCGTCGCCAAGCGCTACGTCGGCCGCGGCCTCACCTTGCTGGACCTGATCCAGGAGGGCAACCTGGGGCTGATCCGGGCGGTGGAGAAGTTCGACTACGCCCGCGGCTACAAGTTCTCCACGTACGCGACCTGGTGGATCCGGCAGGCGATGAGCCGGGCGCTGGCCGACCAGGCCCGGACGATCCGGGTGCCGGTCCACGTGGTGGAGCTGATCAACCGGGTCGTGCGCATCCAGCGCGCGCTGCTGCAGGAGCGCGGCCTGGAGCCGTCCCCGGCCGAGATCGCCGCCGTCCTGGAGCTCACCGAGGACCGGGTGCGCGACCTGCTCCGGCTCGCGCAGGAGCCGATCTCGCTGCACACCCCGGTCGGCGAGGAGGACGACGTGGCGCTCGGCGACCTGATCGAGGACGCCGACGCCGCCTCCCCGGCCGAGTCCGCGACCCTCCTGCTGCTGCGCGAGCACCTGGAGGCGGTGCTCGCCACCCTGGGCGAGCGGGAGCGCCAGGTCGTCCAGCTCCGCTACGGGCTGGACGACGGGCGTCCGCGCACCCTGGAGGAGATCGGTGCGGTGTTCGGCGTCACCCGGGAGCGGATCCGCCAGATCGAGTCGAAGACGCTGGTCAAGCTCCGCGACCACGCCTACGCCGCACAACTGCGCGGCTACCTCGACTAGGGCGTCCGGCTCCGGCTACTGGCCGGCGCTCGGGCTCGGGCTCGCCGGCGCCGCCGTGGACGGCTGCGCGCTCGCGCCCGTGCCCGGCGGCGGGGAGGCGGGGCCGATCGGGATCGGGGTGGACTCCACCACCGAGGCCAGGTCGGTGACGGTCGTCGTGCAGTCGTGCCCGGCGGGCTGGTCGCCGCAGACCTGGAAGCCGACCGTCGGGTCCGCCGCGTTCAGCATCGCCGAGTAGTTGTCGTAGCCGTAGTGGATCAGCGCCGTCTCACTGTCCCCGTTGGTGCCGGTGATCGTCGCGGAGTCCTTCGGCTCGCCCTCGGTGATCGCGGCCCAGGCGGCCTGGCAGGTCCGGCTGTACCGGAGGTAGACGACGACCTTGCCGACGACCTGGGTCTGCAGCGTCCGGGCGTCCTTGCCGCAGCCGGTGTACTTCGGGTCCTTGTGGGCGCAGCCGACCGCCCGGCAGTCGGGGGTGGCCGGGATGGTCTGGGCGGGCTTGGCGGCGGTGGTGGCCGGGGCGGGCTCGGCGACGGGATCGGACGGCCCGCCGTGCCGGGAGAGCCCCAGGCCGGTCAGGACCAGCACGGCGGCCAGCACCGCGGCCCCGGCGATCAGCACCGCCGGGCGCCGCCACCAGCGGACGGCCGCCGCGGGCTCCGCCGGGTCCGCCGGCTCCGGCACGTCCACCTGGTCCTCGGCGGCCTCGTCCTCGGCGGCGCCAGCGGTCGGCTCCTCGACGGCGGGCTCGTCCGCCACGGTCTCCGCGTCCGCCGGCCCCGCCACCGCCGCGCGGCGCCACAGCTCCCGCAGCGCCGCCGCGTCGCAGTCGACCGTCCCGACCAGCGCCTCCAGCGCCTGCTCGGTGATGATCCGCTTGCCGTTCAGCCAGCGCTCCCAGGAGGCCCGGCTGTAGTGCGTCCGGGCGGCGAGCTCGGAGAGCGACAGCCCGGTGGAGTCCTTGACGGCCCGGAGTCCGTCGACCAGCGCTCTGGCCGGCTCGGACAGCTCTTCGGGCAGCTTCTTCCAGGCGGAACCCAATGCGGCCTTCCAAACATGCGAGTGGGGGAGTGGGTGGCGGACGGAGCGCGACGGCCTCTGCCCTGGCCGTTCGGGTGTCTCCGCGTCTCCAACCTCAGCGGTCCGGCGTCTCAAACTCCTGGTCCCGGCGCTGAGACGGACGGAAGTGTCTCACAACCCCTGGAAACGCTCGAACCTTCACGCGTCCGTGGTGCAGAGTTCTCTTGCCGGTCCGGTTCGCCGACCGGCCGACACGCTCGGGAACCGTCCCGGTCCGCCGGTACCGGTCCGATCGCAGGTCCCGACCCCCACCGATCGGGGCAGCCTCGCGGGGGGAGGCTGCCCCGGTTCGTCGGGCCGTGCGGCGGGGAGGGCGCTTCGACGCCCTCCCCGCCGCGCCATGTCCGGTCAGTGGTGGAAGCCGCTCCGGGCCGGCACGCCGAGGTCCTTGAGCGGGACGGGCTGGCGCCGCAGCTCCGGCAGCAGCCGGCCGAGGTCACCGAGCAGCAGGTCGGCGAGGTCGCGGGAGAACCCGTTGCGGCAGACCACCCGGAGCACCGACAGGTCCTCCCGGTGCGGCGGGAAGGTGTACGCGGGCACCTGCCAGCCGCGCTCGCGCAGCCGCCGCGAGACGTCGAACACGTCGAAGGGCTCGTCCCCGGTGGTGGTGAAGGCGAACACCGGCACCTGGTCGCCGTGGGTCAGCAGCCGGAAGCAGCCGAGCTTCCCGATCTCCCCGGCCAGGTAGCCGGCGACCTCCCGGCAGGCGCCCTGGACGGCCCGGAACCCCTCCCGGCCGAGCCGCAGGAAGACGTAGTACTGCGCGGCGACCTGGGCGCCGGGGCGGGAGAAGTTGAGCGCGAAGGTCGGCATCTCGCCGCCGAGGTAGTTGACCCGGAAGACCAGCTCCTCGGGCAGCGACTCCTTGTCCCGCCACAGCGCCCAGCCGACGCCCGGGTACACCAGGCCGTACTTGTGGCCGGAGGTGTTGATGGACGCCACCCGGGGCAGCCGGAAGTCCCAGACCAGTCCGGGGTCGAGGAAGGGCGCCACCATGCCGCCGGAGGCGCCGTCCACGTGCACCGGGACGTCCAGTCCGGTGCGCTCCTGGAAGGCGTCCAGGGCGGCGCAGATCTCGGCGACCGGCTCGTAGGAGCCGTCGAAGGTGGAGCCGAGGACTCCGACCACGCCGATGGTGTTCTCGTCGCACAGCGCGACGGCCTGTTCGGCGTCGAGGTGGAAGCGGTCGCCGGCCATCGGCGCGGTGCGCGGCTCGACCTCCCAGAAGGTGCAGAACTTCTCCCAGCACACCTGCACGTTGACGCCCATCACCAGGTTGGGCCGGGCCCCGGTCCGGTAGCGGTCGGGATTGCGGCGCGTCCAGCGGTGCTTGAGGGCCATTCCGGCGAGCATGCAGGCCTCGCTGGAGCCGGTGGTGGAGCAGCCGATGGCGGCGTCCGGGTCGGGGGCGTGCCAGAGGTCGGCGAGGATCGACACGCAGCGCCGCTCCAGTTCGGCGGTCTGCGGGTACTCGTCCTTGTCGATCATGTTCTTGTCGAGGCACTCGGTCATCAGCCGGGTGGCCTGCGTCTCCATCGAGGTGGTGACGAAGGTCGCCAGGTTGAGCCGGGCGTTGCCGTCCAGCAGCAGTTCGTCGTGGACCAGCTGGTACGCGGTGTCGGCGGCCACCGGGCCCGGGCCGAGCCGGTGCAGCGGCGGTGCCAGCTCCATCGCGCCGAGCGGGTCGGCGATGCCGGTGAACGGGCCGATGCTCAGCCGGCGGTCGTCGCCGGCTCCCTTGTGCAGCGCCATCGCGTACCGCCGCCCTCTCCGCCGGTGGCCGTGTCCCGGTCCACGCTGCCACCGGCCGCCGGGCGACGCATCTCCGCGATCGGGAGAGGCTACGCGGCCTCCGGGTGGATCCGGTCGCGGGCGGCCCGGTACTGCCGGCGCACGCCGGTGCCGATCGCCAGGTCCTGTTCGCCGTCCGGTTCGACGGTCTCGGCCTCGGGCAGCTCCCACTCCGGCGGCTCCGGGGTGCCGGCCAGCGCCCAGGCGGCCTGCCGGGCGGCGCCGCGCGCGGCGTGCGCGCCGGGCGGCGGGACGACCACGGGGACGCCGAACAGCATCGGGGCGACGTGCCGGACGGCGGGCAGCCGGCCGGCCGTGCCGAGCAGGAACACCCGGTTGATCGCGACGCCCCGGCCGCGCAGCACGTCCAGCGCGTCCGCGATGTTGCACAGCATGCCCTCGACGGCGGCCCGGGCCAGGTGCTGGGGGGTCATCGCCTCGGCCCGCAGGCCGGTGAGGGTGCCGGCCGCGTGCGGCAGTGCGGGGGTGCGCTCGCCGTCCAGGTAGGGCAGCAGCACCAGGCCGTACGCGCCGGGGGAGGAGTGCAGGGCGAGGTCGCCGAGCCCGTCCAGGTCCGTGCCGAGCATCGCGGCGGTGGAGCGCAGCACCTGGGCGGCGTTCAGGGTGGCGACCATCGGCAGGTGGCGGCCGGTGGCGTCGGCGAAGGAGGAGACCAGGCCGGACGGGTCGACCACGGCCTCCTCGTGCACCGCGAAGATCGTGCCGGCGCTGCCGAGCGAGACCACCGCGTCGCCGGGGCGCAGGCCCAGGCCCAGGGCGGCGGCCATGTTGTCCCCGGTGCCGGCCGAGATCAGCAGGCCCTCGGGGGTGTGGCCGGCGGGCTCGGCGGGGCCGAGCACCTCGGGCAGCTTCAGTTCGTGCCCGAGGGCCAGCTCGACCAGGTCCTGCCGGTACTCGCCGGTGATCGGGGACCAGTAGCCGGTGCCGGAGGCGTCGCCCCGGTCGGTGGTGCGGCGCTTGGGGTGGCCGAGCAGCTGCCAGACCAGCCAGTCGTGCGGCAGCAGCACCTCGGCGACCCGGCGGGCGTTGGCGGGCTCGAACTCGGCCAGCCAGCGCAGCTTGGCGACGGTGTACGTGGCGGCGGGCACGGCGCCGATCGCGGCCGTCCAGGCGGCCGGGCCGCCGAGCGCGTCGAGCAGCTTGGCGGCGGCGCCGCTGGAGCGCGGGTCGTGCCACAGCAGTGCGGGCCGGACCAGCACGCCGCCCGCGTCCAGGCCGATCATGCCGTGCTGCTGCGCGCTGACGCCGATCGCCCGGACGCCCTCCAGCAGGCCGCCGGCGGCGGCGTCGCCGAGCGAGTGCAGCCACATCTGCGGGTCGGCCTCGCCGGGGCGCAGGTCCTGGTCGTCGGGGGTGGGGTGGGGCGCCTTGCCGGAGCGCAGCACGGTGCCGGTGTCGGCGTCGCACGCGACGATCCGGGTGCTGCTGGTGGAGCTGTCTATCCCCGCGACGATGGCCATGTCGAGATCATGCCTCAGCCCGGCCCGGGACGCGTCCGGGCCGGGGGGCTGTTGCCTGTTCGGGACGGCCCGTTGGGGCGTTCTTGGCCGTGGGGCCACCGGGCCGTCACGGTCGGGCGGTAGCCCGGCGGTCACGGCCGGACGGTGCCCCAGCCGTCCTCCTCGTCCCGGTCGCGGTGGAAGTACGGCACCCGGTCGGTGACGGCGTTCGGCAGCCGCTCCCCGACCCGGTCCGCGACCGCGCCGGCCGCCTTCCCGGCCACCGCGCCGGCCTGGTGCCGGGCCCGGTCGGCCGCTCCCTGCACCGAGGGGTTCTCGGCGATCCGCCGGGTGACCTCGGCGATCTTCTCGTAGCGCTCGCGTCCGGCCCGCGAGCCCAGGACGTAGCCGGCCGCGAATCCCACGGCCAGCGACAGCTTCCACATGGTCGCAACCCTCCCTCTCCTGGCGGCCCTGCCGCCGCCTTGCCCTACCCGTTGGTCGGGACGGCGAACCGTCCGCGACCCCAGGATCCCCGGGGTCGCGACCCCTCGCGCGCGGGCACGCCGGGCCGCGGGCGGGCCGGCCGGGGAAAGCGATTGGCGGACCACCCCCCCGAGTGCGCTAATGTATGTCCCGCAGCGAGCGCCGAGGAGCCCGGGAAACCGGGGGCCGGAGCGGAAGCCGATCCCCCATAGCTCAATTGGCAGAGCAGCCGACTGTTAATCGGCAGGTTATTGGTTCGAGTCCAATTGGGGGAGCTGGGAAGGAGCCCGTTCAGGGCCCGTTTCCCTTCCGTGGTACGGAAGTTCGGTACCGCGATCCCGCATAGCTCAATTGGCAGAGCAGCCGACTGTTAATCGGCAGGTTATTGGTTCGAGTCCAATTGCGGGAGCTGCGCCGGCTCGCCCGGTGACTGCTCAGAGCGAAGGCCCCTCGGACGACCGGGGGGCCTTCGTGTTTGCCGCGCCCCGTGCCGCCGCGAGCGGGCGTGTTGCGCTCGTCACGTTCCCGGCCGTTCAGGCGGTGGCCTGCCGGTAGAGCTCGGCCACCCGCTGGTCGAAGGTCACGCTGTACGAGGTGCCCGGGGAGTCCCCGCCCTCCTGGTAGCCGCCGATCACGCCCACCACCGTGCCGTTGGCCGTCACCCACGGGCTGCCGCTGGTCCCGTCGGTGTAGCCGCCGCAGTCGAAGCGCTCCTGGGTGGGGCTCTGCGAGCTGGTCCGGACCGCGCAGGTGATCGGTTCGTCGCTCTCGTTCGGGTAGCCGGTCACCGAGACCGCCAGTCCGAAGCCCTGCGAGGTGCCGATCGGGTTGCCGCCCACCGCGTCCTCGATCTGCCGGCCGCCGAGCGGGCGCACGGTGACGAAGGCCACGTCGTACTCCGGGTCCCCCTCGTCCGTCCAGTGCGGGTCCACGGTGATCGTCGTGACCGGCCAACTCCCGTACGGAGAGTAGCCGTTGCGGTAGCCGGGGGTGAACACCAGGCCGTCCAGCAGGCCGACCCGGTGGCTCTGCACGCAGTGCGCGGCGGTGACCAGCAGGTTGCGCCCGGGGCTGTGGACGACGCTCGCGGTGCAGGCCCGCGGGCCCTGCGCGGAGCGGACCGAGAGAGTGCCGATCCGGTCCCGGGCCGGGGTCTGCTGGGCCACCTCGGCGGTGGGGGCCGCCCGGTCGTCCTCCCCGCCGCAGGCGGCGCCGGCGGCGAGCAGCAGGGCCGCGAGCGCGGCCGTGCCGGCCGTGCGGGCGGGCCGTGCCGGGCGGGGGGCCATCGGGGTTCCGTCTCGATTCCTCGGGGCGGGCACCGGTCCGTGCGTTCCGCCGTTCGTGAGGAAGATCTACCAGTCCGCGCCCGCCGACGCCACCGGCCCCCGGGTTCCTCACCCGGTGGCCCGGTCGTAGAGGGCCTGGACGCGGTCGCCGAAGTAGCTGCTGTAGGAGGTGTCCGGGTTGTCGCCGCCCTCCTGGTAGCCGCCGATCACCCCGACCACGGTGCCGGTGCGGGTGGCCGGGTCGAAGTCGGTGACCCAGGGGCTGCCGCTGGTGCCGCCGGTGTAGTCGGGGCAGTCGATCCGCAGCTGGGTGGGGCTCTGCTCGCTGGTGGTGTTGGAGCAGGTGATCGGGACGTCGCTGCTGCCGGGGTAGCCGGTGATCCGCACGGTGACCTGGTAGCCGCGGTTGACGCCGAGTCGGTTGGCGCCGAGCACCTGCTGCACCTGCTGCCCGTTCTGGGCCTGGACGACGGCGAACGCGACGTCCATGTCCGGGTCCGCGTCCGACTTCCAGGCGTCGTCGACGGTGACCGACAGCAGCGGCCAGACGCCGCTGGGGGTGTCGCCCTGGCGGTACCCGGGGACGAACACCAGGTCGCTGCGCATGCCGAGTTTCGGGTCCCAGACGCAGTGCGCGGCGGTGACGATCAGGTTGAGCCCGGCGCTGTCGACCACGCTGGCGGTGCAGAAGTGGTCGCCGTCCGCGTTGCGCGTGAACACCGCGCCGACCAGCCCGTTGGGCACGTTCGCCTTGGCGGTGCGGGTGACGCCGGTGTGCTTGCCGGTCGCGCCCTTGAGCCGCTGCCGGTTCCACCCGTGGTCGTTCCCCGGGCCGGAGCCCGAGGCCGTCGCCGGTGCCGAGGTGACGGTCGGTGTGCCGCCGCCCGGCCGCGCGGCGGTGGTGCAGCCGGCCGCGGCGAGCAGCAGTACCAGGGCCCCGGCCGCCGCTGCCGTCCCACGCATCGTCATCCGTCCAGGCTGCCCCGTCCGCCCCGGTCGGCGCCAGTCAGGGCCGCCCGCCGGAAGCGGCGCACGGCCCGGGGCACCCAGGTGCGCCCCCGGCGCGCACCACCACTGATCGACCGGCTATGCTGCCCGGGACGGCCTTCAGGGGCCGTCTGCTGTTGCCGTGGCCCACGACCGGGCCCGCGCGGCGAACCGGGGCGGTAGCTCAGCCGGTTAGAGCAGGGGACTCATAATCCCTTGGTCGTGGGTTCGAGTCCCACCCGCCCCACCTTCTCGACATGTCCGCGGGCGGGCCCGTGAGCCGGAGCCCGGCCGCCCGCGACGACGCAGAGTCTAGGGCGCGGCCCTTCCCGCCTCCCGTGTGGCGCGCCGGAATTCACCCGGGTGCGGGCAGCCGCCCGTCCTTCCTGACGGGCCGGCGGCGCGAGCCGGCCCGGATGCCGTGGGGCCGTCGCCGTTCGTCGGTGGCGGCCCCGCGGCGTTCGGGTCCGGGCAGTTCAGCCGAGGTCGAGCGGGTGGACGGTGACGCCGTCGTCGTCGTAGCGGAGCACGGAGACGGCCAGGGCCGGGTGCCGGTGGTCGGCCGCGAGCCTGCGCAGGTCGGTGAGCAGCGGTGAGGTGTCGTCGATGTAGAACCGCAGCGGCGTCGGGGAGGTGTCGGCCAGGTTCACCACGTCCTGGGCGTTGTGGCGGGTGATCCCCCAGGCCCACAGCCGCGCGGCGGCGCCCTGGTCGCGGTCGAGGACGCTGAGCCAGAGGTTGTCCTCGACGGAGGCCCAGTCCTGCCAGGCGTCGCCCCAGACCCGGGTGCCGGCGAGCGAGACCGCCACCCGGCCGTCCTGCGGCTGCTGGTTCCGGATGGCGAGGATCCGTTCGGAGACCCCGGGGGCGGCGTCGGCGCCGCGCAGCAGGGCGCGCCCGGCGCTGCCCTGCCAGCCGACCTCGACGGCGCCGTCCGGCTGGGCGTTGCTGACGACGGTGAAGGCCAGACAGCCGGTGACCGCGGCCACGGCCAGGCCCTTGCGCAGCCGGGCGCCGGTGGACGGTGTGCCGCCGGGCCCGGCGAGGGTGCGGCGGCCGAGTGCGGGCAGCAGGGCGGCGGCGCCGCAGATCACCCCGACCACCAGCAGCTGGTGGAGCATCTTCTCGTAGAAGTACGAGGTGGTGCCGACCGTGGTGAGCTGGTACTGCATCACGCCGAAGCAGAGTGCCGAGACCGAGGCGAGCGAGAGCAGGGCGATCCGGCGCGGCCGGTTGGCGAGCGAGCCGCGCGTCAGCAGGGCCGCGAAGGCGGCCACCACGACGGGGATCAGCAGGTGCCGGCCGACCGGGTAGATGCCGCCGGGGATGGTCAGGACGTCCGCCGAACCGGCGTTCTTGGTGTTGATGTACGGCGGGAACAGCGCGAGCGGGCCGGCCGCCGCGGCGGTGAGCAGCAGGGCCGGCCAGTGCCGCAGGCAGTCCCGCCGGTGCGTGGCGGCCCAGGCGAGCACCACGGCGCCGGCGGCGGGCAGCAGCAGGTAGTGGCCGAAGGAGACGCCGACGGTCAACGCGCCGAGGGCGACGGCCTGTTCGCTGATGCGGCCGAGCGGCCGGATCGCCAGGCCGACCAGCAGGGCGAGCAGCCCGAGCGCGAAGATCTCGCTCAGGAATCCGAGGCTGTGGAGCTGCGGCAGTTCGGCGACCACCAGGTAGGCGGCGGTGGGGAGGGCGAGGGCCAGGCCGCGCCAGCCGCGCAGTGCGGGGCCGGCGGCCCGCTGCACGGCCCACAGCACGGCGGTCGCCAGCCCGGCGCTGACCAGTCCGAACAGGGCGACGAAGAGCGAGAGTCGGGAGAGCGCCGAGCCCTGGGTGGCGCCGCCGTTCAGGAAGCTGCTGAGTGTGGCCAGGGTCAGGTGGCTGCCCTGCGGGTAGGTGCCGAGGCCCGGGCTGATGGTGGCGGCGGCCTCGCTCTGGTGCAGTGAGGTGAGGCCGCCCAGGCGCAGGATCGTGTCGTAGAGGGCGGCGTGTCGGCCGAGGTCCTCGGAGTGGACGACGAGGGCCAGCCGTTCGGCGGCGCCGCGGCGGGCGATCGGGTAGAGCAGGAACGCGACGGCTCCGGCGACCGGCAGCAGCAGCGCGCGGTCCCGGACGGGGACGAGCCGGCGCAGCCGCGCCCGGAGCGGCACCGGTCGGCGGGCCGGTCGGGGGCCCTGGAGCAGCAGGGCGGCGATCAGCGGGACGGCGGTGGCCTCGGCGAGTGCCACCGGGTGCAGGCCCCAGGGCCAGTAGCTGGCGAGCAGGCCGAGGGCGCAGGTCCAGCCGATCAGCACGCCGCCGGAGATCACCAGCCGGTCGAGGGCGGTGGTCCGGGAGCGGATCAGGGTGGCGGCGGTGTACCAGGCCAGGGCGAAGGCGAGCAGGTCGGCCGAGATCAGGTGGGCGAGCGGCGGGACGGTCACCAGGGCCGCGAGGAGCCGGAGCCGTGGCGCGTCCGGGCGGTGCGGCCGTGGTCGTGGCCGTGGGCGCCGCCCCCTGCTTCGGGCGCCCCGGTCCGGCTCGCCCGACAGGTTTTCGGGCACGGCGAGTATGGCGGTCGACATGGTTCCCCCCAGAAAGATGTCGATCAGTTGTGAGGTGTGCGTGGCGAGTGCGGATCTTCCTCGCCGGGCCCAGTCTGCGGCACCGTCCGTGCGCGGACCGCGTCGGGGGCCTCGCTCCGGCCGTCCTCCGGTTGTTCTGCCCCTGGTGCCGTGCGGCAAAAAAGTGATATCACTTTGACAGCTAAGCGGAAGCACTCGCAGAGGAGTCGGTCCGATGACCACACCGCGCACTCTCGTCGACGACGAAGGCAGTCCCGTCCTGGACCTGCCGGCCCCGAAGATCACCGAACACGCCATCGCCGCCCGCTCGGGCCTGCCGGTGCTCCTGGGCGGACTGCTCGGGCTGCTGGCCGGGGCCGGGTCGGTCATCGCCGGAGCCATCCAACTGGGCTCCGGGGGCAAGGGGTTGGGGATCGCGCTGACGATCGCCGGGCCGCTGGTCGTGATCACCTCGCTGGTTCTCATGTGCGGGCTCACGGTGGTCTCGCCCGGCGAGGCCCGGGTGGTCCAGCTGCTCGGCCGCTACCGCGGGACCATCCGCACGGCCGGCATGACCTGGGTCAACCCGTTCACCAGCCGCCGCCGGATCTCCACCCGGATCCGCAACCACGAGACCGAGACCGCCAAGGTCAACGACGCGGACGGCAGCCCGATCGAGATGGCCGCCGTGGTCGTCTGGCAGGTCGAGGACACCGCGATGGCGGTGTTCGAGGTGGACGACTACACCGACTTCGTCGCCATCCAGACCGAGACCGCCGTGCGCCACGTCGCCAGCAGCTACCCGTACGACTCCCACGGCGAGGACCGGCTGTCGCTGCGCGACGGCGCGGACGAGGTCGCCCGCCAGCTGTCCGCCGAGATCGCCGCCCGGGTCGCCTCGGCCGGGGTGCGGGTCATCGAGTCCCGGATCACCAGGCTCGCGTACGCGCCGGAGGTCGCCCAGGTGATGCTCCAGCGCCAGCAGGCCGGGGCCGTGGTGGCCGCCCGCCGCCTGATCGTCGAGGGCGCGGTCGGCATGGTCGAGGAGGCGCTCGACCGGCTCGCCGACCGCGATGTGGTGGAGTTGGACGAGGAACGCAAGGCCGCGATGGTGAGCAACCTCCTGGTGGTGCTCTGCGGCGACCGCGGCACCCAGCCCGTCGTGAACACGGGCTCCCTCTACTAGTTAGGCGCGGCGTTGGCGACGGAACGGAAGAAGCTCCTGCTGCGACTGGACCCTTCAGTTCACGACGCACTGGCTCGCTGGGCCGCGGACGAACTCCGCAGCACCAACGCCCAGATCGAGTTCCTGCTCCGGAGGGCCCTCAACGAGGCCGGCCGGATGCCCAGCGGCGCGGCCCGGCTCCCACGGCGCGGCCGCCCGCCCAAGGAGGACCCGGACGGCGACGGCTCCGACGCGAGCTGACCGGACCGCTCCACGACTTTCGGAGAACTCGGAGGAACCGAGAGATGGACCTGCCCGCCAATCTGCCCGAGAAGCTGTACCTGCTGGCCTACGACCCGCACCGCGCGCGGATGACCAGGCCGCAGCGCCTCAACCTGCTGCTGCAGGCGGCGGCACTGACCGAACTGCTGCGCCGGGGGCTGATCCGCGAGGAGGGCCGCACGGCCGTCGCCCGGGTCCGCGGATCCGCCGCCTCGGCCGGCCTCGACCCGTACAGCGCACGGCTGTTGGGCCGGATCCAGGAGAAGCGGCCGCACAGCTGGGCCTGGTGGGTCGGCGCCGCCCGCACCACCGGACGCGACCAGCCCGCCCACCGGGTGCGGGACGGCCTGGCGGAGGCCGGCTGGATCGAACTGCACCGGCGCCGGGTGGCCGGGGTGTTCCCGGTCACCGGGATCGTCCCGGGCGACCCGCGGGTGCGCGAGGCGCTGGCCGCCGCCGTCACCGCGGCGCTCAGGAGCCCGCTCAGCCGGGTCGACCCGGCCGACGCCGCGCTGGTGGCCCTGGCCGCCGCCGGACGGCTGAGCCCGGTGCTCGACCGCCGGGCGCGCGGCGAGTACCGCGACCGGATCGGGAAGCTGACCCCGGCGGCCGGGCCCGTCCCGCGGGCGCTCGGCACGGCACTGGTCGGCCGCGCGGTCGGCCAGGCGCTGGAGGGCGCGGTGGTCGCGGGCTGACGGGCCGTCCGCGGGGGAGACGGCCCGTACGGGGGAAGCGGAGCCCGGTCGCCGACACACGGCGGCCGGGCTCCGCGCCGTCCGTCGCCCCGCCGCCCGGGCCCCCGTCAACCGATCGGTTGATCGCCGGTCAACCGCCGCCGCCGGCCGTTGTGACCAGCCGGTCGATCCGCCGCGGGCCCCCCGCGCGGGAAGCTCGTCGCAGGCCGGGGGAAGCACCCGGAGCGAACGGGAGGGAGCGGCGCGATGGCCGTGATCGAGGTGGCGGGACTGCGCAAGGCCTACGGGCGGCGCCAGGTGCTGGAGGACGTCTCCTTCAGCGTGCAGCGCGGCGAGGTGTTCGGCCTGCTCGGCCCGAACGGCGCCGGCAAGACCACCGCGGTGGAGTGCTGCGAGGGACTGCGCCGGCCCGACGCCGGAACCGTCCGCGTCCTCGGCCTGGACCCGCTGCGCGACCGCACCGCGCTGCGCCCCCGGGTCGGCATCCAGCTCCAGCAGGCGCAACTGCAGGGATCGTTGCGGGTCGGCGAGGCGCTGGAGCTGTACGCCGCCTTCTACCCCGCCCCCCGCGACCCGCGGGAGCTGCTGGACGAATGGGGCCTCGCCGACCAGGTCCGCACGCCGTTCGACAAGCTCTCCGGCGGGCAGAAGCAGCGGCTGTTCATCGCGCTCGCCCTGATCGGCAACCCCGAGGTGGCGTTCCTGGACGAGCTGACCACCGCGCTCGACCCGCAGGGCCGGCGCGACACCTGGGAGCTGGTCCGCCGGATCCGCGACGAGGGCGTGACGGTGGTGCTGGTCTCGCACTTCATGGACGAGGTCGAGGCGCTCTGCGACCGGGCCGCCGTGCTCGACGGCGGCCGGATCGTGGCCACCGGCACCCCCGCCGAGCTGATCGCCCGCTCCGGCACCGGCGGCACGCTCGGCTTCCGCCCCACCACCCCGCTGGACCTCGGCCGGCTGGCCGCGCTGCGCGGGGTCACCGGGGTCGAGGAGCGGGACGGCCGGATCGAGGTCACCGGCACCGGGGGCTTCGCCGACGAGGTCACCGGCCTGCTCGCCCGCGAGGGCATCGTCGTCACTGGCCTGCGGATCCGCGAGCACAGCCTGGACGACGCCTACCTCGCCCTCACCCGCCACGACGCCGCCTGATCCCGCCGCACCCGATCCCGGAAAGGTCCACCACCGTGAACAGCACCGTGAACACCAGCGTCACCGCCGTCCGCCGGCTGGCCGTCACCGAGGGCCGCCTGTTCCTCCGCGACCCGCTGACCGCCTTCTTCGGCCTCGGCTTCCCCGTCGTCCTGCTGCTCGTGCTCGGCTCCGTCCCGGCACTGCGCAGGACCTCCCCGGACATGCACGGCATGAGCACCATCCAGCTGTACGCGCCGATCCTCGCCGTCTTCACCCTGCTGCTGCTCGGCCTCAACGCGCTGCCCTCGCTGCTCGCCGCCTACCGCGAGCGCGGCGTGCTGCGCCGGATGTCGGCCAGCCCCGTCCGCCCGGCGCTGCTGTTCGGCGCGCTGCTGCCGCTCTACCTGGCCGTCGCGACCGTCTCGGTGTTGCTGGTGGTGGCCGCCGGGCCGGTGCTCGGGGTCGCGCTGCCGAAGCAGCCGCTGGGCTTCCTGCTGGCCTTCCTGCTCGCCGCCGCCGCGCTGCTCTCGATCGGCCTGCTGCTCGCCTCGGTCGTCCCCTCCGCCAAGGCCGGCAACGCGGTCGGCGCCCTCGCCTTCTTCCCGATGATGTTCTTCTCGGGGATCTGGCTGCCCCGCGAGTTCATGCCCGGTCTCCTCGACCGGATCGGCGACTTCACCCCGAGCGGCGCCGCCGTCCAGACCCTCCAGGACTCCTGGAACGGCCACTTCCCGCACGCCGTGGGCCTGCTCACACTCGCCGCCTACGCGCTGCTCGCGGGCGGTGCGGCTGCCAAGCTGTTCCGGTGGGAATGATCAAGGAGCAGGCCGCCGACGAGGTCGACCTCGAAGCCTGGCAGAACCGGCTGCAGCGCACGATCGGCCCGGTCTGCTACGGCTCCCTGCTGTTCGCCCTCGCCCTGGCCCTCTCCGCGCCCACCCCGACCTCGCGCTCCGCCGCCGCCGTCCTCCCGGCGGCGGCCGCCGCGTTCCTGTGGCTGGCACTGCGCTCGGTGCTGGACCGGCAGCCCGGCCCGGACGGCCGCGCCCGGTACGCCGAGGCCCACTTCACCGTCCTGCTGCTGCTGATCACCGTCCTGGTCCTGGACCACCCGGCCTTCGGCTTCTTCGCCTTCACCGGCTGCCTGCAGGCCGTCCGCTACCTGCGCGGCAGGGCCCGCGCGGTCGGGGTGGCCGTCACCACCGTGCCCAGCTCGCTCGCCCAGAGCGGCGGGGTGGTGCCGCAGACCGCCGCCCAGGTCGGCGGCTTCCTGGCCGTCCTCGCCTTCAACCTGGTGATCGTCGCGGTGCTCGTGACCCTGAGTGAGATCACCGAACGGCTGAGCTCCCGCCGCAAGGCCTCCAATGCCGAACTCGCCGAAGCCAACCGTCGGTTGACCGAGATGCTGGCCGAGAACGCCGGGCTGCACGCCCAACTGCTGGTCCAGGCCCGCGAAGCCGGGGCCGCCGACGAGCGCCGCCGGCTGGCCCGCGAACTGCACGACACCGTCGCCCAGGGCCTCGCCGGGATCGTCACCCAGCTGCAGGCCGCCGAGGGCGCCCGCGAGCAGGACGCCCCGGCCGAGCAGTGGCAGCGCCACCTGGACAACGCCGCCGCGCTCGCCCGGGACAGCCTCACCCAGGCCCGCCGGGCCGTCCACGCGCTGCGCCCGATCGAACTGGAGCGGGCCGCCCTGCCCGAGGCGCTGGCCGAACTCGCCGAGCAGTGGCGGCGGCACAACGACACCGCCGCCGGGCTGACCGTCACCGGCGAGGCCCGGCCGCTGCACCCCGAGGTCGAGGTGACGCTGCTGCGGATCGCCCAGGAGTCGCTGGCCAACGCCGCCAAGTACGCGCAGGCCTCCCGCGTCGGGCTGACCCTGTCGTACATGCCCGGCCTGGTCACCCTGGACGTCCGGGACGACGGCATCGGCTTCGACCCGGACACCGAACCCGCCTCCCGGGCCACCGGCGGCGGCTACGGGCTCGGCGTCATGCGCCGCCGCGCCGAACGGCTGGGCGGGCGGCTCGACCTGGAGACCGAACCGGGCACCGGCACCACGGTGTCCGCGACCCTGCCGGCGATCAGCATGGAGGAGTAGAGGCGTGGACGGGACGACGATCAGACTGGTGCTGGTGGACGACCACCCCGTGGTCCGGGACGGGCTGCGCGGCATGTTCACCGCCGCCCCCGGCTTCGAGGTGGTCGGCGAGGCCGGCGACGGCGCCGAGGCCCTGCCGATGATCGCCGCACTGCGGCCCGACGTCGTGCTGATGGACCTGCGGATGCCCCGGATGGACGGCGTCACCACGATCCGCGAGATGGCCGAACGCGGCCTGCCCGCACGGGTCCTGGTGCTCACCACCTACGACACCGACGCCGACGTGCTGCCCGCCGTCCGGGCCGGGGCCACCGGCTACCTGCTCAAGGACGCGGCCCGGGACGAGCTGTTCCACGCCGTCCGGGAGGCCGCCCGGGGCGCCTCGGTGATCGCCCCCACCGTCGCCGCCAAACTCCTCGGCCAGGTCCGCGGGCCCGCCCCCGAACCGGCCCGGGAGGCCCTCAGCCCGCGCGAGCTGGAGGTGCTGCGGCTGGTCGCCTCCGGCGCGACCAACCGGGAGGCCGCGGCCCGCCTGTTCATCAGCGAGGCCACCGTGAAGACCCACCTGATCCACGTCTACAGCAAGCTCGACGTCAAGGACCGCGCCTCCGCCGTCGCCGCCGGCTACAACCTCGGCCTCCTCACCCCGACCGGCCCACGCTAGGGCGCGCCTCCCGGCCCCTCGGTGCCCCCCCGCTCGGCGGGGGCGGCCCCGCACGCCCTAGCCTGGCGGGATGCTCGAACCCGCCCTGCTGCCGACTCCGCTGGTGGACTGCACCGACGAGGTGTTCGCCCGTGCGGGGGTGGAGCTGCGGCTCAAGCGCGACGACCTGCTCCACCCGTCCGTCCCGGGCAACAAGTGGCGCAAGCTCGCGCCCAACCTGGCCGCCGCGGTCGAGCAGGGCCACACCCGGCTGCTCACCTTCGGCGGGGCCTACTCCACCCACCTGCGGGCCGTCGCGGCCGCGGCGGCGGCGCTCGGGCTGGAGAGCGTCGGGCTGGTGCGCGGCGAGGAGCTGGCCGGCCGGCCGCGCAACTGGTCCCTGCGGGCGGCCGAGCGGGCCGGGATGCGGCTGGAGTTCCTGACCCGGGCCGCGTACCGGGAGGCCACCGGCCGGGCCGATGGCTCCGGGGCCCTCGCCGGCCCGGACATGGGCCCGGGCCCGGGCCCGGGGGCGGGTGCGCCGTGGCGCCGCTGGGAGCCCTGCCTGGTGCTCCCCGAGGGCGGCTCCAACGCCCTCGCGGTGACCGGCGCCGCCGCGATCCCGGCCGAACTGCCCGACCTGGGCGAGCGCGACGTGGTGTGCTGCCCGGTCGGCACCGGCGGCACCCTGGCCGGCATCGCGGCGGGCCTGCCGCCCGGCGCGCGGGCGCTCGGGGTGGCCGTGCTGCGCGGCGGCGAGGGCTACCTGGAGGCGGAGGTCACCCGGCTGCACCGGGCGGCCTACGGCCGGGAGTTCGCCGGCTGGCGGATCGACCACGCGCACCACGGCGGCGGCTACGGCCGGGTGCCCGCCGAACTCGCCGCCTTCGCCGCCGGGTTCGAGCAGCGGCACGGCGTGCCGGTGGAACGGCGCTACGTGGCCAAGCTGCTGGCGGCCCTGGCCGACCTGGCCGCCGCCGGCGCGTTCCCCCGCGGGACCCGGCTGACCGCCGTGGTCACCGGCCTGCCGGACCCGGAGTAGGCCCGACTCCCGCCGGCCGCCCGCCGCCGGTCAGCCGAAGGTCAGGTTGGCGCACGGGTCGGTGTCGGCGCCGCGGGTGTTCTCCGCTATCCCGGTCGGCACCCCGCCGGGCGTCGCGCTCGGACCCGCGCTCGGACCCGCGCTCGGGCCGGTGCTCGGGCCGGTGCTCGGCGCGGTGACCGAGTCGAGCTTGGTCCCGGGGGCCGGTGTGTAGTCCGGGCCGAGGGTGACGGTGATCGACTCCGAGCCCGGCGCCTCGACGGTCCGGGCGCCGGGGAACAGGGCGGCGACCTGGTCGGCGGTGGCCTTCAGCGCGGGGTCGTACGCGATCTCGGTGTGCTGCCGGCCGGGGGTGTTCGCGCCGAGGGTGATGTTCTGGAAGCCGCGGGCCCTGAGCGCGTCGGCGCCGGAGCCGGCCAGTCCGGAGGTGCCGACGCCGTTGACCACGGTGATCGGCGCGCCGGCCTGTTCGGCGGTGAGCGGCCCGGTCGGGGCGGTGGCGCTCGGGCTCGGGGTGGCGGTGACCTGGCCGGTGCCGGAGGTGCTGTGCCCGTCCAGGGTGCGGTCCTCGCGCAGCAGCTTCCACAGGGTGTCGGCGTCCGGCTGGACGAGCCGCACCCGGTCCCCGGCGAAGCGCCAGGGCGCGGTGACGAAGGTGACGTCGGAGAGCTTGATGTCGGAGATCGAGCGGGCGAAGTCCACCAGCTTCATCGCGGTGCCCAGCCCCTCGTCGACGGTGAGCGACTTGGTGGCCGCGTCGGCCAGCGGCAGCAGGGTGGGCAGCGAGAAGCCCTGGTCCTGCACCTTCTTGATCATCGAGGAGAGGAAGGCCTGCTGGCGCTTCATCCGGCCGATGTCGGAGTTGTCGCCGATGCCGTGGCGTGTGCGCAGGTAGTCGACCGCGGACTGCCCGGAGAGCTTCTGCAGGCCCTTCTTGAGGTGGATGCCGTACTGGTCGACGTCGTTGGGCACGCAGGCGTCCACGCCGCCGATGGCGTCGGTCATCGCGGCGGCGCCCTTGAAGTCGACCACGATGGTGTGGTCGATCCGCAGCCCGGTGATCGACTCCACGGTGTTCTGGGTGCAGGCCGGGTTGCCCTTGGGGGACTCGCCGATGCCGAACGCGGAGTTGAACATCTGGTCGGTCCTGGGCTTGCTCCAGGTGCCGTTCGCCAGCTTGCAGGACGGGATGGTGACCAGGGTGTCGCGGGGGATCGAGACGCCGACCGCGTGCTTGTGGTCGGCGTAGATGTGCACCAGGATCGCGGTGTCCGAGTTGCCGACGCCCGCGTCGCCGCCGGCGAGCGAGCCGTTGCCGTCGTCCCGGGTGTCCGAGCCGAGCAGCAGGACGTTCACCGGCACCTGGGCGCCGGGCGAGGCGGGGACGGGCGCGGGCGGGCGCTCGGTGGCCACGCCGCCCGCGTCGAAGGTGGTGATGTTGCTGTCCAGCCGGTGGTAGAACCAGGCGCCGGCGCCGACGACGGACAGCACGAGCACTGCTGCCAGGCCGATGGCGGTCCGCAGGTAGCGGCGCCTGCGCGTGCTGCTGCTCATCCTGTGAGCCCCCCGCCTTCAGCTTCTTCGTTCGACAGACGTTCGAACTTTAGACGTTCCGGCAGGCGGTTCGGTTACCGCTGACCGGGGCCCGATTCGACTCCGGCGGTTGTGATCCTGGTCACGCTCCGGGGCCGGCGGCGCCCGCGAGCATCCGCTGGAGCAGGTCGCGCAGGACGGCCCGCTCGTCGTGGCCGAGGGCGGCCAGCGGCTCGCGGGCGAAGTTCAGCGACGCGCGCAGCTCCTCGGAGGCGGCGGCGCCGGTGTCGGTGGCGGCGACCAGCTTGACCCGGCGGTCCTGCCGGTCGGCGGCGCGGGTGACGAAGCCGCGGGTTTCGAGCCGGTCGACGATGCCGGTGATGTTGGACGGCTCACAGCTGAGCGTCTGGGCGATCTGGCGCATCGGCATCGGGCCGCGCCGCAGCAGCGCGAGCACCTTGGCCTGGGCGCCGGTGAGCGAGCGGGCGGCGGCGGCCTCCTCGTACTCGCGGTGGAAGAGCGCGACCAGGTTGGCCATCAGGTCGACGACCTCGCGGGTGATCTCGTCGGGTTCCGCGGCGGCGGCCTGGGTCGACTGGGTGTCCATGCCTCGAGTCTACCTGAAAAGTTGACATCATGAACCTTTCATGCCCATGGTTACTTCAGTTGGTCAACCTTTCATGTGCAGAACCCCTCGCCGAATCCCTCAAGGAGCACCCGTCATGGCAGAGCAGACCGTCCCCGCCGCCGCTCGTGAATGGCACCTCGCCGCCCGCCCGCAGGGCTGGCCGGTACCGGCCGACTTCGCCCTGGTCGAGGCCCCGGTCCGGACCCCGGGCCCGGGCGAGATCCTGGTCCGCAACGCCTTCCTGTCCGTCGACCCCTACATGCGCGGCCGGATGAACGACGTGAAGTCGTACGTCCCGCCGTTCCGGCTCGGCCAGGCGATGGACGGCGGCGCGGTCGGCTACGTGGTCGCCTCCGGCGACGAGGCCTTCGCCCCGGGCGACGCGGTGCTGCACGGGCTCGGCTGGCGCGAGTACGCGACGCTGGACGCCCGGCACGCCGTCAAGGTCGACCCGCAGGCCGCGCCGCTCTCCGCCTACCTCGGCGTGCTCGGCATGCCCGGCCTGACCGCCTACGCCGGCCTGCTCGCGGTCGGCGGCCTCAAGGAGGGCGACCGGGTCTTCGTCTCCGGCGCGGCCGGCGCGGTCGGCTCGCTGGTCGGCCAGATCGCCAAGCTCAAGGGCGCCTCGCTGGTGGTCGGCTCGGCCGGCTCGGCGGAGAAGGTCGCCAGGCTGGTCGACGAGTACGGCTTCGACGCCGCCTTCGACTACAAGAAGGGTCCGGTCGCCGAGCAGCTCGCGCAGGCCGCCCCGGACGGCATCGACCTCTACTTCGACAACGTCGGCGGCGATCACCTGGAGGCCGCGATCGGCGCGCTGACGGTGCACGGCCGGGCGGTGCTCTGCGGCGCGATCGCCCAGTACAACGACACCTCCGCGCCCGCCGCCCCGCGCAATCTCGCGCTCGCCATCGGCAAGCGGCTGCGGCTGGAGGGCATGCTGGTCGGCGACCACGCCGACCTGCGCCCGCAGTTCACCGCCGACCTGGCCGGCTGGCTGCGCTCCGGCGAACTCCGGTACGAGGAGACCGTGGTGGACGGCTTCGAGAACACCGCCGAGGCCTTCCTCGACCTGCTGCGCGGCGTCAACACCGGCAAGATGGTCGTCCGCCTGGAGGGCTGACCCCGCGTCAGGAGGCTGACCGCCCCGCCGCCCGGACCGGGGCGCGCGGGGCGGTTCGCGTGCACGGCGCGGGGAGTCGGTCCTCACTACCGTATTCCGGCCGGATTCGAAAGCGCGTCAGCCGACCTGTGCACAGGCGCGGTACGGTGGGTTTCGCCCAGCGATGGGGCCGTTCGGGGGAGAGATCCGACCGAAGGGTGGACCCCGTCGGGGATTCGACTAGCATTGAGCGAAAGCCTGTCCGTTTTGCTCAATTTAGTGGCTTAATGTCAGCTAACGTGGATCGACTGCAGGCACGAGGCAGCTGGGGAAGGCGACCCTCGTCCACAGCCTGGAGGTCCCGGTGACGACACGTGGAGTTCTCTACATCCACTCCGCGCCCCGCGCGCTGTGCCCGCACGTCGAGTGGGCCGTCGCGGGGGTGCTCGGTGTTCGGGTGAGCCTGGACTGGATCCGCCAGCCGGCCTCGCCCGGGCACTGGCGCGCCGAACTCTCCTGGCACGGGGAGCCCGGCACGGCCTCGAAGCTCGCCTCCGCACTGCGCGGCTGGCAGCTGATGCGGTACGAGGTCACCAGCGAGCCCTGCGCCACGGCGGAGGGCGAGCGCTACAGCAGCACGCCCACCCTCGGCATCTTCCACGCCGTCACGGGCATCCACGGCGACATCCTCATCCCCGAGGACCGGTTGCGCGCGGTGCTGCTGCGCGCCCGCAGCGAGGGCGCCGACCTGGAGGCCGAGATCGCCCGGCTGCTCGGCAAGCCCTGGGACGACGAGCTGGAGCCGTTCCGGTACGCGGGCGAGGGCGCGCCGGTGCGCTGGCTGCACCAGGTGGTCTAGAGACACCCCCCCGGGGCCCCGGGAACGGCCGAAGGGGCCGGCCGCTCGTGACGAGCGGCCGGCCCCTTCGCCGTGTGCGGTTCCAGGTGCGTCAGCGGCTGCGGAACGCCAGCACCACGTTGTGGCCGCCGAAGCCGAACGAGTTGTTCAGCGCCGCGATCCGGCCCTCGGGCAGCTTGCGGGCCTCGCCGCGCACGATGTCCGCCTCCACGTCGTCGTCCAGCTCGTCGACGTTGATGGTCGGCGGGGCCAGGCGGTGGTACAGCGCAAGCACGGTGGCGACGGTCTCGATGCCGCCGGCGCCGCCCAGCAGGTGGCCGGTCATCGACTTGGTGGCCGAGACGGCGATGTGGTCGAGGTCGTCGCCCAGCTCCTTGCGCAGCGCCTTCAGCTCGGCGGTGTCGCCCTGCGGGGTCGAGGTGGCGTGCGCGTTGACGTGCACGATCTCGGCCTTGTCCAGGTCGTTGCGGTCGAACAGGTCGGCCAGCGCGCGGGCCACGCCCGCACCGGTCGGCTCGGGCTGGGCGATGTGGTGGGCGTCCGAGGACAGGCCCTGGCCCACGGCCTCGCAGTAGATCCGCGCGCCGCGCGCCTCGGCGTGCTCGGCCGACTCCAGCACCACGACGCCGGCGCCCTCGCCCAGCACGAAGCCGTCCCGGGCCTTGTCGTACGGGCGGGAGGCGCGCTCGGGCTCGTCGTTGTTCTTGGACATCGCCATCATGTTGGCGAACGCGGCGATCGGCAGCGGGTGGACCGCCGCCTCGGTGCCGCCGGCCACCACGACGTCGGCGCGGCCGCTGCGGATCATCTCGATCGCGTAGCCGATCGCCTCGGCGCCGGAGGCGCAGGCGGAGACGGGGGTGTGCACGCCGGCGCGGGCGCCGACCTCCAGGCCGACGTTGGCCGCCGGGGAGTTGGGCATCAGCATCGGCACGGTGTGCGGGGAGACCTTGCGGGCACCCTTCTCGCGCAGCACGTCGTACTGGTCGAGCAGGGTGGTCACGCCGCCGATGCCGGAGGCGATGACCGCGCCCAGGCGCTCCGGGGCCAGCTTGGAGGCCTCGTCGGTGGCCGGGGTGTCGTAGCCGGCGTCGGCCCAGGCCTCGCGGGCGGCGATCAGCGCGAACTGCGCGGAGCGGTCCAGCTTGCGGGCCAGCGGGCGGGGCAGGATGTCGCCCGGCTCGACGGCGGTGCGCGCGGCGATCCGGACGGGCAGGTCGGCGGCCCACTCCTCGGTCAGGGCCGCCACTCCGGACTTGCCCTCGATCAGGCCCTTCCAGGTGGTGGCGGCGTCGCCGCCCAGCGGCGTGAAGGCGCCGATACCCGTGACGACCACGGTGCGGTTTTCAGCGGTCACTGGTTTCTTCTTCTCTCACGTTGCGTGCGGGGTCGGCGGCGAGCCGAAGATGGGCCCGGCCGGGCGCCCGGTGGGGCGTCCCGGCCGGTGGGCCGACCTGACTCGAAGTGAGTCGGGCCGACCGGTCATCCGTCCGAGGCGGGTGAGTCGCCGGACGGATCGGAGGGATCGAACGCGTCGATCGCTCAGGCGTGGGCGAGGATGTAGTCCACCGCGTCGCCGACGGTCTTCAGGTTCTTGACCTCGTCGTCCGGGATCTTGACGTCGAAACGCTCCTCGGCGGCCACGACGACCTCGACCATGGACAGCGAGTCGACGTCCAGGTCGTCGGTGAAGGACTTGTCGAGCTGGACGTCCTCGGTCGGGATGCCGGCGATCTCGTTGACGATCTCGGCGAGACCTTCCAGAACCTCGTCCTTGGTAGCCATACTGGCTGCTCCTCTTCGGTGTTGAACGCATCCGACCGGCGGCCGGGTGCGGGCTTGTGGGTGGATGGGGCGAAACGCGCCTAGGGGAGCGTAACGACTGTCGCCGCGTAGACGAGACCCGCCCCGAACCCGATGATCAGTGCGAGGTCGCCGCTGCGGGCCTCGCCGCTCTCCAGCATCCGCTCCATCGCCAGCGGGATGGACGCCGCCGAGGTGTTGCCGGTCTCGGCGATGTCGCGGGCGACCGGCACCGACGCGGGCAGCTTGAGCGCCTTGATCATGGCGTCGGTGATCCGCATGTTGGCCTGGTGCGGGATGAAGGCGCCGAGCTGGTCGGCGGTGATCCCGGCGGCGTCCAGCGCCTGCTGGGCCACCTTGGCCATCTCCCAGACCGCCCAGCGGAAGACCGGCTGGCCCTCCATCCGCAGCGCCGGCCACTTGACCTCGTCACCGACGCCGTTGATCGCACCGGGCTGGGCGAACGCGGTGTCCCAGGCCTGGGTCTGCGAGATGACGTCCTTCTGCGAGCCGTCCGAGCCCCAGATCAGCTTGCCGATGCCAGGGGTGTCGGACGGACCGACGATCGCGGCGCCGGCGCCGTCGCCGAAGATGAACGCGGTCGAGCGGTCCGACTTGTCGGTCAGGTCGCTCAGCCGCTCGACGCCGATCACCAGCACGTACTCGGCGTTGCCGCCGCGGATCATGCCGTCCGCCAGGCCCAGGCCGTAGCCGAAGCCGGCGCAGGCGGCCGAGATGTCGAAGGCCGGGGCCGTGCCGCAGCCCAGCCGCTCGGCGATCTCGGTGGCGATCGCGGGGGTCTGCTTGAGGTGCGAGACCGTCGCGACGATCACGCCGCCGATCTGCTCCGGGGCGATGCCGGCCTGGGCGATCGCCTTGCCGGCGGCCTGCACCGACATCTCGGAGACGGACTCCTCCGGGCCGGCCCAGCGGCGCTGCTCGATCCCGCTGCGGGTACGGATCCACTCGTCCGAGGAGTCGATCCACTCCAGGACCTCGGCGTTGGGGATCACCCGGACCGGGCGGTAGCCGCCGACGCCGTGGATGCGCGAGTACTGCGCACCGGACGCCGGACGGATCTGCGGCTTGCTCATGCCTGGTCCTCCTGCTGCTCGCCCGTGTGCTCCTCGATCAGCACGCGGGCCTTGTCCAGGTCGGCGGGGGTCTTAAGGGCCAGCGTCGCCACGCCCTTGAGGTTGCGCTTCAGCAGCGCGGTGAGGGTACCCGCCGGGGAGAGCTCGATCACGGCCGTCGCGCCCATCCGGCCGAAGGCCTCCATGCACAGGTCCCAGCGGACCGGGTTGGAGACCTGCGACACCAGGCGCGCCAGCACCTCGGCGCCGGAGTCCACGACCCCGCCGTCCTGGTTGGACACGTACCGGACCTGCGGGTCCGCCACGGTCAGGCTCGGGGCCAGCTCGGCCAGCCGGGCCACGCCCGGGGCCATGTGCTCGGTGTGGAAGGCGCCGGCGACCTTCAGCGCGACCATCTTGGCGCCGGCCGGCGGGTCGGCCTTCAGGGCCTCCAGCTGGGCCAGGGTGCCGGCGGCGACGATCTGGCCGCCGCCGTTGTTGTTGGCCGCGGTCAGGCCGTGCTCGGCCAGCTTCGCGGCGACGACCTCCGGGTCGCCGCCGAGCACGGCGATCATGCCGGTCTCGGTGACGGCGGCGGCCTCGGCCATCGCCCGGCCGCGCTCACGGACGAAGGTCAGCGCGTCGTGCGCGCTCAGCACCCCGGCGCCGGCGGCAGCGGTGATCTCGCCGACGCTGTGGCCGGCGACGGCGCCGACCAGCTTGCGGGCGACGGCCTCGTCCGGGAACAGCTCACGGGCAGCCATCATCCCGGCGGCGACCAGCAGCGGCTGGGCGACGGCGGTGTCCTTGATCTCCTCGGCGGAGGCCTCGGTGCCGGCGTGGACCAGGTCCAGCCCGGCGACCTCCGACCAGCGGCCGAGGCGGTCGGCGACACCGTCGAGTTCGAGCCAGGGGCTGAGGAAGCCGGGGGACTGGGCACCCTGTCCAGGGGCGACGATTACGAGCACGGTTCAACCCTCTCTCGCCAGGCGCCCAGGGGCGGGTAGGCGACGGTAACGAAGAAAACCATCCGGGATTGTATGGTCCCTACACCCGGAGTCAGCCGGGCTCCCCCGCGTCCGCGAGCCGGCCGAGGGCCAGCGCGATCCGGAGCGTGAACGCCGAACGTACGTCGGAGGGGGCGTATCCCGTGACGTCGGTCACGCGTCGGAGCCGGTAGCGAACCGTGTTGGGGTGGACGAAGAGCATCCGGGCCGCGCCCTCCAGGGAGGACGCCTGCTCCAGGTAGACACTCAGCGTCTCCAGCAGCGCCGAGCCCGCCTCGTCCAGCGGTGTGTAGATCTCCTCCACCAGCTGGCGTCGGGCGGCCTGGTCCCCGGCCAGTGCCCGCTCCGGCAGCAGGTCGTCCGCCAGCACCGGGCGGGGCGCGTCCGGCCAGGCCGCGCAGGCCCGCAGGCCGGCCGCCGCGGCGTGCGCCGAGCGGGTCGCCGAGAGCAGGTCGGGCACGGTCGGGCCGACCACCACCGGGCCCGGGGCGAACTGGCCGATCAGCGCCCGGGCCGCGTGCACCGGCTCCTTCTCACCGCCGACCACGACCACCAGGCGCTTGCCCAGCACCCCGGTCAGCACGTGCAGCTTGGCGTACCGGGCGGCCCGGCGGATCGCCTCCACCACCAGTTCGCTGTCGCCGTCCGGCGCGCTGCCCATCACCACCCGGACCTGACTGGGCTGGCCCCAGCCGAGCGCCGCGGCGCGCGAGAGCACGCCCTCGTCGGCGTCGCCGGACAGCAGCGAGTTGACCACCAGGGCCTCCAGCCGGGCGTCCCAGGCGCCGCGCGCCTCGGCCGCCTGGGCGTACACCTGGGCGGTCGCGAAGGCGATCTCCCGGGCGTACACCAGCACCGACTCGCGCATGTCCGCCTCGTCGCCGGGGGCGGCCACCTCCTCGATGGCCTCCTCCATCACCTCGATCGTGGTGCGGATCAGCTCGACGGTCTGGCGCAGCGTGATGGCTCTGGTCAGCTCGCGCGGGGCGGTGCCGAAGACGTCGGTGGAGATCGCCTGCGCGGCGTCGGGGTGGCGGTACCACTCGGTGAAGGCGGCGATGCCGGCCTGGGCGACCAGGCCGATCCAGGAGCGGTGCTCCGGCGGCATCCGGCGGTACCAGCCCAGCTGGTCGTCCATCCGGGAGATCGCGGCGGTGGCCAGCTTGCCCGAGGACTTCTCCAGCCGCTTGAGCGTCGCCGCCCGCCGCTCGGCCCGCTCGGCGGCGTTTCTGCGCTCCTGGGCCGTCAGGCGGGGCGCCGCGCGCCCGGGGCGGTCGCGGCCGGTCCTCGCGGCCGGGCTCTTCCCGGTCGGTTCGGGTGCGGCGGGACTGGGTTCGCTCTTGGAGTTCGCGGAAGCGGCTGGCACAAGGACAAGACTGCCTCACGTGAGTGACTGCTCGCGCACACCCCCGGTGCAGCGGGACGGTGGTGAGAGTCACAACCACTACGGTGGGAACGTGACCGATGCTCCCGAGCGCGGCCGCGCCGACCTGCGGCGCACCGCCGAACGCTACCGCTCCACCCCGGCCGAGGGCGTCGAGACCCGGCACGCCTTCTCCTTCTCCGGGCACTACGACCCGAAGAACACCCACTTCGGCGCCCTGCTCGCCTGCAACGAGGAAGTCCTCGCCCCCGGCGCCGGGTTCGACGAGCACAAGCACCGCGACACCGAGATCCTCACCTGGGTGCTGGAGGGCGCGCTGGCCCACCGGGACTCGTCCGGGCACAGCGGCGTCGTCCGCCCCGGGATGGTCCAGCACCTCAGCGCCGGCTCCGGCGTCACCCATACCGAGCGCAACGTCGGCGGCGCCGCCGGACCGGTGCGCTTCGTCCAGATGTGGCTCCAGCCGGACGAGTTCGACGCCGCCCCGGCGTACGGGCTGCGCAAGGTGGAACCGGCGGACGGCGGGTTGACGCTGCTCGCCTCCGGGCTGGAACGCGACGCCGGCACCGGCGCCCTGCGGCTGCGCCGCGGCGACGCCGCGCTCTGGCTGGCCACCGCCGGCCCCTGGCAGCCGTTGCCCGAGCTGCCCGCGGCGCCCTGGCGGTACGCGCACCTGACGGCCGGCTCGCTCGGCTACCGGACCGTCCCCGGGCCCAAGGGCGGCGGCCGCTCGATGGAGCCCGGCGACAGCGTCCGGATCACCGGCGAGGCCTTCGCCGACCCGACCGCGGGCGAGACCGGCGCCGAACTCCTGCTCTGGGAGATGCACTCGCCGGTCTCGTACGGCTGACGGACCAGGGCCTAGGTGTACTCGGCCGACACGTTAGTGACACTGGCTCTCGGTAGTTGATCAAGGAGGGACCTCCGGGCGTAGTGGAGTTTGCCGCTTCACACAC